>NZ_KV812485.1:0-13235 GCF_001813425.1 Corynebacterium sp. HMSC056E09
AGCTGAGGTAGGAACTAAACCCAGGACGCTTCAATGGTGTAGTGGACGACACAGGTGATCACATCCACAACGCTAGGCCCACAGGCGCTCATTGGGGAGCCTTTGTCTGTGCGCCTCGTGGTGCAGCACACCAATCTGCCTGGTTTACCTGCGGAAATGCGTCAGTTCGCCAAGTTGGCGCCGAGTTCAACGGTGAGAACTCCGACGGCGATGAGGAGGATGCCGAGGGCCATGGTTCGGGTGAGGGGTTCGTGGAAGATGACCCGGGCGAGGATCGCGGTGAGAGCTACGCCGGATGCTGCCCAGATGCCGTAGGCGACGCCAAGGGCCATGCCGTCGGCCAAGGCGAGACTTAAGGCGACGAACGCCACGAGATACCCCGCGATGACGCCGATGAACCATTTCTTCACCCGGCCACCGTCGGAGGCTCGTAGCGACATGGTCGCGACGACTTCGGACAAGATGGCGCCTGCGAGGAAGATCCATCTCATGAGTTGACTCCTGCTTCCTGGGCTGCGGTTTGCTGAGCTTTCTGGGAGCCGAGTTCGACGGTGAGGACACCGCTGATGATCGCAACCATTCCAAGACCCATCACAGCGGTCAGAGGTTCACCGAAAATCGCGGCGGATAGCACGGCGGCGAGCACGACCCCGCTGGCTCCCCAGATGCCATAGGCGACGCCGATCTGCATTCCTTCGCGCAGGCAGAAGGTGAGGAAGACGAAAGTGCCGATGTATCCGGCAGCAACCACGATGTACCAGGATGGGTGATTGAGCGCCGCCTTGAGAGACAGCGTCGCCGCCACTTCGGTAGTGATGGCGCCAGCGAGCAGGAACCACTGCTTCATGGGGTTGTTCCTTCGATCAGGGAGCGAATGCTGGAGACGACGGCTTCGAGATCCGCGCCGTGGAGGGTGGACACACCTGTGGCCTGGGCGCCCCAGAGTCCGTCGGCGGCGAGTCGGGCGGTGGTCAGCCTGGCTCGGGTGGCGGCGTCGAGATCGTCCGGGAGTTCGAGCCAGCGGCCCATCCGCGTAGTCCACGGTTCGGTGAGTTCGGGCCGATACGTCGCTTGGCCCCAGATGATGAACTCGGCGCGCTTGGCGGCCCCGTGGGCGGCGACGTGAACGTAGCTCAGGAGCCGCTCGGTGGCGTTGGCGTTCTCGAGGGGCTTGCCAAGGGTGGCAGTCATGTCGTTCTCGACGTTGGCCGCAGCGTGGTCGACGATCGCGGCGAGCAGTACGTCGCGGTTGCGGAAGTGATATAGCAATCCCGGTTTGGTGAGCCCGGCCTCGTGGGCCACTGCGTCAAGGGTAATGTCGCCACCCTCCGCTGCGTTCATGACGCGGAGGGCAGCTTCCAGGATCTCGGAGCGCTGACTGGTTCGCATATAGCTAACTTTACCATTTGGTAGGTGAAGCCTTCAACTGCGGGCGCTGGTAGGGGCACCTGGGGTACACCCTATCGTTACGCGGGGCTGTGGCTGCATTTTAACGTAAAATAAGGTTGATTCGGGGATTGTTTTACACCTGTATAGTGGGGCTTAGACTTTAGTTATACAGAAAGTGGTGGTTGTGGTGTTGTCGCCGGATGGTTTCCATATTGAAAGTCATATTGATGCTGTGCCCGCGTTGGCGCGGGTGAAAAATCTGCATGATGGGTTGTCGTCGGGGCAGCAGGCGTTGGGCAGGATTGTACAAGCGTTGCTTGCTGACGCTGATGGTCTCGACGGGGTTCAGCTGTATGCCCTCTCGGATGCAATCGAGTCGTACCGTGATGCGGTTATCGCCCAGGAGAATGCGGCCTTTAAGCTTTCGAAGAGTGAGGACTGATGCGCGGTCAGCGGGTGGGGTATATCCGTGTCTCGACGGTGGAGCAGAATAATCAGCGTCAGAAAGAGCTACTCGACGCTTCCGGCAAGATTGACCGGTTCTTTGAGGATAAGATTTCGGGCCGCACGAAGGCTGAGCGTCCTGGGCTGGGGGAGTGTATGACCTATGTGCGTGACGGTGACGAGCTCGTCGTCTCGTCGATTGATCGCCTCGCCCGTTCGCTGACGGATTTGCGTGGCATTGTTGATGAGCTCACCGACAAGGGGGTGACCGTTACTTTCCTGCACGAGAACCTATCGTTCTCGAAGGGCACTAGTGACCCTCGCGCGGATTTAATGCTGGGTATCCTCGGCAGCTTTGCGGAGTTTGAGCGGGCCATTATCCGTGAGCGGCAGGCGGAGGGTATTGCGTTGGCGAAAAAGGCCGGCAAGTATAAAGGCCGCAAACCTGCCCTAAGTCCGCAGCAGGTGGCGGAGATTAAGCGGCGCGTGTTGGCGGGGGAGTCGAAAGCCGCACTAGCGCGTGAGTTTGGGGTCACCCGCCCTACGGTGTATCGGGCATTGAAAAACGCCTAAAGCAGGCGTAGCCGTGAGGGTAAATCAGCGCCCCGTCAGTTCGACCTTATAGTGCCATTCGTCTCGTAGATAAATCTATAGGCAGCGTATTTACGGGCTGTATCATCACGTTATGGACGTTTTCGATACTCTCGTGGCTCAATTCGGACAAGCCGCTAAGGACAGCCTCAATGGCCCAGGAGAGCCAGAAGCCGCATTGGCTACGCCAGTAGACAATTTACTGCGCGAGTACGGCGAAAAGATTCTTAGCAGGAAAGTAGTCCTGCATGCCGAAGTCCGGGAGGACTCCGGCAACGTCCGCCCAGACTTTGGTATACGGATCGATGGGTTAATGTCTGGCCACGTCGAATTAAAAAAGCCCGGGACTTCTCTAGACCCAGACACATACGGCAAGACCACGCACAACGGTAAGCAGTGGAAACGCCTGAGCAAACTGCCTAACCTGCTTCACACCAATGGTCTGGAATGGCGGCTGTGGCGCTATGGCGAACTCGTGGCCATAGCACACTTACCGGTGTCATCGTTAACCAAGTTCAAAGGCGCCATCGCTGCGCCACCTGAGCTCGACACCGTATTGTCAAGCTTTCTGTCCTGGACTCCCACGCCGATTAAAACAATTAGTCGCCTAGTGGACACTATTGCTCCGCTTGCTGCGCTTTTGCGTGAAGAGGTTCTGGAATCTCTCAAAGCTAACCGGCGCAATGCAAAAGCTACCGGACGAGAAGAAAACTCCTATCCATTTATCGGCCTGAAACGCGACTGGCGTTCCAGTTTGTATCCGAACGCCACTGATGAAGAATTTGCAGATGGGTTCGCGCAAACAGTGGTCTTTGCCTTGGTTGTTGCCCTCTCCGATGGGGCAGACTTTAACAATATCCGGCTACGAGATATTGCCGAAGGACTGCAATCTAAACACAGCCTGCTGGGGCGTTCCTTAGACTTGCTAACCGAGCATATTAAAGGCTCAACAGTTGGATTAGTCCTAGAGACTATTATCCGTACGCTCTCGGCTACCGACTGGCGAGCCATTTCTGGTGGCAACCAAGATGTCTATCTGCATCTTTACGAGCACTTCCTCAATACCTACGACCCAGCCCTGCGCAAGAAGTCTGGCTCTTACTACACCCCCGCTGAAGTCGTGGCTGCAATGACCCGACTCACCGACCAAGCCCTACAAAAGTATCTATCCATTCCCGAGGGGCTATCCGCAGATTCGGTTGCTGTCATCGACCCCGCAATGGGTACCGGCACCTACGGTTTGAGTATTGTTCAGCATGTTGCAGCCCAAGCAAAAAAGTACGGGCCTGGCGCTGTTGCTGATGCAGTAACTTCCGTGGCCAAGCGTCTATACGGAATTGAACTGCAATCAGGACCATTTTCGGTTGCCGAGCTACGCCTGAGCCAAGCTATCCAAGAATTCGGTGGCCAGCTTCCCGAAAATGGAATGCACCTTTACGTCGCCGATACTCTCGAAGATCCACAGTCGGGAACAAACCGCGAATTAAGCTATACGCTGCAACTTATTGCACAGCAACGCCAGCGCGCTAACCGTGTCAAACTAGAAACTCCTATACAAGTATGTATCGGAAACCCACCCTACAAAGACAAGTCCGAAGGCCTGGGCGGCTGGGTCGAAAAAGGCAGCGCCAATAGTAACCATGCACCGCTTGATGATTTCCGCAAAGAAGGCAATGGCAAATACGAGTATGTGCTGAAAAACCTTTATGTCTATTTTTGGCGATGGGCGATGTGGAAAGTCTTTGAAAGCATCCCCCATTCCACAGATGGTGTTGTCTGCTTTATTACAGCGACTGGATATCTTAACGGCCCTGGGTTTAAGGGCATGCGCGAGTGGATGCGCCGTAATACCTCGCGCGGTTGGATTATTAATCTCACCCCAGAAGGCATGCAACCCCCGGCAAAAAACGCTGTATTTAACATCGAAACGCCCGTAGGTATCGGCATTTTTATCCGCAACAAGGAAAACGACGAGGCCGAACCAGCTGAGATTAAATACATCGACTTGCACGGTACCCGAGAGGAAAAATTTAGTGCATTAAGCACCCTTGACCTTGACAGCGATAGCTTTCAAGACACTGGCGATAACTGGGATGATGGATTTACACCTAAGGCTAATGAGCAATGGGGGCATTACCCAGCGCTTAACGATATTTATCCATGGACTGCGCCCGGGGTTAAGCCAAACAAAACCTGGGTGTACGCACCAGAACGTGCCATCCTAGAGCAGCGCTGGGATGAACTCATACAAGAAACAAGCCTGGAGAGAAAACGAGAACTATTTAAAGAAACCAGTTCTACAAAAATTGACATCAGAAAGTCGCCTCTCACAGGCTCAGACGTTGAACAAGACACTGGAAAACCTATTACCGACGTGGCATGGCCAAGTAGGCCAGCTATTGTCGAGGTAGGGTACAGGTCGTTCGACCGCCAGTACATCATTGCAGACAGCAGACTTCTTCATCGAGCTAGCCCGGATCTCTGGGCGGCACGGTCACCAGAGCAGGTATTCCTAGTTGAACAACATGCCCACTATCCCAAGGCAGGGCCAGGGCTTATGTTCTCCAGCCTGATACCCGATATGCACTGCTTCAATAACCGTGGTGGGCGAGCGCTTCCCATGTTGCACCCTGATGGTGAACCAAATACTGCACCTGGGCTATTAGCAGCACTATCGGAGCGCTTCGGTAGAGAGATTACGGTACAAAAACTTACTGCTTATATTGCAGGTATTTCCGCGCACCCTGGATATGTAGAAGCATTTGATGAAGAGCTTCACTATGAAGTGTCCCGGGTTTTGTTCCTAGGCATTTGCCTTGATTTCCATTATTTCTTGGGCTGGGTTGGTTTCCCAAAACTCTGACTCAACCTCAGCTGGCGTGCGATAGCCGAGACTTTGGTGAAGCCGTACCTCGTTCCACCAATTAACCCATTCAAACGTCGCGATCTCCACGTCAACCACGCTGTCCCACGACCGCCGATGAATCAGCTCATTTTTGTAGGAACCGTTGACGTTTTCGGCCAAAGCATTGTCATAGGAATCTCCTACTGTCCCGGTAGAGGCAGCAATTCCATACTCAGCCAGCCGTTCGTTGTAGACAATGCTGACGTACTGTGAGCCATGATCTGAATGATGAATCAGCCCCGTTGTTTCCTTCGCGCTGACAATCGCCTGATTAAGCGCCTGCAGCGGCAGCGCCTCGGTACGCATTGAATCAGATAGTGCCCACCCGACGATCCTTCGGGAGAACACGTCGGTAACAAAAGCGGTGTACACGAATCCTTTTCTAGTGCGCACATAAGTAATATCGGCCACCCACAATCGGGCCGGTGCCGGGGCGTTGAACTTGCGATTAACTAAATCAGGACGCAGATCTGGTCCCTTCGGCTTGCGGGTAGTAATAGGAGACTTACCTTTACCTTTGCCTCTGACTCCAGCAAGACGCATCAGGCGTGCGGTCTGCTCACGGCCAATGTCGATTCCTTCACGGCGCAGAGTATGCCACATCTTACGGATGCCGTAGACGCCAAAATTTTCTTCATGGACCTCGGCGATGTGCGCGACTAGAGCAGCGTCACGAAGACTGCGGGCACTCATACCACGGGCTTTTGATTGGCGGTATCCACGGGACGTGATGAAACCGCCAACACGGTGGGTGTTTAACGTCTCGCAAATGAACTCGATGGAGAAACGATCCCGATACTCATCGATGAACCGGATCATTTCCGACGTTTTGGGTCGAGTTCCGACGCGAAAAAAGCCGAGGCAGCCTTCAGTAGCTCATTGGTGTCGCGTAGCTCTTGATTTTCGCGGCGTAGCCTGGCATTTTCGGTAGCCAAATCTTCAGGAACAGGTTCTGGGATGTTTCCCGCACGACGAGCAGGCTTAAGTCCATAGACGAGCCGTGTGCCATGAAACCCCCAACTTTGAAGCTACTGCCTAGCACGCGGGATGCATCGACATGCTTTCCGCCAAGATGCGGTCCTCCACGAGACGGACCACACGGTCCTTTGCATCCTGGTCAAATTTTCTTGGCATGTTCCAGATTTTCCCATCTACTCAAACGGAACAAAACCTGGGACACTTCAGTCTCTCCTATCCATCTTCACACTCCTTCCACCTGAAGTGTTTGAAGTGGAAATCTTCAATTATGGTAGCCTTACCTAAACTAGGTATAATCTTTATACTTTCCGAAGGGAGTCTCTGCCGCTGCAAACACCAGCCCTGAACGGGATTCGGTCTCAACCAACGGTGGTACCGCTGGGGCATCGGCCAGCACCAGCTGAATCCGCAGGGGCGAACCACTAATTTCCATGGTGCAGACGGCAGCGTCCGATTGCAACTTTGGTGCAGATGTATCGCAGCGCCATTCGCTTCAACGGCCTGGAGGCCGCAAATGAATCGGATGTGCTGCGTATCTACCGCTAGAAACCGCAGCACATTGGAGACCAGCCGCCAAAATGGGCGAGGTTTAGAAGATGAGAAGCGAGGGCCGAGACGAATGTTAGTCCGAAGTTGAAGGTGGCTGCGAGGTTGAAATCCATCCGGAAATATCGCGAAGTTCTGGGAATTTCCCTTCCCATCGCTGGAGTACAACTCGCCGGAGTTGCATTGACCACCACGGACGTATTGATGCTGCAGTCCGTGGGCGTACTGGCGATAGCCGGCGGCGGCCTAGCGATGCAGCTTTACAACCAGATCCGCACGATGTGCGTGGGCATGGTGACGGCCGGGGCAAATCTTGTGGCTGAAGCAGCAGCAAAAATGGAAAAAGAGAAAACCTCTTGTCAAAATTGCGAGGCGGGAGCAGAACAGATCCGGCGGGCTGTGCGCTCCTCCTTCGCGGTGGCCACTGGCACTGCAATTCTCGGCGCGTTACTGGTCATCGCCCTAGGCGGATTGGTCCTTGTTCTGCCCATCGACAAGCACGTTGCCCAACTCACCTTCGCCATGACCCTTGCGCTCGCACCCGGGTTAGTCCCGATGATGTGGCTCAACGTCCTGCGCCAATTCGCCGTGGGCATGCGAAAACCCGGCTCCCTGTTAACCATCACGCTGATATCGATATTTATAAATATCGCATTGAACTGGTTATTTATGACATGGGCAGCCTCGGATCACTGGAAGGTAGCGGGCATCGGGCTTTCTACAACTGTCATCCAACTGCTTACCTTCCTGGCCTTCCGGATTGTGGTACTGCGCATTCCCGAGCTACAGCCCTATTTCCACATCCTTCCGTGTAAAGGAGATGGGGAGACTATCTGCCGCCTCGTCCGCCTCGGGGTACCAGTCAGTCTGACCTATGGCTCGGAGGCTGCAATAACAACCATCGCCGGTTTAGTGATGGGGACCTTTAGCCCACAGATGCTAGCGGCGCACAATATTGTGAACCAACTGGCGTACATCGTTTACCAAGTGTGCATCGGCTTTTCTCACGGCGGCTCGGTGCTGATCACAAGGGCTCGGGCCGAGAGTGCCGACTCAGTGCGCGAGATTACCCGACGCATATTGTTCGTCGTGGTCACGTATCTGGGAATAATGGGCGCGCTGTGGCTTCTGTTGGGCAGGTGGGTACTGCATCCTTTCTTAAAAGAGGCAGATCCCACCACCTTTCACATTGCCGTCCTGCTCCTATGTCTCGCGGTACTGCAACAGTTCGCCAAAGGAATCCAAAACGTGGCAGTGGGCCTACTGAGAGGCCTGAAAGACACCACCTCAGGGCTACGCTGCACCCTCGTCGGGTACTGGCTGGTTGGCGTCCCCGGGATTCTGATATTTGGAAAGCTCCTCGGATGGGAAGGATATGGCGTCTGGTTAGGACTCATCATGGGTTTCGCAACCACGGCGGTACTGCTGCTACGCACATATTCCCGCCGACTGAATGAACTGACTTAACGGGAATGTTGGGGGTAAAAGTTTCATCACCCATTGTAGATAAACAAAGGTATGGCTAACCTAATAGATCCACTTGGAAGAAAGGATTGCCTTGTCCCTCACGACAACTAGGGCTCGCGGTTTTAAAACCCCACGCGCCCCTCACCACCGAATGGCCCGCGTAGTCGCCTCAGCCGTCACCGCCACTGCCCTCCTTATGACCGCTGCCTGCAGCACTAACGATGAACAACAGACCGCAGATGACGGAGAAAAGCAACAGATCACCGACATTCTCGGGCGCGAAGTCGAGGTTCCGAAGAACGTCGATCGGGTCCTCATGGGCGGGCAACGGATGCTTTACACGACATCCATCCTCAACAAAGAAAACCCGCTCCAGGGCATCGTTGCCTGGCCAGATGACCTGGAGCAGAACGACCCTGGCACGTACAAGAAGTACGAACAGAAATTCTCAGAGATCGAAGATATTGAGCAAACTGGTGAAGTTTACGACGGCTCGATGTCCGTTGAGCAAGCTTTGAATTCCCGTCCAGATGTCTTCATTGTCTCCGCAACCAGCTTCGAAGCCGCCCAGGATGCTGGCATCGTAGACGGTCTAGAAAAGGCCGGAATCCCCACGGTTACCGTCGATTACTTTACCGACCCGGTGAAGAACACCGCACCGAGCGTGCGCTTGCTCGGCAAGGTACTCGGCCACGAGAAGGAAGCGGAAGAGTATGCCGAGTTCTATGAGTCCAAGGTGAACATGGTTCAGGAGCGCCTAGAAAAAGCCAAGGCCACCCCCACACCGACCTTCCTCTGGCGAGCTCCCGGCTACTTCGACTGCTGCTCTACCTTCGCTAAGTCCAACCTAGCCCAAATTGTTAACGCAGCGGGTGGCGAAAACGTGGGCGACGATATGATCGACGCCAAGCAGGGGCAAGTCTCTCCCGAGGCGCTAGCTGAAAAAGACCCAGACGTCATCATCGCCACCGGCGCAGACTGGACCGGCGCCAAGCAGCAGCCAAAGAAGAATGGCTTTGTACCCCTGGGCTACGACGAGTCCACCGAACAGGCAGCCAAAGACTTCCAACGCGTTGTTGACGGGCAACCTGTCCTTAAGGAAATGCGGGCGGTCAAGAACAAGCGGGCCTACGCTGCGTGGCATCACTTCTACGACTCCCCATACAACTACCTAGCCATCGAGTGGTTTGCCAAAGCCATGCACCCCGACCTGTTTTCCGATGTCGACCCGCAGGCCGATTTGGAAGAACTACATGAAAAATTCCTCCCTGTGGAGGCTAGCGGCACCTTCTGGACTGGTTTGCCATGAGCCACGGAGCACGAGCGCAATCAATTGCCACCGGAAGCGAGGTGGACGACCAAAACTCTACCCCGCAACGGCAACGCCCCCGGTCAAACTGGTACCGAACAGCTAGCAGGCGAAAGGTAGCGATCATCGCAGGGCTTACGGCCCTGCTATGCGTCACCATTGCCATAGATTTCCTCATCGGCAGCAGTTTGAACGCAAATGAGGCGCTCTACGTGCTCTTTCACCCCAGCGATTCCCGCCCAATTGACTGGCAGATCATCTTTGATATACGTCTGCCTATGACCGTCACAGCGGTGCTCATCGGTGGCACCCTCGCTGCTGCCGGCGCAGAGATGCAAACCATCTTGGATAACCCCTTGGCAGAGCCCTATACGCTGGGCATTTCCGCCGCTGCGAGCTTTGGCGCAGCCTTTGCCACCGTCTCAGGATTCACCGCGGCGGGAATCGGGGCAGCGCTGGGAATGGCGGGCAGTGCTTGGGTCTTCGCCCTCGCGGCCTGTGCGGTGATCGTCCTATTCTCTCGGTCAAAGAGCTCTGGTACCGAGGGAATGATTCTGCTGGGCATAGCCATCGTGTTCCTCTTCGATGCTCTACTAGCGCTAATGCAGTACCTCGCCTCGCAGACCCAATTAGAGCAGGTGGTTTTCTGGACCTTGGGCAGCCTTACGCGCGCTACGTGGCCTCAGATCGGCCTTCTCGCGGTCATCTCACTAATCGGAATTGCTTACTTCTACCGCAATGCGTGGACGCTGACCGCGTTTCGAATGGGCGACGACCGCGCTAGGTCCATGGGTATCAATATCCCAAAGCTGCGCACGTACACGCTGGTGGGAGTCTCCCTTATGGCGGCAACTGCCGTTTCGATGGCCGGGACAATTGGTTTCATCGGACTCGTCGGCCCACATATCGCCAGGATGCTCGTTGGTGAGGACCAACGCTTCTTCCTCACCACGTCCATCATCTCAGGTGCGCTTTTGCTGACCTCAGCCTCAGTGGTATCCAAGCTGATCCAGCCTGGGGCGATTCTGCCTGTCGGCATCATCACCGCGATTGTGGGCGTTCCCGTGTTCGTCGTCCTCATTGTTTTGCGACGCCGCCCCCGAACTGTCTCCTCAACCTAATGATCGCCTCTCCCAGTACTTCCTGCCCCAGAAAGGACCCCCTCGTGGAACAACCGCCCACGGTTCCGCCAGAACCCACACTCCGGGTAGATAACCTGTGCTTTTCCCATGGAGACGAACAGATACTGAATGACGTATGTCTCCCAAAGATCGAAGCTGGAACCGTCACCGCCCTCGTCGGCCCTAATGGCGCTGGTAAGTCGACTTTGCTGCGCTGCATGGCTAACCTATGCCGATTCAGCGGCGACGTCACTGGGCCCGAGGCAGTATATTTGCCACAGGATCCCCCGCCGGAAAGCACCCTTACCGTATTCGAATCGGTACTTCTGGCACTCCAGCATTCCCGGACGGGATTCAGCGGACTACGGGTAGCCACATCCACACAGGACCGAGTCAGCTCGGTCCTCACGCGGCTGGGGCTAGAAGACCTAGAATCCCGAACAATGTCCCAGCTCTCCGGCGGCCAGCGTCAATTAGTAAGCTTCGCCCAGGCCATCGTATGCCGGCCGCAGGCATTACTACTGGACGAGCCAACCAGCGCTCTTGACCTAAGAAATCAGCTCATCCTCATGGAGCATATTCGCGCCTATGCAGCTGAAGCACCCGCGGCGGTCGTGGTTTCGATGCACGATCTTTCACAAGCAGCGCGCTTCGCTCACCGCATTGCGGTACTCCACGCGGGCACTGTATACGCACACGGAGCAGCTAAGGACGTGTTAACCGCAAAAATGTTGCGTGAAGTCTACCGCGTAGATGGAAAAGTCACCCTTACTGATGACGGTTCTGCAGCAATCACCACATCCAGAGCCATATAAGGGGCTTGAAGTGCCCCGAGTTTTGTTCCTAGGCATGTTCCTTGATTTCTATTATTCCCTGTTGCGGGTTCTTCTTCCACAATTCGGTTTCCACCTCGGCTGGGGTTCGATATCCCAGGCTTTGGTGGAGCCTTACCTCGTTCCACCATGACACCCACTCGAACGTCGCGATTTCTACCTCGACAACATCATTCCACCTGCGAGTATGGATGAGCTCATTCTTGTAAGAGCCGTTAACGTTTTCAGCTAGAGCATTGTCATTTCAGTCACCGACGGTCCCAGTGGAAGCGGCAATCCCGTGCTGGGCGAGACGCTGGTTGTAGACAACGCTGACGTACTATAAGCCGTGATCCGAATGGTGAATAAGGCCTGTTGTTTCCTTCGCGCTCACAATCGCTTGGTTGAGTGCTTGCAGCGGTAATACCTCGGTGCGCATCGAGTCCGATAATGCCCATCCGACGATCCGCCGGGAGTAAACGTCAGTGACAAACGCGGTGTACACAAAACCCTTCTTCGTACGCACGTAGGTAATGTCGGCCACCCACAGCTTGTTTAAGGCCTTGGGCTTTGAACTCACGCTCGACCAAATCCGGGCGCAGATCCGGCCTGTTGAGGTGTACGGGTTGTGATTGGTGATCCGCCTGTGCCTGTGCCAGAAACACCAGCTAGGCGCATCAGCCGGGCGGTTTGCTCACGACCGATGTCGATTCCGTCACGGTCAAGCGCATGCCACATTGTCCGCACGCCGTAGACACCGTAATTATCCCGATGAATGGCACCAATGCGTTCAATCAGCACAGCGTCACGAAGGCGACGAGCACTTAAGCCCACGGGCTTTGGACTGGCGATAACCACGCGAGGTGATAAACCCACCAGCCCGGTTAATCTTCAACTCCGGTGCAGATGAACTCGACAGAGAAATGATTCCGGTATTTATCGATGAACCGGATCATTTCTTAACGTTTGGGGCCTGGTCGTGAGGCGAAAAAGCTGACGCAGCCTTCAGCAACTCGTTGGTATCTCGAAGCTCTTGATTTTCACGGCGTAGCCTCGCGTTTTCCGCGGCCAAGTCTTCAGGCACAGGTTCTGGGATGCTTCCCGCACGACGGGCCTGCTGGGTCCACTGACGAGCCGTGTGCCATGAAACCCCCAACTTTGGAGCTACTGCCTTGCACGCGGCTTGCATCGACATATTTTCCGCCAAGATACGGTCCTCTACAAGACGGACCACACGGTCCTTCGCATCCTGGTCAAATTTTCTTGGCATATTCCAGATTTTCCCATCTACTCAGACGGAACAAAACCTGGGACACTTCACTACAGCGGCAATCGTGTGCCACTTACCGCAGATGAAGAGCTGTGGGATAAGGCTGTAGAAATTGGTCAGGGACCTGACCCCTGTTTGGTAGACACCTGATATCCAGCCCAGTTGGGTTGGGAAGAAAGGTAATCTACCACCATGCCTAGGTACTCCGAACAGTTCAAACGTGATGCTGTGGCCCTCTACGAAAACAATGAGGACCTCTCACTTCACGCGGCTTCAGCAGAGCTTGGAGTCAATCGTTCCTCACTTTATTCCTGGCTTAAGCAGTACGGCACCGGCAAACGCGCCCGCACGAAGACCCTGCGTGACAACGCCCAGGCGACGACTGATTCTGAACGGATCCGCC
>NZ_KV812486.1:0-30721 GCF_001813425.1 Corynebacterium sp. HMSC056E09
GTAAAAGAAGCGGAACTAAACCCAGGACGCTTCAGCTGACTGGGTGGCGTGCATCGAGGAACTGGGTCAACGTGCGGTGAGAGCGCTCGTCTTTTCCCTGGGTTGTCGGGGCGAAACCAGCAATAGCAAGAACACCTTGGCTGGCGAGCCAGGTTTCAGTAGCAGAGAGAAAGCCACGGTGGTAGGTGGCGAACGCATCGCCATTGTCGGAAAGGATTTCTTGAGGTTTGCCGTAGGCAGCGAACGCTGCGGCCAGTACGGCGCGTGCGTCAGTACCGTTTTCTGGCAGGGCGAACGCTGTGGTTCCGACATCGAATCTGCTGGCATCATCGATAATCTGGTAAATCGTGACATGTGTGTGGGCATGGTCAAAGAGGCGATAGACCAGTCCATCGATTTGCCAGAGTTCACCGACGCGATCACGGGCGAAGCGCTTATAGGAGCTGCGTGGCCGTTTGCGGGCATTGGCATCAACAAACCCCAGTTCATGCAGCCACGAGGCGATTGTAGAACGCGATGGGGTGTAATCTGCGCCTACAGTGTCGAACAAAAAGTAGTAGATCGACCAAGGCCCATAATCCAAGCCTTGCTCCATTAACTGTTGTCTGGCGTGGACGACTGCGATTTTATCGGCCTCGTCAAACTTCTTAATCGGATTCTTCGGGGCAGTCGAATCCGGCACAATACCTGCGCGCCCCTTCTGCGCTATCCGGTGTTTGATGTTGTGGTACGTCTGCCGCGAGATCCCTAATTCTTTGCAAAACTGTGTGACCGTCTTGCCGTCACGAACGGGATCGGAATCTGCGACCTTTCTACGCTTATGCAATGGAATAGCCATCCGGCTATTCCACCGCCGCAAACGTCCAAAAAGCCACTAGACATCCCGTCCAAAAACATCCTGGACTCCGTGTCCAAAAAGTCGCTAGACATCACAAGTCTTACCTAGCAGCTAAGGGGCAAGTGAACCGCATATTGCTGACGGTTTGAGTTACCTAATTGGCTGTTTCGTGCACTATCGCCTGAAGTACTGCCTGCCGGGCTCGGGATTGGGGATGAGGCGGTCGAGGCTCACCGGTTCCAGGCCCTTCGCGCGCAGGCCGTCGATGACGCAGTCTGCGGCCCCTACGGTTGTGGCGTGAATGTCGTGCATGAGGACGATGGAGCCGGGCTGCGCGCCGTTGACTGCGGCCTCGCAAACGTGCTCAGAATTGCGGTCCTTCCAATCCACGGTGTCGACGGACCACAGGGCCTGTGCCTGGCCATTAGCCTTCGCAGCGGCCTCCACAGTGCCGCTGGTGGCACCGTACGGGGGACGCATCCACCGCGGGTTCTCACCCGTCGCTGCCTTGATGGCCGCGGCACCGGCCTTGATCTCGCCGTCTACGTCGCTGGGGGAGAGCTTGTTGAGCTCACGGTGGGTTGCGGTGTGGTTTCCCACGGTGTGGCCCTCAGCCTTCATGCGGCGCAGCAGTTCCGGGTGTGTGGAGGCACTGGGGGCTAAGACCATGAAGCTGGCGTGGGCGTCCTTGGCCTTCAGGGTATCGAGGAGCTGAGCGGTCAACTCGCCAGGGCCATCGTCATAGGTGATGGCCACGCAATTGGAGCAGGTGGAATCAGCAACCGATTGGGAGCGCTGTTTGCCGGTCGGCGCGGGCTTCGCAGCCGGCCGCGAGGAGCCGGCGAAGATGGGGTTGTTCTGCAGCTCCTTGGGAAGAGCGTCGTAGGCGTCCTGCTCCAGTTGTTTAAGGTCCTTCTGGACGTCGGGGAGCTGTGGCAACTTCGGCTGTTGAATCACCGGCTGGGGAAGCTCCGCAGCGGTAGCCGTGCTGGGCAGGGCCGCGGCTGCTGCAAGGGCGATGAGGGAGCGGACAAGAACACTTTTTCGGCGCATGACAACCTTCCACAGACTTTTTCAGACCCCTTATTGTCTGCCCGGTGAAGGTGAATTATCCCTAGTGACACGCAACTAGAGTGAAAGAAGTTAACTCCTGAGGTTTCGCTAGACCCGTCCTAGGGTGATTTCGCTGCTTCTACTGGGAGGAGTACGCTCTACAGGTATTGGGGCATTAGCTCAGTTGGTAGAGCGTTGCGTTCGCAATGCAAAGGTCAGGGGTTCGATTCCCCTATGCTCCACAGGGCGCTCACACAGTGAGCGCCCTTTCTTTTCCGGTTGGGTTATTCAGCAGCCTTAAAGCGCTTGACCAGGACGATGTGACCATCGCTTTCGCCCACCGGCTCAAAGCCGAGGTGCAGGTAGAGACGGTGGGCGCGGTCGTTGTCTTTAGCCACCGACAGCGAGATGCCCGGAGCACCCATCTCGCGGGCGAGGTTAGTGGCGGCGTCGATAAGCATGGTGCCCACTCCTTGGCTGCGGAAGCGAGGTTCCACAGCTAGCGCGAGCTCCGGAATGCCCTCGGCAACGTGGCCGAAACCATGGCGCTGCGCTGTACCCCAGTTCAGCCACACGCCACCAGCAGGGACGTGGCCCTCCCAGGCGATGAATCCACCGCGGGAAGGTTCCCAACCGCCGAGGTAGTAGTCAAAGCCTTCCTCGAAACCTTCAGGGAGTTCCTTGTGCTCATCGCCGAAGGTATCGGCGAGGAAATTGATGCGGGCGAGGTAGGTGCGGTCAGCTTCGGTGAGGGAAAGAAGATGCATAGCTTCCATGGTAGGACGCGGCGTGCACCACCTATGAGCCGTGCTCCCATTGGGAATAGGCCGAGGCATAGCGCCCGCCCAGGTCCATCAGCTCGGCGTGGGTGCCATCCTCAACGATCTGACCCTGTTCCATGACGATGATGCGGTCGGCCTCGCGGGCCTGGTCCAGGCGGTGGGCAACGACGAGCGCGGTGCGGCCCCTCGTGACTGCCTTAGCGGCGTGTTCGAGCACTTCGGCGTGTTCGGAGCCGGCTTCGGAGGTGGCCTCATCCATGATGAGCACCGGCGGCTGGCGCAGGATCATGCGAGCCAGGGAAAGCTGTTGCTCGGCTTCAGCGCCAATCTCCTCGTTGCCTGCACCAATGAGCGTATCGAGGCCCTGGGGCAGCCACCGCGAATGTTTATCCAAGCCCACGGTGTTAAGCGCCTGCCATAGATCCTCATCGCTGGCGTCAGGTTTGGCCAGGAGCAGGTCCTCGCGCAAGGTGCCGGAGAAGAGATGGACTTCTTGGGTAATGAGCGCGACGTGCTCTGTAATCCACGTATTGGGCACTGAGGCGGTATCGATGCCATCGAGGCTGATGTTCCCCGCCGATGGGTACTGCAGGCCCGCCACGAGGGCGGCGAGCGTGGATTTACCCGCACCGGAGGTACCCACCAGGGCGGTGGTGGTGCCGGCGGTGAGGGTCAGGGAGACGTCGTCAAGCACGCGTGCCCCGCCGGGGTAGGCGTAGGAAAGGTGCTCGATGGAGATGGTGGGGGCGTCGTTCAGCCGGGGAGTGTCCTTGAGCTCCTTCGTACCAGCGCTGTTGTCCAAGGTGGCCAGGGCCACCGCGCGGCCGAGGGACGTCACGGAATGCTGGATCTCGCCGGCGAAGAAGAGGATGTTGAACACGTGGATCTCCAACCGCATGACCAGCAGCACGGCGGCGGTGGCCTCGCCAGGTGTCAACCATTCCCACATCACCATCGGCACGGACATGAGGACGGAGCCCAGCAGCAACACCGCGAAGGCCAGGGCGCCTTGGCCCAGGATGCGGTTGATGAGCGGCACCTTGTCGCCCCAGGCCTGTACCGTGTCCCAGGAATAGCGCTCCATGCGTGCATGCGCCCAATCCTTCAGGGAGAACTGGCGGAGGGTCTCCAGGGCGCGAATCGTGTCCAGCAGCACGTTGTTGCGGTAGGCCTCCACCGAGGACACCTCGTTGGCCACGGCGGGGATATCCCGCATGGTGCCGCGGATGAAGGGGTAGAGCAGACAACTTACCGCGATGAAAAGCAGCGCATAAGCGGGGTGAATGAAGATCATCATGAGCGCGGTCAGCGGCAGCATGAAGAGCGTGAGCACGAGGCGGTCACCCATCATGGAGATGGTCATGACGACGGTGTCGATGTCCTTGGATAGGCGCGTGATGATGTTACCGGTGCCCAATTCCATGACGGCGGGCACGGGGGCGCCGAGGGTGGAATCCAGCGCTGAGGTGCGCAGATCCACCGAGAGCCGGCGGGTGGTGGAGGTAACCAATAAGCGGCCCACGGTGCGGCCGGTGACCTCCACGAGGAAGCCCACCGCGATAACAACGAGCGCGCCCACCATGGCTGCGCGCCCCGTGCCAAGGATGGGGATCTCCACGCCCTGGATGATGTCCACGACGCGGCCAAGCACCTGGGAGACCAGGTTCATCATGATGACCGTAACGGTAAACAGGCCGAAGAAAAGGGCGATGCCAAGCCGACTGGGCGCACTGGGCAGGGTCTTCAGAAAACGGAGACACTCCCGCGGGGAGGCAGGTGCAAGGGCATCCGCGCGATCCTGCTGGCTCATAGCTCCACCACCTCATCGGCGTTGGCGGCCCACGTGGAGGCGGATGTAATGATCATGGTGGTCTTGCCGGCGCGCAGTTCACGCACGCGCTTGGCGACGTCCGCCAGGGTCAACGAATCCAGCCCCGTCGTGGGGTTGTCCAGCACGAGGACATCGGGGTCGAGGGCGAGCGCGCGGGCAAGCGCGACGCGCTGGCGCTGGCCGCCGGAGAGGTTGAGGCCCGCCTCACCGATGGGCGCGGTGGGCAGCTCACCGTTGGGACCAAGCCCACCGAGGCGGATAACAATATCCTCGCAGGCGGAGGCGTAAAGGGCGGCGTGAAGCTGCGTAGCGCTAGCACTTCGCAGCGGATCGACGTTGTCCTGCAGGGTGCCCTCCAACACGGAGATGCGGTGGGGCGGGCACAAGGCACCGTGCTCATGGAGGTAGCGCACCCAAGAGTCCACGGTGCTGCGCCCCTTTGTGCTGATAGGCATCCACACGTGCAAGCCGGGGGAGAGGTTAATCGGCGTGCCGGCGGCCTCAGTGGTGTTGGAAGAAAGCTGGCCGAGCAGCTCGCCGACGCGCTCCACGGAGGCACGTGCCCGCGCCCAGTTCTCCGTGAGCAGGCCGAGAGACACACCTAATGCTGTGAGCGCGGGCGGGACGAGCATGGTGATCGCCATCATCCCGCCGGGGGCGATGCGGCCCTCGAAGGTTTCCCAGGAGGTCCAGGCAAGAATGCCCACGGCAAAGGAGGCGGGAACCATCTGGCGCAGCCAGGCCATGAGGGAGGATAGCTTGGCCTCGCGGAGCATGGCGCCCAAGGAGTTCTGGGCGGCGTCGGAAAAACGTTGGCGCGCGATGTCCTTGGCGCCGAGGCCTTTGATGACCCGGGAGCCTTGAGCGAAGTCCGTGGCGAGTGAAAGCGCGGTGTTCTCCAACTGGCGGCGGCGCGCGGCGATCCTCGTCAGCGGCTTCGTGGTGGCCCAGGAGGCCAGCGCGGTGGCGAGTGCGCCAACCAGCAGCACAGCTGAGACCTGCCAGGAAATCGGGGCCAGGCTGACCACCGCGCCCAAGAGGTAGCCCACCATGACCAGTGGGAAGTTGAGGATCTGCTTGAGTTGGCCGATGTAGTGCGAATCCTCATCCATCGTGTTGAGCAGCCGGCCGGGGCTAATGCCTGCGGTGGAAGCGCCCAGCAACTTATCCAGAAGGTTTAGGCGCAGCGTATGAGTGGTGCGTGCTTGGGATAAGTCTGTGAAAGCATCCGCCGTGGCCTCGCAGATATAGGCGATGAAGAGGAGGATCGCCGTGGCCGCAAGCGGCAGCGCTACGGTGCGCCAGGAGGGCTCGGAGAAGGCATACTGCGTGGTCTGGCCGATGATGACGGAGACCAACGCGCCCAGCGGCGCGTTGATGAGGGTGGCAACGAAGATGCCGATAACGCCGGTGCGCTGGGCGCCGAGCAGACGCCACGTGGCTTTAGCTGGGCGGGAGAAGTTGGTGGTCTCGGTGAGGGAAACCTCGCCGGTAGGTGGCTCATCGGGGAGATACCACGACCACGTCCGCATACGTGGATAGTGAGTCATAAAGACTCATCCTATAGCGCAAAAGGATGGATGAGTGATTCAGATTACGATCGGTGACTCACTGTGGGGAATTAAGCCAGGTGGTAATTCTCCACGTCATAGCCGTTGAACTCGCGGTCGACTCCATAATCATCGACGGAGTTAAACTGCGTGCCGTTTTCAATGGCAAAGCGCAGGTTATCCACGCGGGTGGACGGATCGCCGCTCACGGCACCTGCGGGGAAATAAAAGGTCTCCCCGCTCTTGAGCTTGACTACGAGCGACTCAAAGCTCATGCCTGATCTCCTTGCCTGCTGTTGATAGGGCTTCCCGCGCAAAACAGCGCGCGGGCACCGATCTTTGAGGATCGATGCCGATTAGCCTTCAATTCAAGCAGGTCGGGCGCGCGGGGGCAACGCAGTGAGATCAAGGCAACGAAATGCGCACCCCCAAGGTTGGGGGGGGGGTTAGTTCTCGTCCTCGGTCTGGAGGCGGTGCTTGCCCTCGGACTCGTGATCATCGGTGATGCGGGAGGTGTCGGCATCCTTCTTGTCGGCGTTGCTGACCTCGATCTCGGTCTCGACGGCGTCCTGGATGGCGGTTTCTTCCTCGCGGTGCTTGGCCAGCTGCTCATCGAGGGAACCCAGCAGCTCTTCATCGCGCTCGACGACGCCTTCCTCGGCCAAGTCGGACTCCTTCTTGGCGTCATCCTCGGTGGTGGAGGTGTAGACCAAGGTGGAACCCTGCGGTGCGGACGGGGAAGAGAAGTCCTCAACGCGCGGCGGGACGGCGGATTCCTTCTCCTTCTTCTGGGTGAAGAAGTAGTAGATGCCACCGCCGATGGCAGCAATGGCGGCAACCAGCGCGGAGATCAGCCAGATCTTCGAGCCCTTCTTCTTATCCTTGCCGCTGATGGCGCGGGCCTTCTTCTGCAGCTGGGCGCTTTGCTTCTGTGCCTTCTTCTCAGCCTTGGAAGCCTTCTTCTTGGCCTGCTTGCGGGCCTTGGTGGCCTTCTTTTCAGCCTGCCTCTGGGTCTTCTCCCACTTCTTGGTGGCCTTGTCCTGGGCGTCTGCGGCGGCAGCGGAGAGCTTCTCGGTTGCTTCCTCGCTGCGCTCCTTGAGCTGTTCGAGGGTGCGCTCGAGGCGGGCATGCGCGGCCTTGGTCACGGCACCGGCTTCGCGGCGTGCCTCCGGGAACCACTCGTCATCGCGCTCTTCCATGCGGGCGGCGGCGGTCTCCAGGACGGAGTAGGCCTCGCGGGCCTTTTCATCGCGGCGTTCCTTGAGGCGCTCCACCAGGGCGGAGGTGGCGCTAATTGCTGTGGACAGTGCGGTGGGGTTCATCGGGAGAGATGCTCCTTTACGTCAATGCTTGAGGCGATTGCTCGGTGGGTAACTGTTTATGGAGTGGTTGTCTGCGCCGGACGGGACACTGCACATGTGTGTCCGCGTTAGCGCTGGATACTCCCTTTCAGCGTAGTGGCGGCAGCCACGTCCTGCCACCACGGGCCGCAAGGAGGGAGCGGTTCAAAGAAAATAGACAGCTTTGTACGGAACAGTGGCCTTTTTATTCAGTACAGGTTTGGGTAACGGTGCAGCTGGCCGGGTTGGAAAGGTATGACCATTGACTAAATGCTTTCGCTCAAAATGGACAGCTTGGTACGTTTTCCACCAACAGCACAGATGACCGACCACGATAACCTGCAGAGGAGGTGAGCATGTCCCCGCGACTCTCCGCATCCGCGCCACTAGACCAAATCAGCGAAGATACGCCTAAGCGCCCACAGCGCACCGCTCTCTCCTTCGAGGTGATCCCACCGCGCCACGATGCGGACGCCAAAAAGATTGACCGTTTGCTCGACACGCTTGCCGCATATAACCCCGATTACATCGCCGTCACCAGCTCTCAGCGCTCCGGGTGGCTGGAGGGAACCGCGGCCTTCATTGAGAAGATTTCGCGCGATACCGCGATGCGCCCCCTGGCGCACCTGGCCTGCACTGCCGGCACGGAGGAAGAGCTTGTTGGCTGGATCGACACGCTCGTCGACGCCGGCGTGCGCGGCCTTCTCGCGCTCCGCGGCGACCTGCCAGAGGGTGGCATGCCCGAAGGCCACCTGCCGCACGCCGACTCCCTCGTCCGGCTCATTCGCCGCTGGGAATCTGCCCGCGTGGCGCGCTTGGCCGCTGGGCGCTTGGCCGTGGGCGTGGCTTGCTACCCCAACGGCCACGCCGAGTCCGCCACGGCGGACGAGGACATCGACGTTCTCCTGGCCAAGCAGCGCCTCGGCGCTGACTTCGCCATCACCCAGCTCTTCTTTGACGCGGAGGATTACGTCCGCTTCGCCCAGCGCGCCCGGCTGGCGGGCGTGCGCATTCCGCTCATCCCCGGGATCATGCCGATGACTAGCCGTGCTCGGGTGGAGCGAATGTGCCAGCTGTCCGGGCTGGACGGGCCACCGCAGGTGCTCGATCAGCTCGCGGCAGCGACCTCCCCCGAGGAAGAGAAAGAAATCGGGATGCAGCTTACGGCCTCCCTGGCGAAATCGGTGATGAACGCCGGCGCCGACGGGCTGCACATCTACACGCATAACAATCCAGACATTACGACTGACCTGCTACATCGAATTGGAGTTACCCCATGACCGCACCATTCCCCAAGGCAACGATTGAGGGCTATCCCCGCGTAGGTGCCCATCGTGAGCTTAAGCGCGCGCTGGAGTCCTACTGGTCCGGCAAGATCGACGCCGAGACCTTTGAATCGGCCGCGCACTCCCTGCGCCTCGATACCTACGCCCGTCTCAAGGAGCTGGGGCTCACTGAGGATTACGCCATCCCCGCGGACGTTGCCTACTACGACCATGTCCTCGAGACAGCGCTGACCGTGGGCGCTGCTCAGGGCGAGAGCCTCGATGATGAGTTCAGCCTGGCCCGCGGTAACAAGGACACCGCGCCGCTGGAGATGACCAAGTGGTTCGACACCAACTACCACTACATTGTTCCTGAAATCAGCGATGACCAGACCTTTAGTGCCCGCCCCCAGCGCGTGTTGAAGATCGTCGAGGAGGCTCGCGCCGCCGGCCACACCGTGCGCCCGGTCCTCGTTGGCCCCGTGACCCTGCTGGCCCTGTCCAAGCAGGCCGAGGGCGCTACCAAACAGCCGCTCGACCGCCTCGATGAGCTCGTGGACTCCTACCTCACCGTGCTGGAGCAGCTTGCCGACGCCAACGTGGAGTGGCTCCAGCTCGTTGAGCCGGCCCTGGTCGCTGACCTCGCCGCGGCTGACGACGCCACCCTCGCCGCCGCGCTCAAGAGCGCTTATGGCCGCATCCTTAGCGCGGAGAAGCGCCCGCAGGTCTACCTGACCACGCCCTATGGTTCCCTCAATGCTGGCCTTGACGTCATCGCTGAGCTCAAGCCGGAAGCGGTCCAGGTGGATCTCTCAGTGGGCACCTTGGCGCTGGACAATTCCTACCTCGAGCGCGTCGCTAAGCTTGCCGAAGCCACCCACCTCGCCGCCGGCCTCGTCGACGGCCGCAACGTCTGGGCCGCCAACCTGCGCGACCTGCGCGAAAAGCTCGAGACCCTGGGCGAAGGCGTCACCGTAACCACCTCCGTCTCCCTGCAGCACGTCCCGCACACCGTCGAGGCGGAGACCTCCCTGCCGGTCGACGTTGCCACCTGGTTCGCCTTCGCCGACGAGAAGGTCCGCGAGGTCGTCGCACTCGCCGCCGGCCCGCTCGACGCCCCGGAGGCATACGCGCAGGCCGACCGCGCCGTGCGCACCCGCGCCGAGTCCTCCCGCATCCACAACCAGGCCGTGCAGGAGCGCACCGCGCAGCTGCCGGAGGGCCAGGTCCAGCGCCAGCCGGAGTTCGCTGAGCGCAACAAGGCACAGGAGGCCCTCGGCCTGCCGCAGCTGCCGACCACCACCATCGGTTCCTTCCCACAGACCTCTGAGATCCGCGCCGCCCGCGCCGCGCACCGCAAGGGTGAGCTCTCCGACGCCGACTACACCGAGGCCCTGCGCAACGAGGTGAAGTCCGTCATCGAGCTCCAGGAGCGCCTAGGCCTTGATGTCCTGGTCCACGGCGAGCCGGAGCGCAACGACATGGTGCAGTACTTCGCCGAGCTTCTCGACGGCTTCGTCGTCACCGAGAACGGCTGGGTCCAGTCCTACGGCTCCCGCTGCACCCGTCCGCCGATCGTGGTTGGTGACATCTCCCGCCCGAAGGCTATGACCACCGAGTGGGCGAAGTTCGCGCAGTCCCTGTCCGAGAAGCACGTCAAGGGCATGCTCACCGGCCCGGTGACCATTCTGGCCTGGTCCTTCGTGCGCGATGACGTCCAGCAGTCCGTCTCCGCCGACCAGCTCGGCGTGGCGCTGGCCGACGAAGTCCGCGACCTCGAAGAGGCCGGCATCGACATCATCCAGATCGATGAGCCCGCCCTGCGTGAGCTGTTGCCGCTGCGCGAGAAGGACCGCAAGGCCTACCTCGACTGGGCCGTGCGCTCCTTCCGAGTGGTTTCCTTGCAGGCGAAGCCTGAAACCCAGATCCACACGCACCTCTGCTACTCGGAGTTCGGCCAGATCATTGACGCCGTCGCCGGCCTCGACGCCGATGTCACCTCCATCGAGGCCGCCCGCTCCCGCATGGAGCTGCTCGAGGACATCGATGAGAAGTTCCACTCCGAGATCGGCCCGGGCATCTACGACATCCACTCCCCGCGCATCCCGTCCGTGGCGGAAATGGCCGAGCTCATCCGCGCCGCTCTGAAGAACGTGCCTGTGGAGCGCCTGTGGGTCAACCCGGACTGCGGCCTGAAGACCCGCGGCTACGAGGAGACCGAGGCTTCCCTGCGCAATATGGTCCTCGCCCGCGACGAGGTCCGCTCTAGCCTCTAGGTTTAAATCCAAAGATTTAAACCGTTCATCGCCGTCAGCTCACTGAGCGCGGCGATGTCTCCGTTTCCGGCCCTATCGAAGTGCAGTGCCTTGAGCCCCGCTGCACGTGCACCCTCGACGTCATTAGCCACCGAATCACCAATCATGAGCGTGGAGCCAGGCTCTACCTCTAGGCGCCGACAAGCCTCGAGGTAGGCCTCTCGGTGCGGTTTTGGCTTAGCCATTTCCACGGTGGGAAAGAGCTCAACGCCTGGCAGGTCGAGCCCGCCCGCCCGTAGTTTTGCCTCCTGCATGTCCCGCGCACCGTTCGTCAGAATGCCGACCTTGAGGCCCAGGGATAGGACGTGCTGGAGGGCGGGGAGGGCGTCGCCAAGCGCCTGCCAGTGCTTTTCATACGCGGCCAAATACTTGGCATATTCCGCCAGCGCCTCCTGCTCCGTCATCTCCGGGCGGCCCAGGAACTCGCGGCAGCGCTCCACTCGCTGACCTTGGTGGGTGACCTCGCCGCGCTCGTAGGCGGCGAACCACTTCTTTTCGATCTCCGCGAAGCGCTCATGGTGCCCGCCCGGCAGCCACTCCTCGACGGCCGCATGCATCGCGGCGGTGTGGTCCATGAGGGTGTCATCGAGATCGAAGAGAACGGCGCGAATCATGCTTGCAACCCTACGCAGATCGCTGACAGCGTCGCGGCGGAACAACGAAATGGTGGAAATTTCCATACAATGGCTGGCATGACTCAGAAGACCGCAACTGCAACGATGCACACCAACTACGGTGACATTGTTATCGACCTGTTCGGTAACCACGCACCGGTAACCGTTGAGAACTTCATCGGCCTGGCTAAGGGCGAGAAGGACTACACCACCCAGAACGCCAAGGGCGAGCAGTCCGGCCCGTTCTACGATGGCGCTATTTTCCACCGCGTCATCGACCAGTTCATGATCCAGGGCGGCGACCCGACCGGCACCGGCCGTGGCGGCCCCGGCTACCAGTTCCAGGATGAGTTCCACCCGGAGCTGCAGTTTGACCGCCCGTTCCTGCTGGCCATGGCGAATGCCGGCCCGGGCACCAACGGCTCCCAGTTCTTCATCACCGTGGCGCCGACCCCGCACCTGAACAACCACCACACCATCTTCGGTGAGGTCACCGACGCGGCTTCCCAGGAAGTCGTGTCCAAGATTGCGAAGGTCTCCACCGACCGCATGGACCGTCCGGCTGAGGACGTTGTCATTGAGTCCATCGAGATCGCCTAAGCGTTCTTAGCTTTTCATCTGAGCCCGCTGCCACGTGATGTGGTGGCGGGCTCGTTGTTTTAGGAGTCTGCGTGAAGAACTATCTGAAATCAGCACCGGCCACCCTGGTGCTTATGGTGCTGTGTATCGGTGCCTGGTGTGCCGCGGCCATTCAAGGCTCGTCCCTCTCCGCGCCCTACTATCGCAGCATGCTGGCCCAAAACTGGACGCTGTGGGGCCCTGAAGTGTCCGAGCACCCCACAACTGTCATTACCGCGGGCTTTATGCATCTCGACGCCGGGCACCTCTTGGTCAACATGGTGATGCTGTTCTTTGTGGGCAGGGAAGTAGAACGCGCCCTGGGCAGCGCGCTGTACGCGGCGGCCTATCTCATCTCCATTGTGGGCTCTTCCGCCGCGGTGCTGTGGATGGATTTCGGGACACCCACGGTGGGCGCCTCCGGTGCTCTCTTTGCGCTCATGGGTCTACTCATTGGTGTGTACCGCAGCCGCGGTTTAGACCTGCGCGCGCCCATCGTCTTGGTCGTAGCAAACGTTATCTACAGCTTTGTGGCGGAGAACGTCTCCGTGTGGGGGCACTTGGGCGGTTTGCTCACAGGACTGCTGTTGGCGCCATTCCTCTTTCGCCAACGCACGTGGCTGCGTTGGCTGGGGATATGGCTTATCGGGGCGATAGCTGCTGTTGCAGCGGCGCTGCGAGCTGGGCTTTGGGGATAACTCGGGCGTGTTATCCACCAAAACCTCTGTGCGAAAGAATTCCACATAAGTTATCCACATTGTGGATAACTACATTTTTGTAATTTACCGAACGTGTGGGCCAAGATAACCGCAGATCAGCAGCGTATTAGGTTGTGTTCGAAGTTTTTGTGCGGGCTGTGGGAAGCGTGAAAACACTTATCCACAGGGTGTGGAGAAAGGCTGTGGAATTCGTTCTCCACAGAGTTATCCCCACCCTGTGGATAACTTTGTACCCAAGGTGTTAACAGTGCTCCGGCTGCGAGGTGGTGTTGGGAACTGCGCCCCCTCGTTAGCTCACCACTCCTGCGCGAAAGGCCCAGATCACGAGCTGTACTCGCGAACTAGCTCCAACTTTGGCCATCGCAGATGACAAATGAGTCTTGACCGTAGAGGGCTCCAAATACAGCTCGCGCCCGATTTCGATGTTGGTCAATCCTTTGCCCAGGGCCCGTACGCAATCGAGTTCGCGCGGCGTGAGTAGGGCTGAATCTACCGTGGCCCGCGCTTTCCGCCGACCAAATTCCGCAATCACCCTTTTAGTAACCGCAGCGTCGACCATGCCTTCACCTGAGGCCGCGTGTTTGACGCCTTGGATGAGGTCGATCATTGGGGAGTCTTTCAGCATGACGCCACAGGCACCGGCTTCGAGGGCACCAAAGACGTATTCGTCTAGGTCAAAGGTGGTGATCACGATGACTGCTGGGGGATTGTCTTGCTTGTTAATCTCCGTGGTTGCATAGATCCCGTCCCCGTCAGGCATGCGGATATCGAGGCACACCACATCAATGTCGCGAGCCTTTGCAGCTGCTATCGCCTCATTCCCGGAAGCTGCCTCAGCCACAACTTTGATCTCACCGGTGGCCTCGAAGATTGCCTTTAATCCCTGTCTGATCAGAGGTTGGTCATCAACTAACAAGACTCGAATCATGGCTTCCTCCAGGTAATGAGCACCAGCCAACCATCTTCGGTAGGTTCATTGAAAGCGGTTGCACCGACAGCTCGGGCGCGCTCTTGGATGCTGATGGTGCCACGGCCCGTGGGGCTATGTGTGAAAGTGCCGCGGGTGATTATCCGCAGTTCATCATCGCTCAACATGACATCAACAGGCGCGCCTGTTGCATGCTTGCGGGCATTTGTCAGAGCTTCTTGGGTGATTCGATAAGCCGCGATCAACTCGCCCTCCGACAAGTGGGAGGTGTCCGAAAACGTTACTGCCTGCCCTAGAGCGCGAACCTCCGAAATTAGCGCAGACAGATTTGTCGGCTGAGGGATGCGGTGTATTTCGGCATCGGAAACCGAAAGCTTGCTAACGGTCGCGCGGACATCCTGGAGTGCCTTCGTCGTCGACGAGGTCACGTGTTGGAGATGCTCTTTGGCAGCGGTGGGGTTGACATCGATGCATGCCTGTGCGGCTTGAGCTTGGATGGCGATGGCTGAGAGGTGATGGGCGGTGGTGTCGTGAAGCTCCCGCGCAATGCGGGCGCGCTCTTCGACAATGGCGTTTTCCTCAGCGAGTTCTGCTTGGCGGGCGAGGGATGCGGTGAGCTCACGGTTATTGCGGACAGCGAGTCCAATAGCAAAGAACACTATGAGGGGGAGCAGCCAGCCCAAGGCTGTGAGCAGAGTAAAAAGCGGAGGCTCGATTCCTCCCAGCGGTGGCATGGCAATGGCGCGGAGGGTGCCGACAATGAGACCCGAGATAATGAGGGAAATAGAGTCGCGAGTTTTTGACTTCGTGTGCAGCGCTAGCGAAAACGCAGCCACCGAGGCAGCGATACCGTTGTAGCCGAGGCTGTGGTCTGCGGTGACGAGACAGTAGAGGGACCACAAAAGCTCAGTAGCAGAAATCCCGAGTAGGACGCTTAAGGGAAATTTACGGCGCCAAAGCAGGAGGATGCCTTTGGCAATGATGGCAACAAGAATCAGCCAGAACTGCGCTGGAGACAATGCGGTATTGAAGGGGGTTGGTTCCATCGAGCTAGCCACTAGGAACCCAACGAGGTCAAGGGATAGAACGATGACAGCGAGAGCGATGTCTCTGGCTGAAAGGCGATTCATGAAGTCCATGTTAAAGATTTGCCCTGTAAAAGCGGGTGAGCCCAAGTCCCATGCTCACAACCGACCAGCCGGCAAGTACAGCAATACCTACCCATGGATTCATAGTCTGCGTTGCCCCCTGTCCACCAGCAATTGACACAGCAGAAGAAGGAAGCCAACTGTAAAGATACGGTTCCCACCCGGCCATGACGCCGATAGTTCCTAAGATCACTCCTGCCATCAACACTGCGACAATAACGCCGATGGCTGGACCGATCCTCCGTATGGCTAATACGACACCGATGATCGCGAGGGTCAGTAGTAGCACGGCCAAGCTGCCTCGCAGCCACACGACAGCGACATTAGAAGCAGAAGCAACCAGAGAAACATCATTCATCGGAGCCGCAACCAGTGCGATCAGTGAGTTAAGAACGCACGCTGCCACGCATACTAGGAGGACGGTACTAAGTACAGCCGCGATCAAAGAACGCACCCATTTCATACGCGAACCAGCGCCAACCACCTTCCACACCACTGCACCACTGGAAAATGGGTAGCTAGCTGCAGTGATTGTGAGTGCAACAATGGCGATGAGGAAGATTGAAATGCCTGTGGACTGGCCAGAACCTGTGATATCGAGGGCGGCCAATTGGAAACTGGACGTCGTGGGGTCGGAGCCGTCGATAAGCGCCTGCACCTGTTGGCCTGTTGGACTGTCACCGACTTGTGGCGGGTCAATTTTCAAAAGGAACGGAAGTGCCCACTGCAGGACAGCGCTGATGCCCGCCATCATAACTGCGAGTATCGCGACGATCAGCACGTTCGGGAGGTGACGAAGGGTATAAAGCTCGGATTTCATGTCTAGCCTTTCGTAGCGTGGGCGAAGTAGGCGGCTTCAAGGTCAGGGATTTCACTGAGAACGCCTGTGAATGTGGTGTGACCACGAGAAATGATGACTACGTCGTGGGCGACTGCGGCCGCTTCAGCCAGATGATGGGTTGCCATGATAATTGCCTTCCCACGGGAAGCTTCCGCACACAAGACTTCGCCCAGCCAACGAATGCCGTCAGGATCAAGACCAGAGGACGGCTCGTCCAAGATGATGATGTCGGGATCTTGTAACAGAGCTCCCGCTAGCGCTATACGCCGTTTCATGCCTAACGAGTAAGTTTTGAGCTGCCGGTCGCAGCGGTGCGACATATCGACAAGCTCTAAAACCTCTTGTACCCGATACTTATCGACGCCATATAGCCTCGCCATTGCGTGGAGATGCTGACGCCCGGTGAGACTGGTAACGAGGCCGCCATCGTCGAGGAGCAGCCCGATGGTGCCATTGATGTGCTTCGTTCCGGTGGCTTTCACCAAGCCGAGGGCAGCCCGGAGCGTGGTGGATTTGCCGGCGCCGTTTGGACCAAGCAAAGCGGTGATCCGTCCGGGCGATGCCGTGAGGTTCGCGCCGTGGACAACCTCATGTCCGGCGAAGGAGACGGTGATGTCTCGAGCAGTGAATACGGTGTTCATACCTCTGACGATATTGATCAGGGGCATGAGAAACATCGCCTAAGCAGGCAATCTTTAGCCTCCGCCATTTGGGGGAGAAGCCCGTTAACCGAGCAGAGTTGGGTCGGGCTTAAGAGCCAGCGCCGCCCAGAATCTTGGCCACCAGGTTCAGGCGCGTGCTGGCGCCGAAGATGGTGATGAGGCGTGAGACGTGCTTCTTCACGGCGGACTCGGAATAGTGGGTGGCGGCAGCGATCTCAGAATTGGAGTTGCCGGCGAGGAGGAGTTTGAGGACGGCAATTTCGGCGTCGTGAAGCTCGTGGCTCTCAATAGCGGCGGCGACGGGGTCGCGTGGGGTGGCGGGTTCCCCAATGTAGTCCACCAAACGGTGCATGGCGGCGGGTGCCACGACGGTGCCGCCCTCCACGGCGGCGCGGACCGCTTCGATGATGGAGCGCGGGCGCTGGTTCTTCAAGATATAGCCCGCGCCGCCCGCCCGCAGGATCTTCAGCATCGTGTCATCCGAGTCGAAGGCGGTGACGGCCAAAAACGTCGGGGGATTCGGCGCGGAGTTAAGGTGCTTGAGCAGCGTAATGCCGTCCATGTGCGGCATGTGAATATCGGCGAGGACGAGGTCCGGCTTGGCTTCTTCAAGCTGGGCTAAGCAATCGGCGCCGTTGGTTGCCTCACCGACCACCTTGATGTCCTCGGTGGTCTGGAAGTAGACGCGGAGCGTCGAGCGAACGAGCTCATCATCGTCAACGAGGAAAACCCGAATGCTCATGGCAACAGTTTAGCCGCACCACCAGAGCTGGGGGTTGTTGGAGCAACGGAAGTGGTCGGTGAATTCGCCCGCGAAAGACTTGTAGAAGGTGAATCCGGTGGACTCAGTGTTCTCAGTAGCGGTGTCAACGGTGGTTTCAGCAGGAGCCTCAGCGGCGCTGGCGATTGGTGCGGAAAACAGCGCGAGAGCTGCGGCGGCAACGGCGAGGGAAGTACGCATGTCAAACCTTTTTAAATTTAAGAAACGGCGGACTACCGGGAAAGCTTACTATATTTTTCTGAGGCTGGCGGTGGGAAGGGAAAGGCGTGTGACCCAGTGCTCGCCTTCTTTGCCGCTGCCGAAGCTGCCGTGCATTCGGCGAACGCGGCGTGCGATTTCACCCAAGCCCAGATTCGTTGTCATGTATTGGCGTGATTGCTGAGCCGCAATCACGGAAGTGATCACCACGTCGATGGTCTTGGAGGTGCTCGTTGCCTCGATGCTTACACGGGATTCAGGGCGGGCGTACTTGAGGATGTTCACGGCGAGTTCGGAGAACACGAGGGAGAGCTTTTCCGGCAGTGCAAGCTGGCCATTCTTGTCCACTGTTATCTGCGGCTCACACTGAAAACCATGACTGCTCAGGAAGCTGACCATAGTGTCGAGGTCTTCCTCCAAGGACTTGACCCCCTTCGTCACGCTTTCGTTCTTCATCACGCGCAATAGATCGCGCACCTCGCCCATGGCGCGGCGGGCGTCGTCAGCAATTGCCTCTGCGGAGTCGGCCGCTGAGGGATCCGTTTGGGTCAGCGCTAGGGTCTCAGAACGCATAACCACGGAGGTTAAGGTCGCGGCGACCGAATCATGGAGGGCTGTCATAAGCGCCTCGCGCTCTTCTGCGGCGCGTTGCTCAGCGGCAAGACGCTGGTCCCGGGTTTTGCGCAGCGCGGCCCCAATGACGATGGCCACCGCATATAAGATGAGCGGCGTCGACAGGTTCAGCGGATCAAAATCAGGAAGATAATTCTTCGACGGATCCGTCGTGATCAGGTATGTGTACGCCACCGCCGGGGGAACCGCCCACAGCCAGCGCGTGCGAAACGCCACGATGCCCACGATGACGGGGCTCCACGCCAAGAGCAGGAATGACCGCCAATCGGAAAACCACATCGCCAGCGCAAAAAGCGCACCATACCCGCAGGCCGCCACACGTGGGTAGCGGACGGCCAGCGGCGTTAGGGTGACGCCGAGGCCGGCGAGGACGAGTGCGCCGGGGGTGAGGAAGTTTTTATCCACCGTGACGGTGAGCATCACCAAAATGATGCAGCCGACGCCGGCGATGCTATAGAACTTCGAGGAGTTCATCGGCGGCGCTGAAAGCTAACGCCAACCCATCGTCATCAGGAGACCGATGATGGCCAAGCCGAAGCCGATGCCGTAGTTCCACGGCCCCAGTGCCTGCATGAACGGAATGGACTCGCCCGCCAGGTAGTTCACCACGAGCCAGAGCAGGCCGATGAGCATGAGGCCCAGCATGATGGCGATGTACCACTTCGGGGTGCCCTCAGAGTTGATCTTGACCGGGGTGCGGTTAGTAGCAGAGCTGGAGGACTGCGGGAGTGCGGAGCCCTCCGTCGTGATCTTGGACTTTGGCATTATTACACCTTCACGAAGAATAGGGGTGGTTAATCTGTGGGATACCTTAGCAGCTGCGGCCTTGAGAGCTACTGCGGCAGCAGTGCTGCCGGGTCAAACTCCCAGAAACGGACCTGGATGGTCTGATCCTTGCGGATGACATCGCCGCGGCTTGCCGACGCCCACCCAATCTTGTTGCTGTCGATCGGGTTCGACGTCGGGATGCGCTCGCCTACCTCCAAGGAGCCGGACCAGCCCTTGGCGCGCAGCGCGGATTCAGCTTCCTGCTGCGTGGAGTGCACAAGCTCCGGTGCCTGGATGAGCATCGCGTTAGAGACCTCCAGCGTAACAGGGCTGCCCTTCGGAAGCTTTTGGCCCTTCTCGACGACCTTGAGCACCTGGTTTTCCGGCAGCTCAGAATCCACCGAATTCACGGTGACATCAAAGTCCATGGAGGACAGCATCTCCACCGCGCGATCGCGGTCCATGCCGCTGACGTCCGGAACGCTGACTTCCTTCTGGCCCTTGGACACCGTTATGCGGACCTTCGAACCCTTGGACAGCTGCGTGCCGCCCGCCGGGTTCTGGGAAATGATCTGGCCGGTGGGGGCTTCGTCATTGACCTGCTCCACGTCGGTATTCAGCTCCAGGCCGGCTTCCTCCAGCGCGGTGGTGGCTTCATCCAGTTTCATGCCGGTGAGATCCGGGACCTCAGTGACTTCCTTGCCGGAAGACACAGTCAACGTGACCGAGGAGTTCTTCTGCAGTTCCGAACCTTCCGCCGGGTTGACCCGGATAACCTTGCCACGCGGCACGTCGGGGCTGGGCTCTTCGTTGACGGTCACTAACAAGCCAAGCTTCTCCAGCTCCGCCACCACTTCATTGCGTGGGCGGTTGGCCACCTTCGGGATCGTGACCATGTCAGAGCGCTTGGCCGCCTCGTGCTGAGCCTGTTCGCGCTCACGGGCCTCCTGGCGGGAGCTATCCCAGAAATCCCAGGCAAAGTAGCCAATGATGGCGACGAGGGAGGCGGCGAGCAACGCCGCCAGCCACTTGAGACCGGAGCCAGATTCCTCATCGTCGGAGGGGCGGGTGGAGGCCACCGGCGCGCGGTGTTGCGCGGACACGGGTGCCACCATCGTGGTGGGGTGATCCTCGTCGTTGACGTGAGAGCGCGCCGCTTCGGGCAGCTGGCCCTGGGATAAGCGTTCGAGGTCATCGCCCATCTCCCACGCGGACTGGTAGCGGTCCGCTGGGTGCTTGGCCATCGCCGTGAGCACAACGGCGTCAACGCCGAGTCGCTGCCGTTCCGTGAGGTCCGCAGTGATGAAGTCCGACGGCGGTGTTGGTTCCTCTTGCACGTGCTGATAGGCCACCGCAAACGGTGTCTCACCTTCAAAGGGAGTGCGCCCGGTGACCGTTTCATACATGACGCAGCCCAGGGCGTAGACGTCGGAGCGGGCGTCGGCAGGCTTGCCCCGCGCTTGTTCCGGGGAAAGATACTGCGCGGTGCCGATGACGGCGGAGGTCTGCGTCATCGCGGACGTGGAATCATCCAGCGCGCGGGCGATGCCGAAGTCCATGACCTTCACCTGGCCGGTGTTGGTGAGCATGATGTTGGCCGGCTTGATGTCGCGGTGGATGATGCCTGCCTCGTGGGAAGACTGAAGGGCATCCGCTACCGGCTTCAGCACGCGCGCGGCTTCTTCCACCGGCATGGGGCCATCCTCACGGACAATGTCGCGCAGGGTGCGCCCCTGCACGTATTCCATGACGATGTAGGGCACCATCAGGCCGTCGATGTCTTTTTCACCCGTGTCGAAGACAGCGACGATGTTCGGGTGGTTGAGCTTGCCGGAGTTCTGGGCCTCGCGGCGGAAGCGCTCACGGAAATTAACATCGCGCGCCATGTCGGGGCGCAGCATCTTGATGGCAACGGTGCGCCCCAAGACGGTGTCCTCGGCCTCGTAGACCTCGGACATACCGCCGGTGCCGATGGACTGGCGGAGGTGGTACCGATCACTGACCATGGTGGGTTACTGGCCTCCCTGTAGTGCGGATTCTTCGGTGGGGTTGTTCTGTGAGTCTAGTTCGGGCTCGAGCGTTGGGCTGTCATTGACCTGTGGCTGCGTCTCCTCTACGGGGAGGGTGGGCAGTTCCTCATGGGTCGTGTGGTGTGTGGTCACGGAAGGGGAAGGGATGACAGAGTGCGTCGTTGTGACGGTGACTTGAGTAGGTTCCTCTTCCACGGTGGTGATCTCGACGGTCTCGGGGCTTTCCGGTTCCTCTTCCACCGTCGTCTCTGGCTCTACCGTTTCGGTCACGATGACCTCGGTGGGCGGAGGCGGCGGAGTTGGAGAGGTGTTACCCCACAGCCTATAGGCCATGAAGCCAATAGCCACGAGGGCGGCGATGGCCACGGCGATGAGCAGCCCAGTGCCGAAGCCCCCCTGCTTGGCAGGGCGCTCTTCAGACTGCGGTGTGGAAACGGCCGGACGCACCGTGGTGGGGTGCGCCATGTTGGCCAGCATCTCCGTGGAGGCGGAAGGCGAGGGTTCGGCTGCGATAGGCGCGAGCGCCGCGGACTTCGGCTGAGGCGGGCGCTGGCCTTGGCGCACGGCAGCAATCGCGTTGGTGAACTCGTTGCCGTCGGCGAAGCGGGTGCCCGGGTCCTTGCGCAGGGCCATGCCGATCAGTTCACGGGTGGGCGCGCTAATCGACGTCGACAAGGGCTCCGGCGCCTGACTGATGTGCGCCAGCGCCACCGATACCGAGGAATCGCCGCTGAAGGGGCGCTTACCAGCCAGCATTTCATAGCCCACGACGCCGAGCGAATAGACGTCAGAGGTCGGGCCGACTTCATATCCCTGGGCTTGCTCGGGGGAGACGTATTGGGCGGTGCCGACGACCATTCCCGTGCGGGTCAGCGGCACCGCGGCGGCGGCCTTGGCGATACCAAAATCGGTGATCTTGACTTGCCCATTTTGGGTAATCATGAGGTTGCCGGGCTTGATATCGCGGTGCACGAGGCCCATGTGGTGGATCACGGAGAGGCCGTGGGAGGCCTGCTCCATGACGTCGAGGGCCAGCGTTTCCGGCAGTGCGCCTTCGCGGGCTAAGAGATCCGCCAGGGATTCTCCGCGAATGTACTCCAAGGCCATGTAGCAGAAGATGCGGCCGTTATCCTCGAGCTCCCGGTAGTCGTACGTAGCTACGACGTTTTCGGAATCGATGGATTCTGCGGCCTTGGCCTCGTTGCGGAAGCGCGAGAGGAACTCGTTGTTATCGGAGAACTCTGGGCGCAGGACCTTGAGGGCGACCTCGCGGTCATTGCGGACGTCGTCCGCCAGCCACACCGTGGACATGCCGCCGTGGCCGACTATCCACTGCAGCTGGTAGTCCTCGCCGATGAGTGCTTGTAGGTGTTCCTTATTATCAGCGCTGTTCACTACTGCTCACCTCCGTATGCGCGCAGGATGGCGCGGCCGATGGGCGCGGAGACTTGGCCGCCGTAGGCATTCTGGCCTAGGTGCCCGCCGTCCTTGACCACGACGCCTACCGCGATGTCCTTGTCCGGATCGAAAGCCACGTACCACGCGTGCGGGGCAAGGCCCTCGCCGTGCTCGGCGGTACCGGTTTTCGAGGCGAAACCGTTCCCGTCATAGCCATAGGTGCTGTGCTCGGAGGCAAACATGAGGTCCTTGATGGTGTTGGCCGTCTCTTCGCTGACGGCTTCGGCAGCCTGGCGTGGCTGGGTGGAGCGCAGCTCATTCATCTGGGCATCGGTGATGCGGTTGATCAGGTAAGGCTCCATGCGCTTGCCCTGGTTAGCGATGGTCCCGGCCATGATAGCCGCCTGCAGGGCGGACATGGTCACGTCGCGCTGGCCGATGGAGGATTGGGCGACTTGGGCGCCGTCGCCAAGCTCGCCCAGCGCACCAGCGGAAGTCTCCACACCGAGCGAGTACTTCTCACCCACGCCGAAGCCCTCCGCATACTTGCGCAACTCATCGGCGCCGATGCTCTCTGACATCTGCGCAAAAGCCGTGTTGCAGGACAGCGCGAAGGCCGTATGTAGGGTGACGCTCTCTGCGCCGCCGCAGGCTCGGTTGCCGTCGTTGGTCAGCTCCGTGACGGAATCGGGCAGCGTGATGGAGGCGGCGCCGGTCAACGTGGAGTTCGGGTTGAAACCGTTATTGAGGCCGGCGGCGGTGGTGATGATCTTAAAAATCGAGCCCGGGGGCAGGGTGTCCTGCGCAGCGTGGTTAACCAGCGGCGTGCCTTCTTGATTCTGCAACTGTTCCCACCGTTCGCTGGCGTTGTCACCGAGCAGGTCGGAGACGTTGAAACTAGGGGTGGAGGCCATGGCCAGAATCTTGCCCGTCGAGGGCTGGATGGCCACGGCTGCGCCGTTATAGCCGGGCCCGGCTAGCTGGTCGTAGGCGGCTTGCTGCAGTGCGGGATCGATGGTGACCTCGACGTTCGCTCCCATCTGGGGTTTTCCGGAGAGCGTGTCGAGCCAATTGCGCGCCAGCAGCGAATCATCCTTGCCGTTGAGGATGTCATTCTGGGATGCCTCCAGCTGGGAGGCGCCGAAGCGCTCCGAAAGGTAGCCGGTGATGTTGGCGAAGGCGGGGGAATCGGCAGGGTAGGAGCGGGAGTAGTTTCCCTCGGCGTCGGCAGTGGACTGCGCTAAAACCGTGTCGCCAGCGAAAATCTGGCCGCGCGGGGTCGTGCGCATCTCCAAGAAACCGCGAACGTTCTTGGGGTTATGGGCGTATTTGTCGTCGGAGAACGCCTGGATCACGGTGAGGTTCACCAGGAGCACGGCGGTAAGGATGAGGGCAAAGAGGGAAACGAGGCGGATCGATCTGTTCATCGGCTTGCCTCCTGGACGGCTGGGAATAGGGACGTGTCAGTGGGCGCGTTCGAGGTCTGCTCGCGCGCCGGGCGGCGCGCCGCATTGGAGATTCTCAGAAGGATGGCCAGCAGCATGTAATTGGCCATGAGCGAAGAACCACCCGCGGACATGAAAGGCGTGGTCAGACCAGTCATGGGCAGCAGCGCGGAGATGCCGCCGGTGACGACGAAGACTTGCACGGCCAAGGTGAGCGCGAGGCCAGAGGCGACCAGTTTGCCATAGGTATCGCGGCAGGTCAGCGCGGTACGGAATCCGCGCGAGACCAGCATGGCAAAGAGAATGAGCACGGCGGCGAGGCCGATGAGGCCGAATTCCTCACCAATCCCGGCCAGGATGAAGTCCGAGTGCGCTACCGGAACCATGTCCGGGTGGCCCTGGCCCAAGCCGGATCCGGTAATGCCGCCGGAGGACATACCGAACAGAGCTTGGGAAAGCTGGTAGCCGGTGGAGTCATAATTGCCCAACGGATCCAAGAAGTTGGAGAAGCGCTGCTGGATCTTGTCCGACACCTGGTAGATGCTGAAGCCGCCGACACCCACGAGGATGACGCCGATGAGCAACCAGCTCACGCGGTTGGTAGCCATAAAGAGCATGCCGAGCACGGTGCTAAACAGCAGCAGGGCGGGACCGAAGTCATTGGAAATGCCCATGATGATAATCGCGATGCCCCAGATCACCAGGATGGGGGCCAGATCGCGCAGGCGTGGCAGAGAAATGCCGAGGAACTTGTAGCCGGCCACCGTGAACAGCGAGCGCTTCTGGGTAAGCAGCATGGCGAAGAACAGGATCAGCAAGATCTTGGAGAACTCGCCCGGCTGGATAGAAAACGGCCCCAGCCACAGCCAGATGCGAGCGTCCACGCCCGGCGGTTGCGGCCACACGAGGGGCAAGGCGAGAAGGATCAGGCCGAGCGCACCCAAGATATAGGAGTACCTGGTCAGCGAGCGGTGATCGCGTAGGAGAATGAGCACCAGCGCGAAGAGGATGAGGCCGACGATGGTCCACATCACCTGTCGCACCGCCAGCCCGCCGCCATTCGCCAGGTCGAGGCGCTTCAACAGAATGAGCCCGGTGCCGTTGAGCACCGCGACGATGGGAAGCATGAGCTGATCCGCGTAGGGCGCGAGGAAGCAGAGCACCAAGTGAGCGACGGCGAAGACGCCGATGAATCCACCGATGAGGTAGAGGACATCGAGGGTCAGCACGTTGCCCTGCGATAACTCGAGGCTGACCAGGGTGATGGCGAAGACCACGGTGGCGAGCACGAGCAGGCCGAACTCGGTGCCGCGGGAAAAGAACTTACTCATCTACTTCACCTCCCGGCAGTTTCCTTTGGATTCGCTCTTGGCATCTTTGTTTTTCTCGTCCTTCGACGCCTTCGGGCAGGGCTTGAGCGCCTTGTCCGAGAGCTGCGAAAGCTGTGTTTGCACCTCGTCATAGGAGCCGGAGGGCAGGTTGCCCACGGCAGCGCGTTCGGATTCGGGCAAATCCTTCAGCGCGAACGGTGCGAAATCACCGTCGCAGGCGCCGTGCCCCAGCTTGAGCGTATTGTCCTTGTTTAGGCACGCATTCTGATACGTGTGGTGCAACGGGCGGCCGAAGATCTCATAGTCCGCGCCTTCTTGGATAGTGAGGACGCCTTCTTCATCGGCGGTCACGTAGTAGTTGCTGCCCAGGTAACTTTTCATCCAGAGGCCGCCGCTGATGACCAGCACGATGATGATGGCAAGGCACGCAATGACCTTCCACCCAATCCGGCTTCGCTGTGGCCGCCGCTGTGGTTCGTCCTGGGGCTTCTCCTCAGCGGCTTGCGCTTTTGGGGGCGAGATAAGCTTCGCGGCGCGGCTCGCGGAAGAATCGGGGTGCGTTGGTTCCGGGACGACGCCTTGGACGGCACCGACGGTGATGGGGTCGGCGTCGTCGCCTTCACCGTCCACGACTTCCGCCACCACGATGGTGACGTTGTCCGGGCCGCCGGAGCGCAGCGCAAGATCCCGCAGGGTGGTGGCGGCCTCTTCGACCGTGCCCTGCTTCAGCGCCTGCTCGATGGTAGAGGCCGTCACCGGATCCGACAGGCCGTCCGAACACAGCAGGAGGCGGTCGCCCGGTTCAGCATCGAGCGTAAAGAGCGTCGGCTCCACGGGCCGGCCGGTATAGGCCTTGAGGATCAGTGACTTCTGCGGGTGGGAGGAGACATCTGCCGGATCGAGCTTGCCCTCATCGACGAGGGACTGCACATAAGTGTCGTCCTTGGTGATCTGGGTCAGCTTGCCCTCGCGCAGCCGGTAGCCGCGGGAATCACCCACGTGGCACACGCCGAATTCGGATCCGTTAAAGAGCAGGGCGGTCAGCGTGGTGCCCATGCCCTCGGTCTCCGGGTGCTCGTCCACGTGCTCGCGGATCGCCGCATTGGCGTCCTCCGCCGCCGCGCCGAGCAGGGCCAGCATGTCATTATCGCCTGGATCGCGCTCGAGGGAGGCCATGTGCTCCACCATGGTGGTGGACGCAACCTCGCCGGCTGCGTGGCCTCCCATGCCGTCGGCCAACATCAGCAGGTGCGGGCCCGCGTGGGCGGAATCCTCGTTATTTTCGCGGACCAGTCCGCGGTCCGTCACTGCAGTAAAAGTCAGGCTTAAAGTCATGCCATCAACCTCACGGTCGTTCGGCCAAGTTTGATATCGGAGCCGACTCCGACTCGTTCTGGCTGGTCAATGCGAACGCCACCAACGAAGGTGCCGTTGCGGGATTCGAGGTCCTCCACGAACCACTCGCTGCCCCTGCGGAACAAACGGGCGTGGTGACCGGAGGAGAAATCATCACCAGTGACAAAGTCACAGTCCTGTGCGCGGCCCATCGTACAGTCCTCAAGAGTGCCTAGCTCCATGTGGGAACCGCGCAGCGGCCCGTCCACGATGGTGATCTCACGCGGCGCTTCGCGACGCCTCTGGGCCCCCTTCACCGGGGACGATGCCTGGTAGACGCCGGCGGCCTTATTGGCATCGCGACGCATGGCGTTGAGTGCGGCCAAGATGAACAGCCACAGCAACACCAGCAGGCCGATGCGCAGCGAGAGCAGCACGATCGAATCCATGGAAAGTCCTTACGCTAAAAAATCTGGAAAAGTTGCTGAGGCGGCTTAGTAGCCTTGGTTCTCGAGGCCGGTGATGCGCACCTCGATGTGGGAGTGGCCGAGGGTGATCACGTCGCCGTCGGCAAGCAGCCAGTTCTCAATCGGGGTGTCGTTCACGGTGGTGCCGTTCGTGGATTGCAGGTCCACCAGCACGGCGTCCTGGCCGTTCCAGGTGATCTCCGCGTGCTGGCGGGATACACCGGTATCGGGCAGGCGCAGGTCCGCGTCATTGCTGCGGCCCAGGATGTTGGAGCCCTCCTGCACGTGGTAGACGCGGGAGGAGCCGTCCTGCAGCATGAGTGTTACCGCTGGGCCCTGCGGCGCCGGCTGGTTCGGGGTGGGCGCCATAAAGGCGGTGGTTGCGGCCTCATCGGCGTTGTGCGGCTGGGTCATAGAGTCCTCCTGACCATGGTCGTGGTGGAAAATCGCATCAAATCCGGTTTCTTCGGTGGGCTCGTGATCCAAAAAGGAGGACACGCGCAACTGCCCAGTCCGCAGTCCCGACTCCTCCGCGATGCGTACGATGACCGGCCCGGCGAGGGACCAGCCACTGTTACGGATGAAGCGGGTGAGCTGATCAGCTAGATCCTTGGGAACACCCCGGTCTTGGGAGAGGTTCTCGATATCTTTGGAGGATACGCCGACGGTCATGACGTTGGGGCTATACAGCTTGCCATCATCACCGCGGGACAAATTGTCCTGCGCCTCCTGCTTGAGAAGCTCCTCAATCTCAGCGGGGACGACCTTGCCGCCGAAGACAAAGGCCATGCCGTTGTCCAGTCCGCGTTGCAGGGAAGAATCCAGCTTGGCGAGCTTATCTAGCAATGCCATTGGAAGGGCCGTCCTCCTTTCGGGATGTTTTCAGGGAGAGATATAGCAGCGATCAGTATAGGGTGCTTTCCTTGACTTAACGTAGACGCGCGCGGCAAAGTTCCCTGGAAAGTTCAGGTTTGCCAGCGGATTTGTAGATTCGCTGGGGCTGCGTGCTAAAGTTAGCTAGTCGCCAAGACATCAATACCCTGCCCGGGTGGCGGAATTGGCAGACGCGCTGGCTTCAGGTGCCAGTGTCCTTATAGGACGTGCGGGTTCAAGTCCCGCCCCGGGCACGCTGAGCAGTTGAACAAACTGCGACACCGGAGGTAACAAACTCGAAAGGGTTCGTGACCTCCGGTTTCTTTCTTTTTCTGAACTTTGGCGGTCGAGGATTGCAAGTGTGGGGATTTACATCCTAAATCCCGCCCGCGCCGGTCGACACGTCTTTCGAATTTTGTTTTCGATGGTGTCAACAAGTCATCTTGATCTGACACCCTTCTTTTGAGTTTCGGTTTATTGTGTAGGCAGTCAGTCCGAGGCTTGATGTTTGCTTAGGTTTGGTTGGCAGGGTCGAGAGGATAATAGTTTTATTGCATGATCTCGATCTCGTAGTTCGATTTGGGGCCGGGCCATTACTTTCGGTGGATCTCTGCTGCGCCCATAGGCCAAGCAGTTTTAGGGGTTCGTTGTACGGGAAAGCTGGTGTGCCTAAACCATCCTTGACTTGAGATCCTACTTAGGGGCACTTGGAATCCTCCAACTGAGGTGGTTCCCGGGGCGTTGGAGGATTTCCTAGTCGTTGAATCCTGATCTAGGAGTTAATCGACTGGGCTGACGCGGATAAGGTTTCCATCAGGGTCGGCAACAACGAAGGTGCGGCCGAAGACATCATCGTAGGGTGGCTGCACAATTTGGACTCCTTTTGATTTCCATAGACGGTATGTCTCATCGATGCGGCTTGCCGGTCCATCCAGCATCAAACCTATTTCGCTCGTTCGCGGTGTTTGTTTCTCCATGTGGGTGTTATGGCCGGTCCACACAGCAAACAGGACATCCTTTGAAATTTCGAATGCTACATATCGAGGACTGATGAACGATGGCTGCATATCGAATAAGTCGCTGTAGAAGGCAGTCGAGATCTCTGTATCGGAGACATAGGTTAGGAAAAGATTGGGGGTTGGCATTGCCATTCTCCTTTCGGTGAGTGGTGTTGTTTACGTGGACGCAGTGCATTCGAGCAAACAAACCTGACAAGGAGTGTCATATTCCGGAAAATATTGTGGTTCCAGCGATAATTACGGCATGAGATCGGCGCGCCTGTTGTCTATGCTCTTGCTATTGCAAACCCGAGGCCGTGCTACGGCTGCCGAGCTGGCTTCGCATTTTGAGGTTTCCCAGCGCACAATACTGCGTGACGTTGATGCACTCTCGGCCGCAGGAATACCTGTTTATACGGAGCAAGGTATGCATGGTGGGATTGTGCTCGATAGGCGCGCTCGATTGAACGCTTCTCGATTGGATCCGACTGAGATTCAGCTGATGAGGATTCTTGGCGTCGGGGCAGATTCACTCGCACACTTGGGGTTTGGCCAAGACATCGCCCTGCTGCAGAAGAAAATGAACGCAGTCTCATTCTCTAAAGCGTCCGATACTCATAATTTGGAAGAAAAGGTCCTACTTGATTCCAGTGGCTGGTTTAGCAATGAAACCCAAAACGACTTAGAAGAGTTGCTAGAGGCTGTACGGAAAGAAGCTCGAATTGAGGTGTCCTATCGCCGAAGCGGGGACAAGAAGCAACAACGTGCTGTGGCTGATCCTTATGGGCTTGTACACAAGGGTAGAAGTTGGTACTTGGTCGTTGATATCGATGGGGAACCAAGGATGTTGGCAGTCTCGCGTTTAGAAACCTTTCGCGTTTTAGGTCAAGCTGCTCAGCTTCGTCCAGGGCAAAGTTTGGCAAGGGTGTGGGCGCAGCTCGTTGAGCAATTAGAAGAAGACATGCCAGTTCGAATCACCGCACTTCTTCGAGCGACTCGGCTTGATATGGCATCTCGTATTTTGGGATCACGGCTTATCCATTATGAACCCGTGGACGAAAACTTTGTCCGTATCGTGGTGGGATATGCGGATATTCAGGGGGTAAGGCAATTGCTTCAGTTTGGGGACCACATCTGGGTCACCGATCCCCCGGAAGCAGTAAAAATCACTGCTGATCTAGCTAATGAACTTGCGAAACGACATAGTGGGACCACAAATCCTGAATCGTAGAAACCGAAGATGGGTACTGGGATGCCGTCGTAACAGGCCTGCTGAAAACGGTAAGAGGTGCGCTAACAATCTAGGAGCTCTCGTGGATCTTATGATTGGAGAAAAGTAAGTAACGATGGCTTTCGCTTCACTCGCAGGGTGGTGGAGTAAGGGCTTTGGAGGTTCAGAGCGCCTTCAAGGCGGGCGAGGGCCTCTTACCACTGGTGAAGCCGCAGCGTAGTGCGGGCATCTTAGCCGGTCTACAATCTTCCCACTTCACATTGAGGGTCTTTACCATGACGATTCTGTGTGATCTACCAAGGGTGTGAGAGCAGGTTTACATGTCACTCATGAGAATTCAGGTGAGCACGACTTAGAGGTTGAGGTACGCAAAATATTTCGGCCATAGTGTTGCGGATTATGCGCCCTTATCAGATTGTGGCCACTGAGCGCATTGTCACCAAGGTGCTAGCCGGTATCCACAACCACAAGTTGCTCGGCACGGTTAACGCTGGTGGCTATATTTGGCACACGACGGGATCAGGAAAACACAGACCTCGTTTAAGACGGCGCAGTTAGTAGCGCAGTATCACTTCACTTCCCCGAGGATTAATGCTGGCATGAGCAAAACGACCACAGCGACAAGGTGCGTCGTGGCTGCTGTTTCCCAGCGCTCGTGCGCGATAAAATGCTAAGAAGACCGAAATGGTAGCGGCGTGGTGAGTATCTGGTAGCGCCTGAGTGAGTATC
>NZ_KV812487.1:0-200 GCF_001813425.1 Corynebacterium sp. HMSC056E09
CACTGCCGTGTTCGCGTCCACTACACAGTATCTGACACAACACCAGCAACCAGACGTTGCCCTAAGTGTTTGTCGGTGGCCTATAGCAGCAGGGAAACGCCCGGACCCATTCCGAACCCGGAAGCTAAGCCTGCTAACGCTGATGGTACTGCAACCGGGAGGTTGTGGGAGAGTAAGAAACCGCCGACACCAAACAACAA
>NZ_KV812488.1:0-746 GCF_001813425.1 Corynebacterium sp. HMSC056E09
ATATCAGGTGTCTACCTAACGGGGGTCAGGTCCCAGTCTGTTGATACACAACACCCACTGACGCGCGACAACACATAAGTGACAACACAACAACGCGCCAAGAAAGAACGCAAGCAGCCACGAGATATCAAAGCCATTTAGCAGAAGAGCGAAGAGGAAAATGCAGGCCGAGGCCACGACCATAATGACTAAGAACAGCAAACCGCCGAGCCCATCACGTACCTGCGGTATTAGCCCCTTCGACAAAAATGTCTCGAGAAACCTGGAAGAGGAAGGAGCGCCATTCTGTGTGCTGAAGCGCACGGACTTCAGGTCCTTGAGGAAGGCCGCGTTGTAGGAATGAGAGAACGTAGCTGACGTTTGGCTGAACCGCATCGCGTACTCCTTACTTTCCCGCCAAGGCACTGATATGAAGGATTCTAATAAGCCGATGCGCTCAAGGCGCGGTGCAAGAAGCATCTTCTCTGCTGCATGAGCCTTTGGTCGAACGTCTCACTCCTCCATCTGAATGGATATATGCTCCGGAATCTTGAAGCTGGGCTGGTGTGTTTATGTGTGGGCATTAGTGCAGACCTGGAAGTGCATTCTCGCAGGTCGCCGATCCTGGCCCCTTGGTGCTTGACGACGCCTACTTGCAGGTCTGTATTTTCAGGTCTGTACTTGTAGGCTGTATGCGAAAACGACGAAGGAGCCCGTCACCGTTGAGTTGTTGCTCAAAGGTGGCGGGCTTGTTGTATTGAGTTGTT
>NZ_KV812489.1:0-1441 GCF_001813425.1 Corynebacterium sp. HMSC056E09
GGGGTACTCGAGTGGCGAACGGGTGAGTAACACGTGGGTGATCTGCCTTGCACTCTGGGATAAGCTTGGGAAACTGGGTCTAATACCGGATATGAACTGCCTTTAGTGTGGTGGTTGGAAAGTTTTTTCGGTGCAAGATGAGCTCGCGGCCTATCAGCTTGTTGGTGGGGTAATGGCCTACCAAGGCGTCGACGGGTAGCCGGCCTGAGAGGGTGTACGGCCACATTGGGACTGAGATACGGCCCAGACTCCTACGGGAGGCAGCAGTGGGGAATATTGCACAATGGGCGGAAGCCTGATGCAGCGACGCCGCGTGGGGGATGACGGCCTTCGGGTTGTAAACTCCTTTCGACAGGGACGAAGCTTTTTGTGACGGTACCTGTATAAGAAGCACCGGCTAACTACGTGCCAGCAGCCGCGGTAATACGTAGGGTGCGAGCGTTGTCCGGAATTACTGGGCGTAAAGAGCTCGTAGGTGGTTTGTCGCGTCGTCTGTGAAATTCCGGGGCTTAACTTCGGGCGTGCAGGCGATACGGGCATAACTTGAGTGCTGTAGGGGAGACTGGAATTCCTGGTGTAGCGGTGAAATGCGCAGATATCAGGAGGAACACCGATGGCGAAGGCAGGTCTCTGGGCAGTTACTGACGCTGAGGAGCGAAAGCATGGGTAGCAAACAGGATTAGATACCCTGGTAGTCCATGCCGTAAACGGTGGGCGCTAGGTGTAGGGGGCTTCCACGTCTTCTGTGCCGTAGCTAACGCATTAAGCGCCCCGCCTGGGGAGTACGGCCGCAAGGCTAAAACTCAAAGGAATTGACGGGGGCCCGCACAAGCGGCGGAGCATGTGGATTAATTCGATGCAACGCGAAGAACCTTACCTGGGCTTGACATACACCAGATTGCTGCAGAGATGTAGTGTCCCTTGTGGTTGGTGTACAGGTGGTGCATGGTTGTCGTCAGCTCGTGTCGTGAGATGTTGGGTTAAGTCCCGCAACGAGCGCAACCCTTGTCTTATGTTGCCAGCATTTGGTTGGGGACTCATGAGAGACTGCCGGGGTTAACTCGGAGGAAGGTGGGGATGACGTCAAATCATCATGCCCCTTATGTCCAGGGCTTCACACATGCTACAATGGTCGGTACAACGCGCAGCGACACTGTGAGGTGGAGCGAATCGCTGAAAGCCGGTCTTAGTTCGGATTGGGGTCTGCAACTCGACCCCATGAAGTCGGAGTCGCTAGTAATCGCAGATCAGCAACGCTGCGGTGAATACGTTCCCGGGCCTTGTACACACCGCCCGTCACGTCATGAAAGTTGGTAACACCCGAAGCCAGTGGCCTAAACTTGTTAGGGAGCTGTCGAAGGTGGGATCGGCGATTGGGACGAAGTCGTAACAAGGTACCCGTACCGGAAGGTGCGGGTGGATCACCTCCTTTCTAAGGAGC
>NZ_KV812490.1:0-280481 GCF_001813425.1 Corynebacterium sp. HMSC056E09
TCACCACACCGCTACCATTTCAGTCTTCTGAACAGCGCGCTTTCAGGTCGGTTCCAGTTCTTTGCCGTTGTACTCATGATTGTGGCGGTGGTGGTCATCGTGGCGTCGATGGTGATTTATTGCGTCGCCAAGCGCCCGGGGCTTGCACCAGCTTTCCCCGTCGACGTCCCGCCGGCACCAGCGGCTGCGACCATCATCGCTTTTGCTCCGTGGGCCTTCGTGGGCTTTGATTCTATTCCGCAGCTGGCGGGCGAGTTCAATTTCTCGCCGAAGAAAGCGCTAGGCCTTCTGATGTGGGGAATCATTGCGGCAACCTTGATCTACTTGGCGATGATGCTCGCGACCTCCATCGCTGTGGGAACCAATCACGATGCTTATGAAGGGGAGCCATGGCCACCCGCAGCTGCAATCAGTGACGTAATGGGGCCGACAGGCCTAGTGCTCATGGTCGTTGCTGTTAGCGCTGGAGTCCTTACTGGGCTTAACGGGTTCTTTACTGCAGCAAGCCGTGTGTTGCTTACCCTTGGTCGCGCCAACCTGGTCTCTAGTCGGTTAGGAGAGCTAAACGGCAAGGAGCGCGCACCGCGCAATGCAATTCTCTTGGTGTGCGCAGTGTGCCTGGTGACCCCGTGGTTTGGGCGCGCGGCCTTGACATGGGTCGTCGATATGTCGAGTGCTGGTATCACAGTGGCGTATTTCTATACCTGCTTCTGTGCATGGAAGATTGCGCGCACTGGGCAGGTCCCCGGGATGCCCAAGCCCATTGCGCTGAACAAATTTTATGAGCACTTCGCGCTGGCCGGGTGCATTCTCTCCGTCGGGTTCTTGGCGCTGCTCTTTGTACCGGGCTCGCCTGGCATGCTTGGGACGGCTCCGCTCATCGCGCTGGTGGTCTGGATTGTGCTGGGGCTGGCGTCGTGGGCTATCAAGAGTCGTCAGTTGAAGAATGTGCCGCCGGAGGAGACGGCGGCGTTGATTTCGGGGTAGTGGGTGTGTAAGTCGGATGATTAATGAGCATCTCGGTAGGCCGAGCGGTCATTTAGCCGAGTGGTCTCGAATGGGACGAAGACATCGAATCTTGAGAGCTTCTCCCACACCTTGCGGGATTGTCCACGGTCGGTAAGGATACCGAGCTCCACACAGCGGAAGAGTACTGCTTCGGTGCTAAAGGCCCTTGCTGCCTGTCGCTTGCGTATGAGGGCTTTCGCGTCTTCGTCATCGATAATGATGGCAGTACGCACCGAAGGGTCCTCATCAAGGAGTGCTAGACAGTGAGCGATTGCGACGTATTCTCCCAGATTCTTCGCCATTCCACCCTGGATCGAGAATCTGGGGCCCGCGAATAGACGAATGTACTTGAAGAGGCGATCCATGTCGTCGTCAAGCACGTGCACGTGTCCATGAGTAATGAGTGATGCCCATGTTTGGGCTCCGCACTGAAACCGCGGAGCTTTCAGTTTTCTCTCTACTTCGTCTCTGACCGCCGCAGGCACGTGAAGCTGCTCATCGTCTACGAACTTGAGAAGCAGGTCCTGCTCACCGGCGCAGATGAAGTTTAGTAACACGCTGGTGTCCGCAACGATGAACCTTCTAGTCATGGCGAACCTACTCGTTGGCGAAGAAGTCATCCAGGTCTGCCTCTATATCGCGCTGATCTGTGAGATTCTGGCTGACAGAACTTGGAGCGGTTTGCATTGAATCTGCTACTTCCTCGGGGCTGACCTGTTCGGCGAACGCTACGGTTGACAGGGGGATGAGACCTTGGGAGTAGCCTTTGTAGGCATCGGCTACGAGCCTTTCGGAAGCCCGCGGCAGAGCAGCAATTTTGCGTGCGTGGTCATACGAGGCTTTCCATCCGAAGCGGGAGGCGAGTCCCTTGGCGGTGTGTTCTCTTAGCTCTTCCTTTGTTTCTTTCGAAATAAGTCCAGCTTGGTGCAGCTGGATAGCTGCTACATGCGGAGAGACTTGGAATCGTTGGACAACTGCAGACAATAACTCTTCCGCATCTGCGTATGGAGGCAACGCTTGTAGCGCTTCTTCAGGGCAGAGTACGCAGCGCGCAAAGGTGTTTGCGCGTGTTTCGGAAGGCAGAGTCTTGTCGCATTGCAAGGAAGCGCCATCCTCCGTGATGTCCCCGGCCACGATGTGCCCGATTTCGTGGGCGACGGTGAAACGCTGTCGGAAAGGATTGTTGCTCGTGCTAATCCCTACGGTTAAGGCACCTGAAGCAGGATCGCGAAGAGTCAGTGCATCGAGGCCATCCGTTAAGTCGAGAACAATGAAGTCAGCATCAACGAGCTTCATGAGATTGTTGATGTCGCCGACTGGCCCTAAGCCGAGATCGTGCTTCGCACGAAAATCAGCAGCCAGCTCAACGCCCTGTTGTGAGGGGCTCGTTGAATTAGGCATGTGCGCTATCCAGGTTCACTCGTAGCTGGAGATAAGGCAGAAGAGTTTGTGTTGCTTCCTCGGTTTTGGCCTGGTGGCCGCGGGCCGCAACTCGCACGCGCTGGGAGAGCGGGGTGGCGTCCACGAGCTCAGCGGCGTCGATCCCTAGAGCCCACGCGAGGGCCATGATGTGGTGGAGAGTTGGCGTGGCTGTGCCTTTCTCCAGGCGAGCCAGGGTGGGCTGGGACAGGATCTCATCGGTCATGGCGGCGAGCTCTCTTTGGCTGAGTCCGCGCAGCTGACGCTGCGCACGGACGCGCTCGCCGAAGTCGGTGGGGATATTCATATTGTGCTCCTTGTTGACTTCGATTAAACACGTGAATCAGGTTTTAGTCAAAGTGATTCTGAGTGTCTGATGACCAGTGGAAAGCTTCCCTAATCGCTGTGTTTGCATGCGTAAATGGAAATCGCTCCTGCTCGATGCGCAGCCTTCCTTTGATGAAGAGTTGGCGGTATGCTCGCTGTTCTTCGGTGGTGAGGTGGGTGAGGGTGGCGGAGCCGTCGCCGGGGTCGGGGACGGCGAGGTGCTGGAATGCGGTGACGGTGGCAGGGTCCATGAGTAGTGATGTGGTGTGGGGGAAGTGGGCGCGCACGGCGTTGAGGATGGCAAAGCCGGCGGCGTCGAGGTCGCCCCAGTAGGTGATGTCGGCTCGTTGTAGCCAGCCCAGTGCGTAGCCAGCCCAGTGCGTGGAGTTGGCTGTTGAGGCGTCTGCAAGCGCGGGAAGTGTCAGGAAGGCTTTATTCTCTACGATGAGTGCTCAGTTCAAACTCTGTCAGAAAGATTAGGGGCCGATTCACTCGTAAGTCGCTGAAAACAAAAGCTACCGAATCCGTATCAGCGCTTTGACATGCGCAAAGACGCGGCGCTAACTACTCCAGACGACCAAAACGGTCTCGGGTGAAGCACCCCCTAGCTCAGTACCAGCTTCCCGGAACATGACAGCACCGAGAAACCAGAGCACCGGTGCCAAAAATTCGCGTCTGACAAGGCGCCCAAACGTAAACCGTAAGGCATGATCTGCAAAGCAGGGAAAAGAATGGAAAGGGGCGGTCGACTTTACTACGACAATTGTCTCACTCTTGTAAAGTGGCACTACCGATCAGTTCGGGAGAGGTCGCCTCGAAGAAGCTGTCAATCGCCTCTGGCAGCAGATCGAGCAGTGGGTTGATTGCAAGGAGCGCTTTAATTGTCGCAGATGGACTTTTCAAAACAGATTGCCAATTGGGCAGAAGATAATCTGTCTGAGCAGTGGCAACATGACTTACTTACAGATGTGGCGGGCGGTGTCGCTCTATCGGCCGAATATGTCTGCGGAATTGCCAACAAAGCAGTGGAAGCGGCCTATGAGGAAGAAGACTGTTGGTTTCAGCCAATACATGTAACGGAGACCGGAGGAAAGCGAAACTTTTCGGCCGATGATTTCGGAATTCGGAAGTCTTCTGAGCGGCCTATAAGACTGTTAAAGGTGTTGCATCAAACGGGGGTAAATCGTTTACAAAACGACCAGGCTATCGAATTCGATCCAGCTGGTATGACTGTAATCTTCGGTAAGAATGGATCGGGCAAGTCGGGGTATGCACGCATTCTGAAAAAGTTTGCTGCAAGTAGGGGCGATAATCGAATTTTGCCAAATGCACTAACAGCTGCCACAACGATTCCTCAGGCCTCGATTTGCTTTCTCGAGGGGAGCGAAGAGAAGCAAGCCGAATGGACTGAGAATGAGAAGTTTGTTGATAGTAGTTTTCAGCGTGTAAGAGTTTATGACTCGTTGTCAGCGCACAGTCTTCTAGCCGATGAACTGACAATTGCTTATTCTCCCACTCAAATCAAAGTACTATCGCGTTTTGCTGAAGCTCTGGGTGAAGTTAAGACGGAGCTTGACGGCCGCCTAGGCAGGCTTGAGCTAGCGGAGAAACAGGTTCGTGGACATGAGACTGAAAAGTTCGAAGAGTTCCTAAACGAAATCAAGTCGCTGGATCCTAAGTCGGCAAAAGATGCTATCGAAGGCATTCAAGAGTTCTCTAAAAGCCAAGCTGAAGAGCTTGCAAGTTTGGAGGAGCGGTTTGCCAGACTTAAGCTCGACTCGAAAGAAGTCTTATTGAAGCGAATTGATCGAAGAAAAGCCGTGGTGCGGTCAGAACGGACCAAGGCGGCAACAATTAGAGGTGTGCTTCAAAGCTTTACACCGAATGAAGCTGCAAAATCTCGGAAAGAACTTGAACGAGCAAAGAACACGGTGCGGGAAGTGCAAGGTGCCTTAGGCCAGGCTGATAGACTTCGAATCTGCGCTACTAATAGTTGGCCTCAACTCTGGGAATCCGTTGGGAACTTCTTTGCTACACTCCCAGCTTCGCACGAGCAATACGCTTCAGAAGTCTCGCAATGGAAGGCATGCCCAGTCTGTCACCAGGACTTGGATTTGGCTGCCAAGGATAGGCTTTTGGCGTTCGAACAATTTGCTCAAGGAGAAGCGAATCAGCGCTTAAAGAATGCAGAGGCAACCCTCGAAGCGGCGACAACATCTCTTAATAGGATTAGGGAGTATTTTGACCTGGAGATTCCCGAACTATCCAAATCTCTCGTAGAGAGCCTTGAGGTTTCTGGTGACCTGGGTACTGCTATAAACGACGCGTTTATCGATTTCTATTCGAGTGCAAAGCGACTACTCGCAGCGATTGATAGGGAACTCGTCGAAATTAGCTCTGAGAGTACTAGCAATGAAGAAGCCCTTACTGCAGGGGAATTCGCAGTAAACGATGCGAACATAGTTGCGGAGAAATTCAAAAACTTAAATGATCTCCTCAACTCAGCTGAAAGTGAGCTTAATCGTGAAGCGCGAGAGCTTCAAGCATTGGATTCGAAGGGGAATGAGCAGGAAAGTTTGGGTGAGCGAATTGCTGCACTTGAGTTCTGCCGTGAGGCTTCCAATCATAGACAGGCTCTTAAAGAGGCGCATGACACGCAGCTGCAAAAGGCAGCCTACGCAGCGGCTTCCAAGAAATGCAATGGTCGGAGTGCAACGAACTTAGTGAAAAAGTTGTCTAACGATTTCATCGGCGAAATCTCCAGTCGTTTTTCTATTGAGCTGGCTGACTTGGGCTTTGACCCGTCGATCCCCGTCAAGCTGGAGTTGGCGAAAACTTCTAAGGGAGTTAGCTACATTAAGCCCCAGTATAATTCTCAGAAATCGAATGTGATGGGGGAGATTTTGAGCGAAGGGGAGCAGCGCATAGTTTCGATGGCAGGATTCTTTGCGGATCTGACTGGTTCTAAGGATTCATCGTGCCTGATCTTTGATGATCCCGTTACAAGCCTTGACCATCGTTTTCGTGAAAAAGTCGCGCGTCGATTAATAAGAGAGTCAGCGATAAGACAAGTTGTCATCTTTTCGCATGACTTTGCGTTTGTTCAGTTGTTGCAACAGATGCTGTGGGAGGAGAACTTATCGCGCTCTGTTGAGGGGCAGTCTCGCCTTCCAGAGATTTCGGAAGTCGAAATATATAGAAGGGCTGATGGTGCGGGTAGTTTGTCCCCGGTTGATTGGAGACGACGCAATCTTAAGCAGCAAATTGGGGCTTTGAAAAACGAAATGCAGAGGCTTGAGGTTTTAGAGCGAAAGCAGCCGGATGAATATCCTGCAGCTGGAGAGTCCTTTCTAGGGGCTGTACGTGAGACTTGGGAGAGAGTGGTTGAAGAGACCTTATTGAACTCTGCTGTTGTTAGAATGGACCCGGCAGTGCACACACGAAATCTTCGGCCTCTTACCGATATCGGTGAGGATGACTTGGACGCCGTAGAGCTTGGCATGACGATTGAATCGAGAGTTATGCGTGGGCATAGCAAAGCTGGCGAAATCGCTGCTCAGGACTTTCCTAATTCCGCGATCCTAAGGAAGGAATTGGAAAGGCTAGTAGATTTTCATAAATCAGTCCAAAAGAGGCGGCAGTAGGAAATCTCAATTGAGCCGAGCGGCGCCGGCCTTTTGTAGTGGCTTGGAACCCGGTTCTATGCTTCAAAGGGTCCTCTTTCGTGAAATACGCTTAGTTTCCTCAGTCATAACAGTTTTTCGGTGCGACGTTGGTTTTCTCCATGCTTGCTAGGCTAGCGCGCAAGAGGCGGTCAGCGCAGGATCTATCATTTTTCGACGTCAACGCAGCCCGTGAAATACCTGGAATGAGACTTTTTCAAGGACTCCAATGAGGGTGCTGAGATGTGAGCGATCTCAGTATCTGGACCGTCGATTGTTGCTTCGCGGCGGAGGCGTTCCTTAAGTGCTTCAGTCGAATCAGAGAATTGTGCTATGAAAGACTCGTCTGAGCGACGTTTGTAAGCGGTTATAAATTCAGTCATTGTGCTGCTCCAACTCATCTGGCTGTCCAGCAAGGATTTCAATTTTGCACGGCCTCTAAACTTGTAGTAATCGATAACGCACGGGGCAGCTCTACCTGGTGTCGCGAGTGAATCCTTGCTTGGCTATGGTCGAGCTTCTCTTTTTGAAGGCTGAGGCGAGGACAGGGACGTTGGCATCGAGAAAGTCGTGCACGGTGGCAGAGATGTTCTCCTTGTCATCGGTATCGCGAGTGACTCGGCCAACCTGCTGAATGACAACGCCGCGGAAGCTTACTGGGGCGGCCAGCACAAGAGTATCCAGTGCAGGAAGATCAATGCCTTCGCCAGCCACCTGGGACATGGCTAAAAGGACGAAATGCGGTGTTGCGGCAAGCTGCTCACGGACGGCCTTCCTCTCGCTGGCCTTTTGTCCGCCGTGTAGCTGAAGGGCGGGGAAGGGGGCGTCGGTAAGCAGGGCGTTGAGGGCTGCGAGGTGTTCGCGTCGTTTCACTAGGACGAGGACCGTGTGTTTGTCCTGCGCTGCTTGTGTGATGACATCGGCGATGAGGCGGTTGCGGTGCTCATCCGCCGCCAGAGCAGTGTCGAGGTCCGGCCAGAACAGGTAAGGGGAGTCGTACGTGAACTCGGTGTTGTGGACTACGTAATCGCGGCGTCCGGGGCGCTCGAGCTCGACGGTATGGCGGATAGGGCCGCAAATGAGGGGAAGCAGCTTATCAAGACCGTCGGAGCGGAACGGTGTGGCGGTCATTCCGAGCATAAAACGAACGTTGAGGTGTGCGAGGACGTTGGTTAATCCGGCAGCACCGACTCGGTGGCATTCGTCAACGATGATGTGGCCGTAGTCAGAGAGAAAGTCAGTCTTGGAATCATTACGGCTGATGGACTGAGCTGTGACAATGTCTACCACGCCGCTGAGTTTCTTTTTGGTGCCTGAGTATTGCCCAACTTGAGCGTCTGGAAGAAACTGCTTGAGGGCTTGGTGCCATTGGGTAGCTAGCTCCCGCGATGGAACTATGACTGCGGTAGGGGCTGAACGCTGAGCGATGATTGCGCACGCCATGACGGTCTTTCCGGTACCGGGAGGGGCAATGAGCATTCCAGACTTGTGCTTGAGCATCTGTTTGACGGCGGAATGCTGGTAGGGGCGTAGTTCACCGGAAAATGATGCATCGATGCGCTTAGGTTTGGGCGTACGGCCGCGACGTGTGACGGTATATCCGGCAGTCTTCAAGATGTCGAGGACGTCATCGAGCGTGCCGCGGTCGAGCGTGAGGACTTGATCCTTCTCATCAAAACGTACGATGAGCCGTGGAGTGCCGAAAGTGGAGAAACGCTGGGCCTGTTTTATATAAAACTGCGGGTTGGCAATAGCACCTAGGTGCCGCAGGGCCGTACGAGTGGTGGCGTCGACGCCCGATAAATCGACATGGACGTGCGAATCGTGTGTGACGTGGACTTTTCCGGAGGCTTTGAGCTTCTTCAACTCTTCGCGGGTGGGTGCTTGGGGGAGAGATGTTTCGGGATCGGGCTGAAGCTCAGCGTAGATTCTCTTGAGTTCGGCGAGCCCCGATTTCTTCGTCCTAGCCAAGGCCTCGAATTGGTCAGGCGATGCTCGAAAATCACTGTCGACGAAGACCGTTGTGCCTTCGGATCGATGGTGGCCAGCCAATGGAAGGGCAATCAGGTTGCCGAAACCACGGCCTTTCGCCGGCAGTGTGTCTTGGGATGGAAAGAACCGGTCGAAACTGGAGAAGTAGGAATCCGGGCTAGCCTTGGCCAGAAGTCCGATGCCCACGGAACGAGCGAGACTAGCCGGAATAGGTTCGCCGAAGAATGTCCAGACGTGAGCTCCGTTCCCTGATCGTGAAACCTCTATGAGTGGATCGAGGCCGTGGTTCTTGCATTCTTCGGCGTAGGCACGGGCGGCTTGCTTGAAGTCGTCATCATCAAAATCGCAGACCAACAGCCGGCAACTATCATCTGTGCACAGCGGATAAAGTCCAACGTGGAAGCGGTTGTCCCGGCGCAGATGCTCTTCGATCACCTTCGGCGTTAAGGGCTTCAGGTCAGGGTTTCTTCGGTCGTAGTAGCCGTTACTGGCCGGGTACCAGGCCTTCTTCCCCGCAGTATTCTTAGCCACTGCGTAGACGTCTGTCCGCCCTGTGAAGTAATCCATGAAGAGCGCGATCTTCTCCTCCGGTGAGCGTGTATCAGAGTGAACGTTCGCCGGCGGCGGTGTATCTGCGGTACTAGGGCGCGAAGGAGTATGACCGAGGGTCTGCAGTAGTTGGGCTACCTGGGATTCCAATTCGCTAACGCGAGTCTCAAGCGCTCGGAGGCGTTCCTGTTCAGTCATGGTGCGTGTTCCTTGTGCGTCGGAACTAGTTTATCGGACGGTGAGCGGCTAAGAGCCTTGTAGGCATGGCGATGTATTGCTTAGAATAATCGCACGACGAGCCGGCTACCGGAACGTTGTCGCCTGGAGCCGCGAAGGCTCCAGAGCTTTTTGGAGGGCCTCCTAGGCGCAGAGATGGAGTGCGTGCTTTAACAGTCAAGCCTTGATTCTGATAGGTGTGCGGGACAGGCGCAGCAAGTGGAGAGCGTTGAGGTGGCCTCTAGACATTCGCACACAATTCGGTTGTCCTTAAGAAGAGTCTCACTGCTAGGTGAAAGACGCTTCAGGTGTACGTGTCCTCCTGGGAAAGGAGGGGTGATGACTTCCTCTACGCAAATTCTCCGACGAGTGCTAATCTCTGAAATAAGCAGGTGCTGACTACTGAAGGGCGAAGGAGGGATTAAATTGACAAAGTCGACCGTTTCAAGACCTGACCACATTAATACTTCTGTAACTCAGGTCCAAGATATGGATGAGGAAGACCGTCGCCGCTACGTTGAGTACTTAGGGCGGGAGATTGCCAATTGGTCCGCGGAACTTAACCGCCGTCTAGCTTGACCATTTATCCCAACGAAGAGGAAGTCCTAATCGTCGGGGAATTGGCTTGTGGGTCCCCTCTGCAAATCCGTGATTCCAATCAGTTTAAAGCAAATGTAAACCGACCGGCGACTACTGTTCTCGGGAGAGACGCGTTTCCAACCGCTTGGGATAAAGCTGCAGCACTTCTGCATTCTTTCTGCACCACGCAAAGTCTTTTCGATGGTAACAAGCGGACTGGCTGGGCGGCTTGCTGGTTGTTTCTCAGGCTGAACCTGGCGGTAGGTCCCCTGCTTGGAAAAGTTGACGCAGATGCTTCTGAGCATCTTGTGGAAAGAATAGTTGGTGAAAAAGTTGGCGTGCCTGAAATCGCAGATGCTTTGCGGTCTTTGGTGGCGCCTTTTCTAGGGAACGCCGGTAATCTACCGTCAGGGTTTAGCGTAACTAAAATAACGGATGAAGGGGAAGACTATTTCGTAGGCGTTGGAAAGACTCCTGACGGAACGCGCTTTATCTACTTGTATCTCGCGGGGAGCCAGAGTACTCCTATTGAAATGGTGCTTACTTCCGATCAAGCACGCGAAGCAGCTGAAGAATTACTCCAGTATGCCGATAACCCTCTAGAGAAAAAGAGAATAAAGTTTAAAGCTCGAGCAATTCAAGCGCACTTAGACATGCATGACTGGTCTAGGTATATCTAGGTAGTTTGGACTGCTAGGTCAAGAGGCCGGAGATTAGGCCTTACGCACGATTCGGTATAGTGAACATGTGCGAAAGGCTATGGGGTGATAGTTTGTGCAGGGTTATCCGTTGGAAAACTCGTTTGCTGAGTATGAGCACTACTTTCCTCTGAAGGGGCTTGGCGCACATTGTGAGGTCGCAGCGCACACTGTAAATGAGATGGCTCGTTCACCTCGAGTTCTTACTGCAGAAGCTGCGGATGCCCTTGAGGCGGAATTTGAGCCTAAGATTCGTGGGGCTCAAAAATGGGGGATTTCTCGACTTCCTGATGAGCTAACAGCGGCGGCCTTGCAAGCCGCGGGTGCAGCTTTGCACTCGATCGGCCTGTTGCTGAAGTCCGATATTCGGTATCCGCTTACACCATCAATTCTTGCCAGGCCTGCTCTAGAAAACGCTGCTCTAGTAATGTATGTGAATGAGCAAGAAGACCCGTGGGTTAGAACCGCTCGAGCGGTAAACGTCGTGATAAATGGGTACGAGAACTCTGACGCTGCAAGGCCCGATTCCAAGCTTCATGACGCTTTGGAGGCGCATCAAAAAATTAGGCAAGCGTTTGCATCGCAGGGGTACGGCAGGCGTCACAGACTATTGCCGTATACGGATCTGGTTGAGACGTATTTTGATGGGTTTAAAGGTCGTGAGATGTACAACGAGTTCAATCGATCAGTGCACCACAATGTAGTCCGCCAAATTGAAATAGCGATCTCAGCAGATATCGGAAGCTGCGGCAATGCAATTGAAACCTACGAAGTGGCTATCCGAACCGCTATCGCGGTCGGCGCGGCAGCATTCAGCCTAAAGGATTTTCGGCACTGCGACGACGTTGATGAAGCACCATTACATCTGCTTGCTGATGTCTTTAAAAGTTGGAGCGCGTACCTTGATGGGCTTGGTGATGATGGCTTCGTAGATTGATGTTTGCTTCATCGAGACGATTGACTGCCGGCTCATTATTGCGACGCAGGCGTTGACTATCTCTGCGCTCGTTGGGCATAATTCTTGGTAGGGGCAGTCCTACTTTGCGTACAGCTGCTCGACCCTCACCGGAGCTACTGGCAGGTGAGGGTCATTTTTAGTGTGCTTGGGGTGTTAGTGGCTTTGCGTTGAGCCGCCACCGAGGGCCTCTTGGACCATTGCGTTGGCGTGCACAAAAGGAATCCGCTCCTGCTCGATGCGCAGTCTTCCTTTGGTGTAAAGCAAGCGGTAGGCGCGTTGCTCTTCGGTGGTGAGGTGGGTGAGTGTGGCGGAACCGTCGCCGGGGTCGGGGACGGCGAGGTGCTGGAATGCGGTGACGGTGGCGGTGTCCATGAGGAGGGACCTGGTGTGGGGGAAGTGGGCACGCACGGCGTTGAGGATGGCAAAGCCGGCGGCGTCGAGGTCGCCCCAGTAGGTGATGTCGGCTCGTTGTAGCCAGCCCAGTGCCTGGAGTTGGTGAGCGGCGGTGCCGGAGCCGAGGATGGCGATGGTGGTTGGGGAGGCGTCGGCAAGCGCGGGAAGTGCCAGGAAGGTTTGTTTGTTCTCCACGATGAGCACCCGGGGCGGGGTGTCGGGGAAGAGGGTTGCGGCGTCGGCGAGGGGGATTTCGATATCGGAGAGTGCCGGGGCGTGGTTGAGATAGCGCAGGCGCAGGCGGGCATCACTGCGGCGCAGGCCCAAGTCCGTGATGCCGAAGGGAGCAAGGAGCGCCAGGAGCAGGCGGCGGTGGGTGCCTATCCATTTACCATCCACGCCTTCCACCGGCACGGCGCGCTCCCACACTCGCCGGAGTGGGGATTGGCGCGCAGCCAGGTCAGACACGGTCCAAGGCAGCGCAGGTCGTAGGTGCTTAAGTCCTTCCACTGGTTGTACGTGCGGCGGACGGTATGAGTGAAGTCCGGGGAGTCCGGAAAGATGGCGGCGATGTCCTGGGCGCACTGGAGGGCCCGGTTGTAGTCGGACATCAGGCCCGCGGCGGCAGCGATGCGCGCGGCGCCGGTGAGTACTACGCGAGTGGGAACGTCGTTGGTGCCAAGGCCCGCGCGGGACCAATTCCGGGATTCATAGATGACCTCTTCCTGGTGCGGCCAGCGCTGCCAGGCGCGGATGAAGTCCCTCGTGACCTTAATATTGCGGGCGGCGGCCATAGCTGTTGGCGGGTGCAGCGGCCAGTCAAGGTTGAGCGCAGCGGGATCGGCGAGTGCTTCCGCGAAGTGGTTGCGCAGGTACTTGGCGGCGTGTGCACGCAGGTCTTTAGGAGTCCGCATCGTCGGAGTCCTTGGGGCCGGGTTGTTGGAGGTCGTGGGTGGTGGAGGCGTCGATAAGCTTATAGCCCGTGCGTGCCTGCGGGCGGCCGTCGATGGTGGGCTCGTCGTAGCTGACCACGATGGTGCCGTCCACATAGGGCGAGAGAGTCTGGATGAGCTTGAACGGCGTGGCCAGAATCATGTGGAAACCAAAGGACGCGAAGACGGACATAGCCGTGCGGGTAAAAGCGGGATCCGCGCGGTCAAAGGCCTCATCCAAGATGATGGACCCATAGGTGGGCACGTCCTGGTCCGGCTCCGCGAGGCGGAAGCGCAGGGCCGCGGCCAAACAGAAGAAGACGAGCTTCTGCGCCTGGCCGCCGGAGAGCGAGGCGGAGTCCTGATAGGTGTTGGCCGTCGTGCCATCGGGGTAGCACTCGCGGCCGACAAAGCTGACGTGCCGGCGAGTATCCAAAACCACGTTGCGCCAGCGGATATCCTCCGGCTGGCTGGAGCCGAGGCGGCTTAAGATCTTGTCCAAGGCGTGGTAGCGTGCGATGGCTGCCGCTGGATCATCCTCGGTAACTTCCGCCAGGCTGTGGGAGGTGGCGGCATCGAGATCCCGCTGGAATTCTTGGACCACCTGGCCGCGGGCGTCCTTGACGTCGATGCGCAGGGTCCGCTCACCGTTGAAGGGTGAGCGCTCCAGGGATTTGTTGATGTACTCCATGCGCATCTCAATATCGCTGCGGGCGCGGCGCAGATCCGTGGCCAGGTGGGAGAGGTTGCGCACCGTCTGGCCGTTGAGCAGCTCGAGGAAGCGGGCGCGGAAATCAGCCAGGCGGTCCGCTCGGAGGAACTTGAGCTTCTCAATGCCCTCACCGGCGAAGCTGGCCTGCGGCTCCAAGTCGGCGGCCTCCGCCGGCCACTCGGACAGGTAGGCGTGCAGGACGGAGACAATCTTGTCGTTGGCTTCCTCGATCCGGCGCGCGGCCGTGCGGGAGGTTTCTTGCAAACTGGCCTGGACTTCATCGCGGCGGGCATCGATGTCATCGATAGTGAGACTGCGCTTGCCTTTGTGCAGGGCTTCAACGACTGCCGTCTCAATGTCTTTATCCGCGATGTCCGGCACGGGGCCGATGCCGCGGCGGCGGGCGGTGGAGCGCTCGAGCTCGCCTTCGACGTTGCCCAGGTGTTTCTGTGCCTCGTTGAGTCTGGCGCGGGCGGCGTTGAGCTTCTGCTTGGCCTGTGCGTGCGCGGCGGCCAGCGCCTGGGCCTCTGGGGAGGAAGCCAGTGAGTCAAACTGCTCTTGCAGATCACGCTTGCGGCCCTCGGCGGAGGCGGTGTCGATGTCTTGGAATGAGGTATCTAGCACCTGCTGGGCCTTATCGCGTTGGGAGCGCAGGATGTCCATCTTCCGGTTGAAGTCCTGGACCCGCTTGGCCGTAGCGCGGGCGGTGGCCTTGGCTTCGGTGAGCTGGGAGCGCAGCAACTCAATCTTGGCGGTGTTGGTGGAGCCGACCCGGTACCAGGCGGTGCCGCTAAAGCGCATGCGGTCATCCTTGATGAAGCGCGTTGAGCCGTCCTTGTCCTTGGGGCGGCTCTCCAGGCCATCGCGGGTAATGGCCGGGGTCAAGGTGGCCTTTTCCAATTCCGCTACGGAGTCCACGCATTCGTAGTTGAAGCGGCGCGAAATGTGGTGGCGTACCCAGCTTGCCATGGCATGGTCTTGGAACTCGAGTTTGTGGATGAGCTGCCGCGGGCTGCGCGCCGCTGCCGGCGCTGGGGCAAACTCCGGGATGGTGCGGTACTCCAAGCGCGTGCCCACGTTGCGGGAATTGACCCACTGGTTGATGGCCTCCCGCGCGGCTTCGGGCACGAGCAGGGTGGCGGCGAAATTGTGCAGTAGCTTCTGGATCGCCGGCTCCCACTCGCTCTGGTGAGGGCTGATATCGATGAGCTCGTCGGCGAAGGGGAGCTCGGACTCGGCATAGCCGGTATCGCGGGCCAGTTGCGAGCGCAGCTCCACCAAGGTCTTATCGATGTTGGTTCTCCGCGAGCTGAAGGAGCGCAGCTCGCTGTCCAGCGTGGAGCAGGCGGTGGCGGCGTCGCGGGCGGCCACGCCGGCCTCCTGTTGGTGGTTGATGAGGTCTTTGAAGTCGGCCTCGAAGTCTGCGATGCGGATCTTCGCGTTGGCCTGTAGTTGGGCGAAGCCATGCGGGCTGAGCTCGTAGTGATCAGTCCACTGTCCGGCCGCTGCACTGAGGCGCTGGAACTCCTTCGTGCGGTGCTCAATCTCCTTTTCGGCGGTTTCTATCTTGGCCCTTAAGGCATCGAGCTCACCCGAACTGAGCTGGGAGACGGCCACTGCGGCGAGGCGCTCTGCGTCATCGAGGTGAGCAACATCGGCCTCAAGGGATGCGGCCTGAGACTGGGCTTCAGCCAACTGCGCTGACAGGGCCCGAATGCGAACGTCCAGTTCTTCTGCCACCAAGCGGGAGCGGACAGCTGGCAGTGCCTCAGCCATGGCTTCCGCTCGTGCTTTGTCCGTTTCCGCACCTGTGCGCTGGGAATGCAGCTGGGGCAGGGGAGCGAGCGTATCAATCTGGGCCTTGACGTCCTCGACCCTTAAATAGGCTTGGCGCAGATCCTCAAATTGCTCGACGGCTTCATCCGCTTTCTCAAAGGTAGCCGGACGGTCCAGCATGTAGTCCCTAAAGAGCTGGTCCAGGCTGGAGAGGGACTTCGCGGATTGCGTGCGGTGGAGAAGCAGCTGGCCCTCCACATTCTTGATGCCTAGGCGTTTGCGGAAGCGGTCTGCGAACGTGGTGTAGGTCGGCGTGAAGGACGCGCCGGGGCCTTTGTACATTGCCTTAATCTTGCGGGTGTCCAGGCTGCGGGTGAGCAAGGGGCTGAGCTTGTCGATGTCCTCGTCGCCCGGCACTAGCCCATACAACCTCTTGATCTGGCCTACTGAGTTCTCACCGCCGTTCAGGCGGAAGATTGCGATGAGGGTGTGCTGCTTGCCGGCGGCGTTATCGTAGGTCAGCGCCACGACCGAGTTGGTGGCGCCCTCCCGCAAGTACTCGGGGGCGATCTCACCGGTCTGGGTGTTCTCCCGCTGCCGCCACGCGCCGCGCACATAGGAGACGAGGTTGCGCCCGTTGTGCCGCCCGAGGTCCTGTTGCGACGCCGCGTTGAACTTCACGTGACTTTGCGGAACGAGCACCGCAGACATGGCATCGAGCAACGTGGACTTGCCGGAACCCGAGCCGCCTGTAATGAGGAAACCCTTGCGGGCTACCGGGATGGAGAAGTAGCCGTGGAAAGTACCCCAGTTAATCAGCTGGATGCGGCTGATACGGAATTGTCCGGGGTAGTAGGTGGTGTTCTTAGTCATCGGAGGCATCCTCCTGCTCTTGGAGCTGCTCTGGTTCCTGCTCATCCTGGTCTTCCGTCTGTGCCAGGCGGGCGTATTCATCCCGGATGGCGGAGACCGTGGAGGCGTCGAAAAGCTGGCGCAGTACCGGGGAAACCTCAAAGCGGCCCTCGGTTTCGGTGGCGCTGATGAGGGAATAGTCATTCTGTATGCGTTTCATTGCCGCGTTGAAGCGCTTGGTGAAGCCGGCCTCGTCGCGGTTATCCACCGCACGGACATAGCCGATGCTCTCCCGAAGATCCTCCACGTCCACGATGACGCGCTCGCCGGGCAGGGTGAGGCCCAGCTCTTGGCGCAGGTTCAACAAGATGGCGGTGTCGATGTGCTTGAGCTTGTCCGTGCGCAGCACCTGCGGGATACTCAAGCTGTCTTCCTCCACCATGCGGGTGAATGCGAAGCCTTCCGTCTCATCCACGACGAGCTCCAGAAACACCTCGTGCAACCGGGCGCGTAGATTCTCCTCGTCGGAGATAATCGCCGCCCACAGTACCGGTTCCTTCTGCGCGCGAATGAGCGGGCCTTGCAACAGCTGCACCAGCGCGCGCCGCGAATGGTAGGTCAGCGTTCCTTTATCGTGTTCCCACAGCGGCGGCTCGTGCGCGGCATCGACGCGGGGACTGTTGGCGGCGGTCACTGTAGCTCCTTAACGGTGGTGTGATCGAAATACATGGTGGGGATCTGGGCGCAACGCACGGTACCGTCTTCCTCGGTCCACGTGACTGTCTCGTGTGCTTCTTTCAGCGAGGGCAGCGGGTGGGAATCCGCGATGTGCACCAAACCCACGACACTGGCCAGACCTTGCGTCGGGGGATAGGCCTGCAGCACCTGGCCAATAGTGCAGGGGCCGGACTTGGCGACGGCCCCGCGTACCGCCTCGTGCAATTCCTCAAAGTCGATTTCTGATTCGCGCACCAGCTCATAAAGCGCCTGCGGGTCTTCCGCGTCGGGGTGGTAGGCCACTGGTGTCTCCTCCACGACTTCCCGCCCAGGGTTGGCCAGGCGGATGCGGGAGACCGAATGAATCGACATACCGATGCGCTGCAGCGGTGTGTCCATCCGGTGAAAGGCTTTCAGCTCGGAGTTCTGCGCGGCATCAATGGCCATGCCGCGGGCCTCGCGCAGCAGCTCAATCATGCGCCGGTCCTCCGCGAATTGCTCGGAGGAGACGTAGTTGCGCAAACTGCGCGCCAGCCCGGTCATGGTCTGGTTGACCTCGAAGCTGGTTTCCTCCATATCGCGGAAGAGGCTGCGCAGCCGCTGCCTCCTGTCCGGGGCGAGCTGCTGCCCGGGCTCGCTTTCCAGAACCTCCTTGATCCATTGGTCCAACCAGGCGCTGCGCTCTCTATCCATCAGGAGGGAATAGAAGCCGCGGAAGCTGCGCCCGGCCTCCGATTCCGCAATGTGGTCCACGCCGTTGAAGATTTCCTCCAGCACCTCGCCGCGGTAGCCCTCCGGATCTAAGAGCTGTCGGCGAAGCTGGTGGTTGAGGGCCTCGAGCTCATGGCGAACCCGGGCGAAATCGCTCGGCACGGCCATGGCCATGTTCAGTACGTCTTGGACGCGCTCCTCCGTCTCCGCGGCGGTGAGGCTTTCAAACTGCCCGAGGTGTGCCTTCTCAATCTCGCGGTCAATGCGGTCACGTTCTGCTTCCAAGCTGGCCACGCGGCTAGCGATGTCCTCGTTGGTATCCCGCGCCAGCCTTTGCAGCGCCGAGCTGATCGACTCCACCCGTGAGGCGGTCACCGCGGTCACCGGTGCTTCCCAGCGCTCGATGGCTTCGAGTGCTGAGAGCGCATCTTCACTGGGCTCGAGCGTTTCACCGTGGGAGCTCTTGCCGGACTTTCTAATTAACCAGCCGGCCTTAACCCAGTCATTGCAGTAGTTCTGTGGCGTGCGGGGCATGGAAAACTCGCTGGCCAAAACTTCGAAATCGGTGACCATGAGCTCGTATACCTCTGCTGCTGGGCGCGCCCGGGTGCCGCGGGGGAAGTACTCCGCAATCAACGCCAGAATCACGGGCGCGTTGTCTGCAGCCAGGAGCCGGATTGCGGCGGAATCGCGCATCAGGCGCCGGAGGGAGAGGGCGCGTGCTTCAACAGACATGTCTTGATTCTGACAGGTGTGCCGGACATGCGCAGTCACGACTGGTTCAAATATTCGAAGCCTCTGCCTGGTGCATGACCTACAGAGCACAGGTCGAACTAATTACGCCCATGGAGGCGGGGTCAGAAGTGAAGCTTTAGGCTGCGTCCACCTGGTCGTCTTGTACCTCAACGCGGCCCATGAAATACCGTGAATGCGACTTTTTCAAGGATTCCAGGGAAGGCGCTGAAATATGGGCGATCTCGATATCAGGATCGTCGATCGCTGCTTCGCGGCGGAGGCGTTCCTTAAGCGCTTGAGTCGAGTCCGAGAATTGTTTGATGAAAGACTCGCCTGAGCGACGTTTGTAAATGATTATAAATTCAGACACTGTGCTGCTCCGATTCATCTGGCTGTCCGACGAGAATTTCAGTTGTGCTCAGCCCCTAATCTAGTAGCAATCAGTCAAGCATGGGGCCGCTCTAACCGTTGTCGGGAGTGAGTCCCTGCTTTGCATCGGTATCGCGAGTGACTTGGCCAACCTGTTGAATGACAACGCCTTGGAAGCTGACTGGGGTGGCTAGCGCAAGAGCGCTCAGTCGCGTTGTCGCGTAATGTTCAGCGATTGATTTCCCAGGTCTTGATGTCCGTTGTGCAACGAGGAGAAGTCACAATCTCTCGCATTCCTGAGGAGCTCACCAGTACGGTAGCCGCCGAGTTGCTAGGCGTTTCGCGCCCAACGCTCATGAAATGGGCAAAAGAAGGAAAAATTGCGACCCACAAGCGTGGAACGCATTCGAGGTTCAAGCGTGAAGACGTATTGCAAATGAGGCGCTAGCTTGCCAAAGAACGTATGAAGGCGTTCCAGGAATGGCGTGCATTCGAAGAGGAGAATGCGCATTTGTTCTGAGGGGAGTCGTCGCCAAGTGCCCGCCCTTTTCATGCACCGTCCGTGACAAGCTCCCGCAGCGCAGTCAGCGCCTTGCGTGAGGCGGTGCCGTAGCGCTCGCGCAGGAAGTGGTGGGTGGCGTCGGGGTTGCCCAGGGACACGGGCGCGTCGCTGAGGTTGTGCAGTTCCGATTCGCCGGCGGAGGTCTTCTCCACGGACCAGAAGCTTTCCGGGCGCAGACCCAGCTCGCCGGCGCGCTCGAGGACGCTGAAGGTGTGGGAGGCAAAGATAAGCTGTGCGCCGTTGACGTTGATGCTGGGCTCGCGGAAGACCTGGATGATGAAGTCAAGGAGCGCTGGGCGCAGGGCGGAATCCAGCTCATCGGCCACCAGGATCCCGCCGCGGCGCAGAGTATCGAGAACCAGGGGAGCGGTGGCCATCCAATTCTGCGTGCCGCCGGATTCATCGGTCAGCTTCAGCTCGTAGAAGGAATCATCGGCCTTGTGCTCCACGATGATGGCGTGCAGCAGGGATTCAATCTCCGCATCGGTGTAGCCGCGGAACTCGTCGGGGCGGCGGATGCTGCCGTCGCTGTGGCTAAGCGCATCGATGACCGGGCGCATCTGGCGGAAGACGTGCTCCGGGATGTGGTCCTGGTTGAGCCGCACGGAGTGGATACCGGCATCGGCCGCGCGCAGCAGCGCGGCGGCCTCATGCAGGTGCAGCTTGCCGGTGCGGATGAGGGCGGTGATGCGTGAGGCCGTGCTGATGGAGGAGTGCCCGTGCGGCAGGTAGGCCACGTCGTGCACCAAGGCGCGGGCCAGCGGGGCGAGGACGGGGTGCCCGTCGCGCAGGCCGGCGGAGAGGATTAGCTCGGTGTCTGTTACGGGGCCGAGCTTGGCCGCGTCCCCCTTGCCCATGAAGGACCTCGTCCACTGCACCTCCTCACCGCGGGTCCGCACGAAGCAGGGGCTCCACCTCGTCGATGGCACGCGGCTGAGCCATTCCGCGTGCACGCCGGTGAAACTCCACTGGAATCCGTAGAGGTAGCGCACGCCATCGAGCTCAAAATCCAGCTCGAAGGTGCTGGGCAGGCGCTGCGTGCGAGGATCCAGGCGGTACGGGGCGTGGGGGAGTTGGTTGGGTGGGGCGTCGGCAAGCCAGGTGGTGGCGGAGGATTCGATGGCGAGCAGGGCGAAGGCGAGGGCATTGAGGACGCTGCTCTTTCCCGACGCCGTGGGGCCGATGAGTACGGAGGTGGGCTCGCTGACCTGTGCCCATCCTTCCTCCGGGGCGGTGGAGTGCTGCCAGTGGTGGTACAGCGAGAGCGTTTGCGTCGCGCGGATGCTGCGGAAGTTAGACACGCTAAAGGAAAGGAGCCTCATGGTCGCGACACTACAGGCTCACACATGCCGGATCATAGACAGCTGTCCTAGGCCCGGGTGCGTGCCCTCATCCGGATTTCAGACTCACCCCGGCGGGCGCTGGTAGCGTTTACTACACACCGCAACAGCAACCACAGGAGGCCGCATCCTATGGACGGAGATATCACTGGGCTGCTTGTGTGTGTCGGTTTAGTGCTGGTCATGGTGGCCTATTGGACCTTTTATATCCGGTACGTGCGGAGGAATCCCCAATCAGAAGAGTGGTACGACTCAGCTGATGCAACAGGCGCAGAAAGCGATGGCGTCCTTTTCATTTATCCTTATGGCACGCTCATTATGGGCGCGGCCGGTGCCACAGGGTTGGTGGCAAGTGCGAACCTTCCCGAGTCCGTCGAAACGGTGCTGATTGTTCCGCTCGTGGCAGCTTTCGTCATTGGAGTTATTGGGTTTACGGGGGCGATTGGGATTCCGCTTCCGTGGCCTTTTGTTCCGCGGTGGGTCGTGGACATCCGCAAAGCAAAGCGCGCGCGACGCCGCGCGCGCAGGCAAGCCAGAAGAATGAAGAAGAAAGAAAAGGCCTGGTGGCTAACTCAGTGTGCTGGAACCTAAGTGAACAGAAACCTGTCTTGGCAGTGAAAGGGCGGAAGAGCACTGCTGAAGCTTAGACAGCGATTTCAGGGGCCTAAATTGTCGTTTTCTGGGCCCGCCGATTAATGTTGCTGGGAGCGGATTCGCTGTGTGCATAAAAGCAGGCGGGGAATACGCGGGGCTATAGCTCAGTCGGTTAGAGCTACGGACTCATAATCCGTTGGTCCCGGGTTCGAGCCCCGGTGGCCCCACAGCTTAAAGCTCTCATTGCGCCCTCTTGATGCTGCCCTTATGACGGGTGTTCTTACTCCTGCTCGATCGTTGGGATGGTGCCGTGTCTTGGGCCTGTTGTACTCTTGGCAGGAACCGGAAGGAGGGCAGACATGGAACAATATACGGCGCGGCAAATAGCTGAATGGTTCGTAGCGTGGGCTGATGAAACTGACGATGCAGAAATTACGCAGCTCAAGCTTCAAAAGCTTCTTTATTACGCCAAAGGTCTGCATATGCGTTCTTCTGATGGCCTGCCGCTTTTCCCTGACCGAATGGAAGCATGGGCGCATGGCCCAGTAGTTGTAGACATCTACCATGACGTCAAGCACTACGGAAAGCTTCCCATAGACCCCGATGAGTTCATCTCAGATGACTTTGATTGGGATGATTACCGTGACGTCGAGCAGGATCTGATTGAGGTGTGGGACAAATATGGCCCATACTCTGCATGGGCATTGCGTAATAAAACCCACACCGAATCTCCTTGGAAAAAGAACTTCGTCGAGGGCAAACGAGGGCTAGAGATTACGGATGCCGATCTGAAAAACTATTTCTGTTAACCGTGGGCAAGAAAAGTAAACGACGGGGGAGTAGGCCAACCAGAGGGGCGAGGAGCACCCCAGAGTCGAGTGTCGTGGAGGCACTCCGTAGTACTAGAGCTGACTATCCGCTCCTTTCAACGCGGTTCCTGCAGAAGGGGTGGGGCTTCGGGGAGCTAGATGACTCGATGCGCGCGGAGTTTTTGGAAAAGTGGCACAAGCGGTCAGTGCTGTCATGGAAAGAATTGGCGCAGCATCCCAAGCATGGACTTGGCTCTGAATTCATTCCGGCTGGCTCAATTATTCCTTGCATTCCGAGGCAGTTTCAGGATGTCGAGAGATTCCGAGTTTACCGCCACAAGGGGAATTTACCTTTCGTCGGCTGGAAAGACGGTGAAGTGTTTTATGTCATCTGGATAGAGAAGTCCTATAACGAGCTCTACGTGCATTAGCTCCTGTTCTGAGCCCTCGTAGGCTAGCTTTTAGGCGGCGTACTTCAAGGAATAGCTCCTTAATGCGAGATATCGCACAGCACCCGATACGATGACCACCATGAGCGTTGTCGAGATGGACCCATTGATCGAGTCGCTGTACTACTGGTCCGACATCATTGGTGTCCTCCTCATGGGCATGATTGGCGGCACCATGGCCCGCCAGCGCGGCTATGACATCGTGGGCTTCTTCTTCATCGCGATGTTCTCCTCCCTCGGCGGCGGCATGATCCGTGACGTGCTCATCAACCGCGGGACCGTCGCCGCGATGAGCCAGCCGGAGTATCTCTACCTGGCGTTTGCCGGCGCTATCATCGCCCGCTTCGTCTACTTCAAAGGCAAGACGTGGGACTATGTCCAGTCCCATGGGGATGCGGTGGTCTCGGCGCTGTGGGCGTCGACAGGCGCGCTCAAAGCCATTGCTTATGGGTTGCCACTGATTCCTTGCATCATGATGGGCGTGTTCACCGCCACGGGTGGTTCCATGATCCGTGACATCGCCATGGGGCGCGAACCCGCCGTCTTTGGGGATAACACACCCACCGTGATCCCCGCGGTGGCCTGCGCTTTGGTGGTCCTCGGCGCGGATTCGGCCGGCTACTTGGCCTGGGGAGTCATTCTTGGTCCGGTTGTTTCCTTCGTGATGACCATGCTGGGTATCTGGGCCGGGTGGCGCGTGCCCGCCCGCCAGGAGTGGGCGCCGGTTAATGACACCGCGGCCTACGTCATGGTGATGGCGCGTAAGGCGGAAAGCAAGGGCAGGGCCGTGGGGCGTCGCCTAGAGCCCTCCAAGCTCCGTTCTTGGCGCCACAACCAGATGGAAAAGGCACTGCAGCGCCGTATCGAGCGCGAGGTGCGCGCCGGCAAGCGTCGTTCGGAAGCAGCCATCGATGCCACCGAGTTCCTCGATTCCTTCAATGAGGAAGTGGCGGAGATGTCGCAGATGATGAAGCCGCCCGCCGCGGAAGCGGAAACCTCCGATTTCGGCGTGGACTTGAGCGGAGATTCCTACGAGACCCCGAGCACCGAGGGGCCGACACCACGCGAGCTTTTGGATCGCATTTTGGCCGATGACCAGCTCACCGATGAACTGGTGGAGAGGCTCATGCGCCGTTATGAAAAGAGAGATGATTAGATCCTTTAAAGTATTAGTGAGAGTGAGGTGATGAACGCGTGACTTCGAGGCGTTCTTTTCTAGGCATGCTGGCGGCGCTAGCGGTGTCGGGCGTCGTGGCGCCCACGGTGGCGGGATGCACGGCGGAGCCTGGCAACGTCGACACCTCAGACATGAACCTCATCACCACGGACATCTCGGAGCCACAGCGCACCCTCATCCCGGCTGATTCCAACGATGCGCCGGGGCAGACCATCATCAACCTTGTGTACTCGGGGTTGATGTACCTGGATGAAACCGGTGGCGCTCACTATGACTTGGCGGAATCCATCACGCAGGTCGATGACACGACATATGACGTGGTGATTCGAGATGACGCCGTGTTTTCCGACGGTTCAACCGTGGAAGCAGAAGACTTCGTCGATACGTGGAATACCGCGGTGCGCCAGTCGCTGCTCTCCGCGCACCACTTTGAACCAATCCGTGGCTTCCACGAAGGCAGGAAGTCAATGCGCGGCCTTAAGGTGACGGGGCCGAAAACTTTCCGCATTGAGCTCTCACGCCCCACGGCGGGATTCCTCGAGCGCCTGGGATACTCGGTCTTTTTCCCCATGCGCTCCGAAGACCAGGATAGGCTGAGCGATCGCGGAACAGATCCCATCGGCAGCGGGCCTTATGTGCTGGCTTCCTGGGAGCGCGAGAAAGCTGTGACCCTCGTGCCGAACCCTCGCTACAAGGGGCCGCGAACGCCGCAGAATGAAGGCATCAAGTTCGTGGTGTATTCCTCGGAGGAGCAGGCCTACCAGGACCTCGTAGATGGCAAGCTGGACGTGCTCACGCGGATCCCGGCGGAGAAGCTAGGCAGCTTCGAAAAGGAACTAGGCTCCCGCGCCTTGACCAAGCCCGGCGGCTCCATCATGGAAATCACCATCCCCGCCAACGATGCGAACTTCCGCGGTGAGGCCGGACGCTTGCGCCGCCGCGCGTTGTCCATGGCAATCGATCGCGAAGGAATGGCCCGGGACATCTTCCACGGTATGGTGCTTCCCGCTACCGGCTTCGTCGCGCCGCTGGACGGTTCCATTCCGCCGACACCGGAGGGGGCCGACGTCTTGACCTACCAGCCGGAGAAGGCCCGCGAACTGTGGGAGCAGGCGGAAAAGCTGGAACCGTTTGATGGGATTTTCAGCATTTCCTATAACACCGACGGCGGCCATAAGACCTGGATCGACGCCGTGGCGAAGCAACTGTCGGATACCCTCGGCGTGCCGGCGGAGGGCCATGAGTTTGCCACTTTGAAGGACCTCAGACAAGAGGTGATTGCCCGTCACCTCACCGGTGCCTTCCGCACGATCTGGCAGGCGGAGTTCCCTGAGGAATCTACCTTCCTGGTGCCGCTATATGCGTCCTACTCTTCGGAGAATGAATCAGGCTTTAACAGCTCTGAATACGATGAGCTGCTGAAGAAGGCGGGTCAGGCGAAGAGCCGGGAGGAAGCCCAAAAGCATTACACGGAGGCTCAGGGCCTGTTGCTGGAAAAGATGCCGGCGATTCCACTGTGGACGACCAAGACTTTCTGCGCTTTCGGCGAGGACATCGTCCCCGCGGGCTACACGTGGAAGCCAACTCCGAATTACTATCTCACCCATCGCGCTTAAGGCTCCAAGGGTTCTGTCAGGCTGAAGGACTAGGCTTGGCGCAATGCTGAAGTATTACTTGTTCGCCGTGTGGCAGGCCATCGTGGATCACGGCCTGCCGCTGTTGGGAATGCTGTTGTTGGCGATTCTCATCCCGCGCATCGGCCGCTTGGCAGTGCGGGTCATTGAGTCCCGTCTGGATGAGAATCAAGAATCTACCAAGGCGCGTTTGGCGCTCGCCGGTGCACTAGTCTACGTGGCGCAGGCGGTGGCCTTTTTCCTTCTTGTGTTGGCTGCGCTGGCCAACGTCGGGGTGCCGCCCCTGGGCGCGGCTATCCCGGCGACAGTCGTTTCGGCCGCCGTCGGTTTCGGCGCGCAGGCCATCATCGGTGACTTCCTTGCGGGATTCTTCATCCTCTCGGAAAAGCAGTTCGGCGTGGGTGATTACGTCAGCTTCGACGGTGTAACTGGCGTGGAGGGCACCGTTGTTTCGCTGACCCTGCGTACGACGACGGTGCGCACACCCACCGGTGAAGTGGTCATGGTGCCGAATGGTTCCGCGGGCGTGGTCACGAACTTCTCGCAAGAATGGTCGCGCGCGGTGGTGGATATCGCTATCCCGGTCCACGAGGGCGAGTCCTTGCCGGAGATCACCGAACAGGTGGAAAAGATTTCGAAGCGAGCCCTTGAAGCCCCAGACATCCACGCGGATGTGGCCGGTGAGCTCGACGTTCTGCCCGCCACTGGGCTCACGGCCCCCACTGCGGCCGGCCAGCCATGGCAGGTGCAGTACCGCGTCCTTGTGCAGGTCAACCCCGCCCGCCAGTGGGCGGTGGAGCGCGCGATCCGCTCGGCGCTGCTCTCCACCTTCTGGGATCTGTACAAGCTTCCCACCACTGAGGGCGTGCCGGGGGATGCCTCGCAGGAGCTTGGCGACGTCTCCGCTGCCGACGCCCCCACCACCATCATTCCGGCGGCAGATACTGCGGAGCCTTCGCACAAAGACGTGGCATCGGATGCGGAGACGCAGGTCATTGCTGCCGACGCCGTCGCTGATGCCGGCGCTATGCCCCAAGACAGCAAAGATGACGGGCCGGGCCGGCCGGCTTATGCGGGCGACTCCGAGGAGGAAGAAGAAGACGATTATCAGCGCGGCATCTGGCGCGACGATAAGCCGGACAACAAGTGGAACTATTTCTGGACTCTAGGCGGGCGCGTGCGGGCCTCAACGACGGGGCTCATCGCCGGCCTCGGTGTGGTTGGCCTGTTGCTGCTTTCCTCCGCTAACCCTGATGGGGTGGACGCTGGGTGGCTATCGCCCTCGCGGTGGATGGGGCAGTCCGAATCCACTTCTGAGTCGGCGCAACCTTCTGCGTCTTCATCCGCGCCACTGACCACACCTCAGGAGGCGCCGGTTACTGACTTCACGGGCTCCGCAGAACAGGAGCCGACGGCAGAAGTTGATCCGGACATGCCAACTGATAGCAACCCGGACAGCGAAGCTGTGTATGCCCCCGCGGATCCGCAGGACACCGAAACCCAGGCCCCAGTGGAGCAAAACTCCGAAACGCCCGCGCCCACGGCGAATGAGCAGCCTTCCGCGATCGTTTCTGAGGGAGCCGCAGAGCCGTCCACCGTGATGTAGCTCCGCGGCATCACCGAGAGGCGCCACAAAGAGATGAGAGAGGCGCGTGGAGAGGGCGCATCAGAGATATGAGTGATAGGGAAGTGCAGCGACGTAATGCGCTACATTTTTGATATTGGCGCGGCGGGCTCATCCGTTAACGCATGCGGTGTAGCCCGCTGCTGATTTCCAGCTCGCTGTGGCTTTCCGACGTGATGTAGCCCTCGGTTGAGCGCGATTTCCTGCGGGGTAGTGCTGCAGGATATAACTTGAGTTTATGAAGAAGTTCTCTCGTGCGGCCCTCGCCGCCTCTGTTTCTGTATCTGTCGCACTGTCCGTTGTTGTTCCTGCTCAGGCGGAGACCACGGCCCCTAACGCCGAGGCAACCGCAACGGTTTCCTCCGAGTCTGACTCCTCCTCCCAGGAAGCTGATTCCTCGAGCCAGGGTTCTGGCTCCTCCAACACGGACGAGGATGACGCCGAATTCCAGCAGTCCTCCGAAGGTGAAATGATTGCACTCGGCGTGGGTATTACCGCAGCGGTCCTCGCGGCTGCCGCCGGTGGCGTGTACTGGGCGGTGCAGCAGCGCATCATTCCGAACCCGCTGCCGGGCATCATCCCTTCTCCGCCGGCACCAGCTCCGGCACCGGCACCTGCTCCTGCACCGCAGCCTGCCCCTGCCCCTGCCCCTGCCCCCGCGCCGAAGCCAGCTCCGGCTCCTGCTCCAGCCCCGGCGCCCAAGCCGGCTCCCGCACCTAAGCCGGCTCCGGCCCCGAAGCCTGCCCCCGCGTCCTTTACTCGCTGCGCAGACGTGTGGAACGCACTAGGCCGCCCGATCTATGCGGGTGAGCCAGGTTTCCGCTCCAAGTTCGACCGCGATGGTGATGGCGTAGGCTGCGAGCGCGATCCTCGTTAAGCTGGAGCGCATGAGCGCATTTTCTTCCCTTGAGTCCTGGCCAGTCGATACCGTTGCCGCCGCCTTGTTGCACCGCGGCGAGGTAGTAGAGCAGCTGGGGGATGCCTCCCGCCGCTTCCCGGTGGCCTCCGTGACCAAGCTGGTGGCCGCCTATGGGGTGATGGTGGCCGTGGAAGAAGGGGCGGTGGAGCTGGATCAGCCGGCAGGCCCTGAAGGCTCCACGCTGCGCCACCTCTTGGCACATGCCTCGGGCGTGGGCTTTGATTCCCGCGAGCCACAAAAGCCCGTAGGGGAGCGCCGAATCTACTCCTCGGCCGGCTATGAATGGGCCGCCGAGGAAGTAGAAAAGGCCACCGAGATTCCTTTTGCTGAATACCTTGCTGAAGGCGTGTGTGCTCCTCTGGGCATGCAGGCTACAACTCTGGAGGGGTCAGCGGGCCATGGCTTGGTCTCCAGCGTGGAGGATCTCGCTGCCTTTGCCGGCGAGGTCTATTCGCCGCGCCTGCTCGATCCTTCGACGGTGGAGGAAATGCGCAGCGTTCAGTTTCCGGGACTGCGGGGCATCGTGCCCGGCTATGGCAGCTTCAAAGACTGCACGTGGGGGTTGGGCTTTGAAATCCACGGTGAGAAGCAGCAGTGGATGGGTGGCTTGCCCGCCGATGCCGTGGGGCACTTCGGCATGAGCGGTACCTACCTGTGGGTGGCTGGTGACTGGGCCATGGTTGCGCTGACGGACCGCGATTTTGGCGAGTGGTGCAAGCCTTTGTGGGCCGAGACCAACACGGCCATCTGGCAGGAGTGCCAGGCGGGCTAGCCGGGGTGGCATGACGGTGTTGAGCGTCGTCGCGGCGTACCGTAGGGCGCCGCAACGGGGGTAGTGGGGTAGCTGTGGCGACAACGCGCGCGTGTTGCACGCGTTGGCTTATGTGACTGAAGTGATTGATGGGGCGATTTTCGGGGTGGAAGTCTCAAGTTCTTGTTGAGGCTGTGGGGGGCTTAAGCGCAGGTTGAGGGTTGTTGTGGCTCAAGTGGCGGGGGAAAATTGTGGGCACACAACGACGCACCGCGTGGCCGCATACTGCGGCGACACCAAGCGGTGTTCGCGCCTCGGCGCGAGTGACGTGATGAAGACAAGTTCGTAGGGGAAGACGAAGCTCGTCTTGCGTCGGCGCATGCCGGCGTGCCATCACTCGCACGTCAAAGGAGTTTAAGGAGTGAATCAACGCGTTCACCCGCAGCTGGCCGGTGACACCGCGCCGGCCGCTTCAGCCACCCCACTTGGCAGCCCGGCAGATAGCTGGCCCAACCGCGCCTGCGGTGAGGTCTGCACCGCCGTGCTGCAGATCTCGGGCATGCCGCGCAACCTGCGCCCTGCCATCGAGCGCGCCATGGCGCGCTGCATCAGCAGTGAAAGCGAGTTCATAGTGCCTGGTGATGACCCGCTGACCGCCCAATGGTGTACCCGTTGGCACCGCGACCCAGTATGGGATCCGCTTAGCGGCCGCGTTCCTGACAACGCAGGTGGCCTCGGGATAGGCTGCCAGCAAGTTATTACGGGAACGCCCAGCGAACTGGACGCGCTGGGCCGCGCCGTGGAGATGTTGGCGGGGGAGTACGGGTTCAGGGGCGTCGTCAAGCGTGCGGTCTAAGTCCTAGTCCGCGAAGGGATCGAGGATGCGCTCCGGAAGCTCCGCCACGGAGTCAATGACGTGAGTCGGGCGGAAAGGGTAGCGCTCGATGATGCTGTCATCACTGATGCCGGAGCGCACCAGGATGCTGCGCATGCCGGCCTCCAGACCGGACTTGACGTCAGTATCCATGCGGTCACCGATCATGACGGTATTTTCCGAGTGCGCGCCGATGTTATTCAACGCGCTGCGCATCATGACGGGGTTCGGCTTGCCCACGTAGTAAGGCTCGCGGTTGGTTGCCGCGGTAATCAGCGCCGCAACCGCACCCGTGGCCGGGAGCACGCCCTGCGGGGCCGGGCCCGTGACGTCCGGGTTGGTCGCGATGAACCGCGCGCCGTTGCGGATAAGGTTGATAGCCGTGGTGATGGCTTCAAAAGAATACGTGCGGGTCTCACCCAAGACCACGAAGTCCGCGTCGCGGTCATTGAGAATCCAGCCGGCCTCGTGCAGAGCGGTGGTCAGCCCGGACTCGCCCACGACGTAGGCCGTGGACAGGCCGGCCTGGGTGGACAGGAAGGCCGCCGTGGCCGTCGCCGAGGTCCAGATGCGCTCCGCCGGGATGTCGAGACCGGTGTTCTTCAGACGTGCGGAGAGATCCCGCGGGGTGGACATCGAGTTGTTCGTGAGCACCATGTACTCGATGTTGTTATCCTTCAGCGCCTGGATGAATTTATCCGCGCCGGGAATCATTTCCCCTTCCTTGATGAGGACGCCGTCCATGTCTGAGAGATAGGAAATCACGAGTGTTCCTCCACATAATCAGCAAGTTCGCCCACCGTGGTGACGGAGAGCATGGTTTCTTCATTAAGGCGGACCCCGCAGGCCTCCTCGAGGCGCACGGCTAATTCGATGCGCTCGAGCGACTCAACCCCCAGGTCCTCCAATTTCGCTTCGCGCTCCAGGCCTTCCTCCACGCCGGTCACCTTTGTGATGAGGCGGGTGAGCTCGCCGTATGCGTCTCCGGCGGGGGAAGCTTCTTTTTCTTCTGCCGGCGCGGAGCCGAAGCGGGCTTGGAGTTGCGCTGAAAGGTCATTAGCCATGGGGCCCAGTCTAGTATTGAAATGTCATGGTTATTCGAGCACGTTCCTCCGCCATCGCCCGCAGCTGGTCGCGCCGGGCCCGCCCCCGCATGCGCTCCATCGAGCACACCGTCCATGATCAGTTGCACGATCTCACGACAGAGCCGGGACTGACCGGGGTGACGGACTCGGGCTTCGTGGACAACGACGGCGTGCGCGTGGCGTGGTACGAGGTAGGCCCGAAGGACGCGGAGGTCACCGTGGTTTTCATCCACGGCTACTGCTTGTCTGCTGAGAGCTTCTACTCCCAGGTCAACGACGTGCGCCGCAACTACCCTTCGGTGCGATGCCTGCTTGTCGACGTCCGCGGCCACGGCCAATCCACCCACGTCACTCCCGCGCAGTGCACGGTTCGGGGCGCGGCCGACGACGTGCTGGCCGTCATCGCTGAGCGTGCCGCCGAGGGGCCGTTGGTGCTGCTTGGGCACTCGATGGGCGGAATGATTGCGCTTAACCTGCTGCGCCGCGCCCCGCGGGATGTCTTTCACCGCGTTGAGGGGATGGCGCTGGTGGCCACCTCGATGCAGCGCTTTGCCGCCGCAGGCGTGGCTCGCATCTTGGAATCGAAGACGCTGGGCATGGTCTATCGCGCTTGTTTGCGGTTGCCGAGCCGGCTCAACCGCGTGCGCTTCGAGGCCGCCGCACTTATCGCCCCGGCCTTCGCGGCGCTGCTGCAGGGCTTCCCGCAGATGGACAAGCTGCAATTCCACGTGGCGATGCTGCTAGATACCCCGATGTCGAGCTACGCGGGCTTCTTCGACGACTTGGTGGAGCACTCCGAGTTCGGCGCGGCGGCCAGGCTTAGAAACGTGCCGGGCGAAATTGTGGTGGGCAGCCTTGACATCGTGACCCCGCACCGCCAATCGGAGGTCATTGCCCGCCACTGGCCGGATTCCACCCTGACTGTCATTGACGGCGCCGGGCACATGGTCATCTTGGAGGAACCCAGCGAGGTCTCCAAGGCGTTGGGGCGCGTCCTCGATGGAGTGCTGGGTAGCTAGGGTCTGCTGCTGATTTTGGCAGAGGCTTGTGCCGGCGGCGGTCGGGCCATGCGCGGTGCCCGAACTGCCCGTTCTGCCAAAGTTATAGCCTCTGTTTCAAGATCTGGCCAGAACTTTGGCAACAACGGCAGTTGCCCCTCGGCTTGAACATGAGTTGAACATGAGTTGAACATGAGAAAGCCCCTCCTGCTCAGGCAGAAGGGGCTTGAGGTTTTAGGCTCTAGCCTTAGTCCTCATCGGAGGACGTGGAGAGGGTGGACGTCGGGTCGTCGAGCTTGAGCTCGCGAGCCGCCTTCTCCACGGTGCTGCGCTCCACCTTGCCCTCGCGAGCCAAGCCCTCGAGGACTGCGACGACGATGGACTCGGCGTCGGTGTTGAAGTAGCGGCGGGCACCCTCGCGGGTATCAGAGAAGCCGAAGCCGTCTGCACCCAGGACGATGTAGTCACCCGGGACGTAGGGGCGAATCTGCTCCTGCAGGTCCGTGGCGAAGTCGGAGACACCAACGAACGGTCCCTCGAAGCCCTTGAGCTGGGAGGTGGCGAATGCCTCGGTCGGCTCAACGCCCTTGCGCAGAGCTTCCTTGTTGCGGGCAGCGCCGTCGCGAGCCAGCTTGACCCACGAGGTGACGGAGAACAGCGAAGCCTTGACGTCGTAGCTTTCAGCCAGGATTTCCTGGGCGCGCAGAGCCTCGTACATACCCACACCGGAGGCCAGGATGTTGGCCGGGATGGAGCCGGACTCCGCGGTGTTGTAGTGGTAGATGCCCTTGTGCAGGCCTTCGACGTCGAGGTTCTCCGGCTCGGCCGGCTGCTTGACTGGCTCGTTGTACACGGTGATGTAGTACATGATCGGCTCGTTGTCTTCGCCGTACATGCGCTCGATGCCGCGCGGAACCAGGTGCGCAATCTCGTAGCCGAAGGCTGGGTCGTAGACCTCCACGGCCGGGTTCGTCGACGCCAGGATCGGGGAGTGACCGTCCATGTGCTGCAGGCCCTCGCCGGTCAGGGTGGTGCGGCCGGCGGTAGCGCCGATGATGAAGCCGCGGCCCAGCTGGTCGCCGGCGGCCCAGAAGGCGTCACCGGTGCGCTGGAAGCCGAACATCGAGTAGAAGATGTACAGCGGAATCATCGCCTCGCCCTGGGTGGCGTACGAGGTAGCAGCTGCGGTGAAGGAGGCAGCTGCGCCTGCCTCAGAGATACCCTCGTGCAGAATCTGGCCGTCGGCAGCCTCGCGGTAGGAGAGCATGAGGTCATGATCCACCGGGACGTAGTTCTGGCCACGCGGGTTCCAGATCTTCAAGGTCGGGAACCAGGAGTCCATACCGAAGGTGCGGGCCTCATCCGGAATGATCGGCACGACGCGCTTGCCCAGCTCCTTATCGCGCATGAGCTCCTTGAAGGTACGCACCAGAGCCATGGTCGTGGCTACGTCCTGCTTGCCGGAGCCCTTGCGCACCGAGCGCAGCTTGGACAGATCCGGGGTGGTGAGAGTCTCGAAGTCCTCACGACGCTCCGGCAAGAAGCCGCCCAACTCGTTGCGGCGCTCCAGCATGTACTTGATTTCCGGGGCGTCCTTGCCCGGGTGGTAGTACGGCGGCAGGTACGGATCGGCTTCGAGCTGCTCGTCGCTGATCGGGATTCCCTGCTTATCGCGGAAGAGCTTCAGATCCTCCAGCGTCAGCTTCTTCATCTGGTGGGTCGCGTTGCGGCCCTCGAAGTTGTGGCCCAAGCCGTAGCCCTTAATGGTGTGGGCCAGGATGACCGTCGGGCGGCCGGTGCCCGCGTAGCTCAGCGCCTTGTCGTAAGCGGCGTAGATCTTGCGGTAGTCGTGGCCGCCGCGGCGCAGTGCCCAAATCTCATCATCGGACATGTCCTCAACCAGCTTGAGCGTGCGCTCATCACGGCCGAAGAAGTGCTCGCGGACGTAGGCGCCGTCGTTAGCCTTGAAGGTCTGGTAGTCACCATCTGAGGTGGTGTTCATGATGTTGACCAGGGCGCCGTCCTTATCGGCTTCAAGCAGCTTGTCCCAGCCGCGGCCCCAGACAATCTTGATGACGGACCAGCCGGCACCGCGGAAGAAGGACTCCAGCTCCTGAATGATCTGGGTATTGCCGCGCACAGGGCCGTCGAGACGCTGCAGGTTGCAGTTGACCACGAAGGTCAGGTTGTCCAGCTCGTAGAGGGAAGCCATCTGCAGCAGACCGCGGGACTCCGGCTCATCCATCTCGCCGTCGCCGAGGAAGGCCCAGACGTGCTGCTTGGAGGTGTCCTTAATGCCGCGCTTTTCCAGATACTTGTTGAAGCGTGCCTGGTAGATGGCGTTGATGGGGCCAAGGCCCATGGACACGGTGGGGAATTCCCAGAAGTCCGGCATCAGGCGCGGGTGCGGGTAGGACGGTAGGCCCTTGCCCTCGCCGCGCGAGTGCTCCTGGCGGAAACCGTCGAGTTCTTCCTCGGTGAGGCGGCCTTCCATGAAGGCGCGTGCGTAGACACCCGGTGAAGCGTGGCCCTGGAAGAAGACCTGGTCACCGCCGGAGGGATCATCCTTGCCCTTGAAGAAGTGGTTCAAGCCCACCTCATACAGCGGGGCAGCGCCTGCGTACGTGGAAATGTGTCCACCGACGCCAATGCCTGGGCGCTGTGCGCGGTGCACCATGATGGCCGCGTTCCAGCGGATCCAGCGGCGGTAGCGCTTCTCCAATTCCTCATCGCCCGGGAACTCCGGCTCGAGGGAGGTCGGGATGGTGTTGACAAAATCCGAGGACGTCAGGGACGGCAACGGCACGCGCTTGGCGGTAGCGCGCTCAAGAAGACGCAGCATGAGGTAGCGGGCGCGCTCCGGATCGGAAGAGTCCAGAAGACCGTCGAGGGAGTCCATCCACTCGCGGGTTTCCTCCGGGTCGGAGTCGTGCAGGTATGCTGCCACGCCATCGCGAACGATGGGGAAGTTGGAGTCGCCGTTGTGGGCGTCCAAGTCGGCCATTAAATCCTCCTGGTTCGTAGTACAAAGATCTGTTCCTAGGATACGCGCCGCTTTCACGGCGGGGCATTTGGAGGCCCCCAGGGGTGGTTTCATGAGGGAAAATTTCCACCACTGGGGAAGATGGGGGGAGGTTCGTCGCGAAAAAGTGCACCGTAGACGTTAAAATACTCTGCATGACATCAACTACTTCATCGGAAGGAACTCAGCGAGTGACGGGATTTGCAGCCAAGCTCGGCATCGAAGAGGGGCAGATTGCTCTGGAGCTTGGCTGGGACGAGGACTGTGACTCCACGATTTCTGAGTCCATCGAGGACGTGTTGGGGGAAGATTTCCTCGATGAGGAGACCGACGAGCTGTGTGACCTCGTGCTGCTGTGGTGGCGCGCGGAGGACGGCGATTTGGTCGATGGGCTGGTCGATGCCACCCGTCCCCTGGGTGATTCCGGTCGTATCTGGCTGCTGACCCCAGGCGCTGGAAAGCCGGGCAACCTCGAGCCCGGTGAGATCTCCGAATCCGCACAGCTGGCTGGTCTGGTGCAGACCAAGGCTGAGCGCCTCGGTGAGTGGCAGGGCTCCTGCCTTGTAGCTCGCGGCTACACCAAGAAGCCTTAAAGTAACCGCAGGATATGCCTGCTCACGCGGCATTCGCAGCGACTAGTTGCACCCTGATTTGTTGCTGCGGGTGCCCATAGGCTAATCTTGTGCGAGCACACAGTGCACTGCGGCTTTAGCTCAGCTGGAAGAGCAACTGGTTTACACCCAGTAGGTCGGGGGTTCGATCCCCTCAGGCCGCACAAAATGGAAGGCCAAACCAACTTTATGGTTTGGCCTTTTACTTATTCCCGGGTTGCTCCCAGATGAGGGGGATGAATGAATCACTTACGCAGGTCCGCGAAGGCCACTTTTTCAGCGTAAGTGTTTCAAACTGCTTTTCCAGAAGTGCCCCCAATCTTAGGTGGCGCTAAACGGAGTCTGTGTGGGAAGCGTTAAGTACATTTAAGGCGAAGCTGTTAGGGACGCCTCGAGTAGTACGAAGCTCTTGTTGCTAACCGACCTTGTCGCAAGCGATACCGTCGCCGTCGCGGTCTAGGCGTCGACTATAGCCGGGGCTTCCCGCAGTCATATGAGAATAGCCTGCTTCTCGGGCTTCCTTGCAGCTTCTAAAATTCAAATCAGCTGGCGGCTGATCAAGCTGAGGCGCCGGCTGTTGCTCAATCTGCTGTTGTTCTTCGAGCTCCTGCTGTAAACGTTGCTGTTCAGCCTCAGCTGCTTCTTGCTCGGTCTGACGCCGTTGGGACTCCACAATTTCCTCTTGTTTGCGTCGCTCTTCTTCTGCAGCACGAATCTCGTTGTCGCATTCTTCTGTCCAGCCTTGTGAGCCATCAGTGAAAAATGTATTTTTAGCCCCATCAATGGGTTCACATCGATCAATTTGCTTCGGCGGGGTGCTAGTTGTAGGCGACTCTTCGGTGGTCTTGGGGGCCGGTGACTGGGTCGAGGTTTCTGGCTCAGTTAGATGTTCGCCGGAATCTTCTTGACTCATACTTGAAGAACTAGGAGTGATAAGTCCTCCGACGAGTGCCGAGAGAATTGCAATTGCTGTAATGATGCCCCAGTGGCGTTTAAGTGGGGCGGCACCATTAATCTCTCGCCGTTGGTGTAACAGATACCAAGCACTAGGAAGGACAAAGGCTAGGCCTATGAAGAGTCCTCCAGCAATGCTTCGAAAAGATCCTGAGGCAATACTTCCTACGATTATCAGTGCGCCGAAAATGATTCCGCCCCAAGCGAGGAAGTTCTTAAACTTTAATTTCTTGTTCATATGTACAAATGGTGAGAATCCAAGTAGGAACTCGGTATAAGCCCTAGTGATACTTGGTAGTTGGTAACTCTAGTTATTGCAGTCTACTGCGCTTGAGCAGGGGACGAAGGAAACTTGAGCTCACTAATATTCAGGTGCTAGTAGCGCTCCTGGCCGCGCTCGCGAATCTTCTCGTAGAAGTCCGGCTTGGCGGAGCCATAGCGTGAGCGGGAGCGGCGCGAAGGCTGCGTGGCAGCCGCAGGCGTCGAAGGCGGGGCAGAAGGCGTCGTAGCATCAGAGCGCTCGCCGGAAGGATCCTCGTGCGCGGAGCTTTCGACGTCCGTGGCCGCATCGGGGGTGCCGGTACCGGCACCGGTGGCGGCCGCAGTGGCCTCAGCAATCAGGGCATCCTCATCGCGGGCGCGGCGGCGCTCCCGAATCTCAGACCACACGAAGTAGGCAAACCCCAGCGGTGCCATCACACCGAAGGCAATCCACTGGTAGCCATAGGACAAGTGGTTGCCGCGGTCCAGCTTTGGAACCGGCAGCGCATGCAGCTCACCTGGCTGCTCGGGGGAGAGTTGGAGGTAGTCGTGGGCTAGGGGGACGTCGACAAGCTCTGCAATCTGCTCCGTATTGATGGAGTAGACCTGCGTATAACCCTGTTCCTCAATGGGTGCGGAGGTGTGCTTGCGTTCGTCGTAGCGCGCCATGCCCACGATGGTCACCTTGTCCGTGGGCGCCGGATCGATGTGGGGGACGGAGTTGCCCTCGTCCGTGGGCATCCAGCCGCGATTGACCAGGAAGGTCTCACCAGACTCGGTTTCAAAGGGGACCAGCGATTGGAATCCCGGGGCGGACTCCACCGGGCGCAGGCGCAGGAGGACCTCATCCTCCGGGAGGTAGTGGCCGGTTAGCTCCACGCGTTCCCACTCCTTGTGCAAGGATCCATCATCAGAAAAGACTTCGGTGACCGGCTGGGGGTCGGCGTCGTAGGCCTCCTCAATGAGGTGGTTGCGCTCCACAATCTGCGCGTCCTTATTCAGCTGCCACGGAGCGAGCACTGTGAAAGACAAATAGGAAAACGCGACGATGAAGATGAGAAAGAGCACCCACCCAGGCTTGAGGAATGTCTTGAGCATGATGATCAGTCTAGTAGCCGCGCAGAATTATCTAGCCGTGGTTCTCTTTAATCCACTCGAGCAGGCCCGGAACGGAAGCATCGATCTCACTGCGGGTGCGGGCGAAGTCCTCCTCCGTGCCGTAGAAAGGATCCTCCACGCTGGCATCCTCCGGGGAGTTCGGATCGAAGCTGCGCATGAGGCGCACCTTGTCTTCCGGGATGCCGCGCTCGATGAGGGCATCGCGGTGGCCGGTGTCCATGGCCACGAAGAGGTCCGCGTCCATGTGGTCCGGACCCAGCTGGGCGGCCTGGTGGCCGGCGCCATCGTGGCCGCCGCGGCGCAGCTCAGCCACGGCACGCTCGTCCGCGCCCTGGCCCACGTGCCAACCGCCGAGGCCGCAGGAAGAAACTCGCGCGAGGAGATCGAGCATGTCGGTCTCCATGGCGTCGCGGGTAATGATTTCCGCCATGGGTGAGCGGCAAATGTTGCCCGTGCACACGAAGACGATGTGGAGCTGGTTGTCGTTCTCCGGAGGCGTCATGCAAAGGCTCCTTAAGCTAGAGGGGTGCGCTGGCGAACGAAAGCTAGGATATAGCAGCGACGCGACTGACGTGAAACCTCAAGCCAACAAGGAGCATACGAGATGGCAGAACGAACAACCGTTGGCGAGATCCGCCGCGTAATCCACGAGGCCTACCCGCCGCAGCTGGCCGAGCCCTGGGATGCCGTTGGCCTGGTGTGCGGTGACCCCACGGACGAGGTGAGCACCGTGGCCTTCGCCTTGGACTGCACCCAGGAGGTGGCAGACAAAGCCGTCGAGCTCGGTGCGCAGATGCTCGTGGTGCACCACCCGCTACTTCTTCGCGGGGTGACCTCGGTGGCGGCAGATACCCCGAAGGGCAAGGTCATCCACACGCTGATCCGGGGTGGTGTGGCCCTGTTGGCCGCGCACACCAACGCGGATAAAGCCCGCCCGGGGGTCAACGACAAGCTGGCCGAGCTCGTCGGCATCACGCCTGGCCGCCCCATCGTCCCCGTGGAGCCCTATGAGAACCTCGACGAGGCCTTAGGGCTAGGGCGCGTGGGCGAGCTTGAGCAGCCGGTGACTCTGCGCGAATTCACCCAGCGCGTGGCCGATGCCCTTCCGGAAACCGAATGGGGAGTGCGCGCGGCCGGCGATCCGGAGCGCATGGTGAAGAAAGTTGCCGTCTCCAGCGGCTCGGGGGATTCCTTCCTGGACCAGGCGGCAGCGCTCGGCGTGGACGTCTACGTCACCTCCGATTTGCGCCACCACCCGGTGGACGAGCACCTGCGCGCCGCGCACCTGGCGGAGCCGGAGGGCCCGGCCGTGGTGGATACCGCTCACTGGGCCAGCGAGTTTCCCTGGACTGCCCAAGCGCGCGATATTGTGGAGGGCGCATTGCGCGTGAACACCGAGATCATCGATGTCCGCACCGACCCATGGACGATTTCTGCGCATAAGGAGAACTAAATGAAACTGCCACAGGACCTGCAGAACATCCTGCTGGAGCTGGCCACCCTCGAGCGCTCCCAGGCACACGGTGGAACCACCACCATCCCGGAGCAAGAGGAATACGAGAAGGCACAGGCTGCACACGCCCGGCTTGTCGACGCCTCCGGCTCCGCCCAGCTCGCCGTCGACGACATGGAACTGGAGATCTTGCGCATCCAGGCCGACGAGCGCAAGCTACGCCAGCGCGAGCGCGATGACAAGGCGCAGCTCGGCGCTGCGACCGACCCGGAGACCCGCAAGGACCTCGAGCACGATCTCTACGCGGCCAAGTCCCGTATCGCGGACCTCATGAGCGAGCTGCAGGAAGCCCACAACGAAATCCACGCACTGCGCGCCAACCTGGATGTCCACGGCGCCAAGGTTTCCGATTCCGAGCGCAAGCTCGAGGTGCTCAAGCGCGCGGCTGAGGCCGCCCAAGAGGCCGCGGCGAACCGCCCGGACCCGCAGGTGCGCATCGGCGAGCTGCGCGAGCAGCTACCCGCGGATGTCTTGGAGGAATACGAGACCGTGCGTGAAGAAAACGGCGTGGGTGCCGCTGCCTTCACCGGCCGCGGCTGCGGCGGTTGCTTCATCGTGCTGCCGCCGGCCGAGCAGAACGCGGTGCGCAACGCTGCTGCCGACGAGGTTCCGCAGTGCAGCGACTGCGGCTCCTACCTGGTGCGCCCGGCCTCATGAAGCTAGTCATCTTTGCTGACGGCGGCTCCCGCGGCAACCCCGGGATCGCCGGATCTGGCACCGCGGTCTATAACGAGGACCGCTCGCAGCTGCTCAGGGAAATCGCTTACGTCGTTGGCCAAAAGTCCACCAATAACGTGGCCGAATACCACGGGTTGCTGCGCGGCCTGGAGGCCGCGGTGGAGCTGGGCGCGGATGAGGTGGAGTTCTATATGGACTCCAAGCTCGTGGTGGAGCAGATGAACGGGCGCTGGAAGATCAAGCACCCGGATATGCAGAAGCTGGCCATCGAGGCGCGCCGCCTGCTGGATCAGATTCCTAGCTTTAGCCTCGAGTGGGTCCCGCGCGCGAAGAACTCTGTGGCTGATGCGCTCTCCAACGTGGCGATGGACGCCGCCGCGAAGGGCGATCCCGCGGGCATCCTCGACATGGGTTCCGGCGACGGCGCTGAGGCCGTCGCTGCGGATAGTCAGGATGCCAGCGGGGAGGTCGGGGGGACGTCGGCAAGCACGGCGTCCTCTACCGCAGCCGACTGGCGCCCCGAGACTGGACAGACCACCCGCTTCATCCTGCTGCGCCACGGGCAGACGGCGATGTCCGCCGCCAAGCAGTACTCCGGGCGTGCGAACCCCGAGCTCACCGAGCTGGGCAAGAAGCAAGCGCTCGCCGCAGCGCAAGCCCTGGCCGATACCCACATCGATGCCGTGGTGTGCTCGCCGCTGCGCCGCTGCCAGCAGACGGCCGCGGCCGTGGTTAAGGGCAGGGACCTGCGCGTGGAAACCGTCGAGGACCTCATCGAGGTGGACTTCGGACGCTGGGAAGGCAAGACCTTCGCGGAAGCCGATGCCGCCGACCCTGAGCTCCACGCGCGTTGGCTGAAAGACACGTCCGTGGCCTGCCCGGGCGGGGAGTCCCTGCGCGCCGTGCACCGCCGCGTCAGTGCCGCGCGCCGCGAGCTGCAGCAGCGCTACGCGGGGCAGACCGTTCTTGTGGTCTCCCACGTCAACCCCATCAAATCCTTCGTGCGCCAAGCACTCGATTCCGGACCGCAAACGCCCAACCACCTCTTCCTGGAGCTGGCTTCCGTGAGTGAGGTCGAGTTCTTCGACGGCGGTAGCACCCTGCACCGTTTCAACGATGTGGGGCATCTGGGCGTGCTGCGATAAACTAACAGGCGCGAATGAGCCGACCGGGCAAACGCGTTCCGTCGAACCGGCCCCTTCATGGGGCTAGGCGCGGGCCGAGGAAAGTCCGGACTCCACAGAGCACGGTGGTTGCTAACAGCAACCCGGGGTGACCCGCGGGAAAGTGCAACAGAAAGTAGACCGCCGCGTGCCTCCACTGCGTTTCGGCGCGGCGAAAGGGAAGCGGTAAGGGTGAAAGGGTGCGGTAAGAGCGCACCAGCACCGTCAGCGATGGCGGTGGCTGGGTAAACCCCACTGGGAGCAAGGCATCACGGCCCGCCACGTTAGCGGGCCCGATCAGGCGTTAGTAGGCTGCTCGCCGAAGCCTGAAGGTAGCTGCTTGAGCCAACTGGCAACGGTTGGCCTGGATGGATGTTTGCCACCGCGCCTTGGCGCGCGGCACAGAATCCGGCTTATAGGTTGGCTCATTCGCACCCACACTTTTATTTTTTGGAACAATGGGGCGGCATGAAACTGTATGCCGCGCCCTTGGACTTTCGGCCCATCGCCGAGGAGTTTTCCGTTCCGACCGACTTCCCGGAGGACGTCACCGCACAGGCCGCCTCCGCGCAGGACCGCTATGCTGAGCAGCGCCGCGACGCCCGCGACATCCCGCTGGTAACAATTGATCCGGCCGGCTCCATGGACCTGGACCAGGCCGTGTTCATCGAGGCGCGCGATGGCGGCTACCGCGTGCTCTATGCCATCGCGGATGTCGCCGCGTTCATCGAACCGGGTTCCGCACTCGAGCAGGAATCCCTCAAGCGCGGCCAGACCATCTACCTGCCCGATGAGCCCGCGCGGCTGCACCCGGCAGAGCTCTCCGAAGATAGGGCTTCGCTGCTTGCCGACGTCGACCGCCCCGCCGTCCTCTGGACCTTCGACCTTGACTCCGCAGGTGAGGTGGAGGACTTCTCGGTGGAGCGCGCGCTCGTGCGCAGCCACGCGCGGCTGGACTACGACCAAGTGCACGCCGACTTGGAGAAGGGCACGCTGCATTCCTCCATCGCCTTGCTGCCGGAGGTGGGAAAGCTGCGCCAGGCTTCTTCGCTGCGCCGCGAGGCGATCAACTTGCGCATTCCCTCGCAGCGCGTATCCGAAAGCAGCGATGGGGAGAAAGGCCACTACGAGCTGGTCATGGAGCCGCGCCATGAGGTGATGGACTATAACTCGGAGATTTCCTTGCTCACCGGGATGTGCGCGGGGAGGCTGATGGAATCACATGGTGTTGGTTTCCTGCGCACCCTATCGGCGGCCACCCCGGAGGCTGAGGCCACCTTCCGCTCTGAGGCGGAGGCCCTGGGCTTTGATCTGGGGGAGAGTAGCATCTCTGAATTCCTGCATTCCGTGGACGCGGATTCACCACGCGGGATGGCGGTGATGCGCGAGGCCCAGCGTTTGCTTCGTGGTGCTGACTACGTGTGGCTGGAGGATGGCCAGGCGGACGTGCACGCGGGAATCGGCGGCTACTATGCGCACGTGACGGCCCCGCTGCGGCGTCTAGTTGACCGCTTCGCCACGGAGGTCTGCCTGGCGCTCAGCGGCGGCTACGAGGTTCCGCAGTGGGTGTGCGAGCGCGCCGGGGATGTCGTTTCCACGATGCGCTCGACATCGCAGCTGGCCTCCCAGGTGGATAAGGCCTGTTTGAACCTTACGGAGGCGACGGTCTTGGCGCCGTGGGTAGGCACCAACTTCGAAGCCGTGGTGGTCGATGGCGGGGAACAGCGCGAGAAGGCGCGCCTCTTTGTTCTGGACCCGCCGGTGATGGGGCAGGCCGTGGGGCACCCGGAGACCGGCAAGGAGACGATGGTGTCCTTGGTCAAGGCCGACGTTGAGGAGCGCGATGTGCTCTTCGCGTGGCCGGCGGACTAGTCCTCGGTGATTGCTGGGCTTCCGGCAGTAAGCGGGACGACAAGCAGGCCGTCCTCGGCCAAGTCGGCCGCGAAGTTTGTGGCCTTGGTGCTCGGGACGTAGGCGATGACCGCGGAGGACGTGCCCGCGTGGGCGGAGCGTGCCGCTACGGCGCCGCGCGCGGTAGCCAGCTGCGCGAGTTTCTCCGCGGAGCTGAATTCATACACGGTGGACAAGGCTGACTGCGATTGCGTGAGGAGCGGGAAAAGCTCGGTGCCGCGGCGCGAGCGCAAAGCGCGGGCAACTCCTTCGGCGCGCTCGGTTTCCTCTGAGTAGAAGGTCAGCCACGCGGTGGCTTGCGCGATGGTCGGCTGATTCTCGGTGCCGTGCACCTTGTGGACAGCAGCGAGCCACTCGAGGACGCGCTGGGGTGCATCCGGCAACAGGCGCAGCGAAGGCGTGCCGAAGGCGCGGCAGGCTGCGTCGATGAATTGCTCGCGGGTGCGAATCTCTGCCACGGCTTCTAAGGAATCGGCATCACTCGGCACGGCCAGCGCGAAAGCCGCGATGTCTTTGTTGACCATGTGCGGTGCCTGGGTGACGGAGCCGTCGGCGTAGTCGATGATGGTGATGGACTCACCAGCGCCGCGCAGCGCGGCGGAGTGGCGGGCGCGCAGCGCAGGGAATCGGGCGAAGGTGCCAACTGCTTGGGAACACACCTCCGCGATGCGGGCACGCAGCGGAGCATCATGCAGATCATCTGCGTTGCCGAGCAACGCTAGCGCTGTGGCAATGTCGATGGCTGCGGCGGCGCCGAGCCCGGTCGAATCGGGGATGTCGTTGACCACGGTGATATCGGCGCCGGCGGTCTCGCGGGTAAGGAGCTGGCGGTTGATCATGGTGTAGATGATGCCGCCGAGGCGCGCGGCGATGGCCCCTTCGGGTGCAGGGGGTTCGATGGGCTGGCCTTCGGAATCGACGCTGGGCTGTTGCTCCGCGGCGAGGGAAGAGACCTGCTCGAGGGAAATCTGGTCTTCAACGGTCTCGCCGTTGGTGTGCTCTAGGCGTACCTTGACCAGGCCGTCGCTGCGGGGGCTGACAGCTGCTGCCGCGCGGATGTTGGCCAGGCCCATGATGGCGATGCCGCCGTAGTGATCGATGTGCTCGCCGATGAGTGCCCAGGTGGCAGGGGCGCTAGCAACATGAGCTGCATCAGCGCCCACGTTCTCGCGGTGTGCGGCGCGAACGCGGTCGATGGCCGGGGTCGAAGGGGCAGTCCACAGGGGCATCGGGAAGGTTCTCCTTTGCTGGTGGCGATAGCCTGCCTAAAAGAAAGGGCAGGAGTAGGTGACCAATCTATTCTAACGGGCGAGGCCCGCGGGCGGTCTGTAGTGTGGGGTGCACTGATTACTTGCCCGACAGAACGGAGAAAACTATGGCTGAGGCTGACAACAAGTGGTTCTACGACCCGTCTACCGGCGAGGTATCCCAGGGAAAGGTGTCCGGCTGGGAGAACCGCATGGGCCCCTACAATTCCCGCGAGGAAGCCGAGCACGCTATTGAAATCGCGCAAGCCCGCACCGCCGCGGCTGATGCTGAGGATGCCGCCGAAGACGATAACTAGGCGATAGCTAAACGTCTCATGGCCGACCATGAGGGGGATGCGAAAAGCTCAGGCCCACACCACCGCAAGCAGGCGATGGTGTGGGCCGTTGTGGTGACTGCACAACTACACAGCCACGCAGGATGAGCCGGCGGCTTAGCGCAGCTTCTTGCGCAGCGGCTTAAACGCGGACTTGATGGCTTTAAAGCTGTCCGAGTAGGCGTTGAGTGCTTCCAACCCGATGACGCGCTCGCGCTGGTAGAGCAGGCCATAGCCGAAGGTATCCTCGCCCCGCCGGCGTGCGGTTTCTGCCAATTCGAGCAACTTATCGCGAGAGGTCACGGAATCCTGGAAGTCTCCCAAGACAGATTGCATCTGCTTGCAGGCCTTGTAGAGGTTCTTGGTCTTTAGCGTGGTGGCTGAACCAGCGGCCTCAGCTGCATAGCGCAGTTTCTTTGCGGCCTTGCGCATATCGTGGAAGTACTCTTCACGCTCGTGCAGCGTCAGCTCGGTGTTATCCCAGTTGGAGATAGCCTTCTTGTGGCGCTTGACCAGCTTGTCATAGGCCTGCTTGAGGTGCAGCGCCATCACCGTGTCAAGATCGTGGGACTCTTCTTCATCGCGTTTGGCGTGCTTCGGCGCATAGTCCTTCGCTGCGTCCTGCTGCTCAGATGATTCAGCGGAAACTGGAGCAGCGGAATCAGATTCCACCGCACCGTTGTCCCCGGCGCTGGTGTCTTCGTCAACCGAAGCATCCTCGGCGGCGACTGGTGGGTTGGAAAGGAATGCGTCGAGCGCATCGAGCAGAGCCAGGTACTGATCAGAATCGAGAGCAGCGATGACACGACGATGCGCGCGGCGGTAAGCGCGGCCCATATCGTGCGCGATGTGTTCGCGGGTGGCTTCATCAAGCACATCGGAGTCCTCGGAGGCGAGGAGGTTCTGCCAGCGCTCTTCCACGACCTCGGCGTCACGAGCAACGCCAAGCATGGCCGCAAGCTCCTTGAGATCGGACTCTAGGCGCTTGATCTCGGGGCCCACGACAATGCCGTGGAAGGTTTGAAGGTGGCTGCGCAATTCGCGGGTAGCAACGCGCATTTGGTGCACGGAATCCCACTCATCACGGCGTACCCGCGGATCAAACTCGACGAGCTTATCCCGATTAGCTCGCAGTGCTTCCACGACTGCCGCCGCGGGTGAGCCGGGTTCCACGTTAGACGTTGCGAGTGCTGGGGGAAGCTCGACATTGTTGATGGACTGTCCCAATGCCGATTTCAGCTTGGACGGTGAGGAGGAAACCCGCGCACCAGAACTGATCAACAGGGAAGTGGCATGCCGCAGTAGCGCGCTGCCCTCCTTCGTGCCGGGCAGTTCTCCTGCGAGCTCTACTTCCCACTCGCGCCACGTGCTCTGAGAGCCACCTGGTAGGAAAGAGAAGGCGGTGACATGGTCATCGCAGAACTCAGCGACAGGCTGCTCGTCCGCGTTGACGAGGAGCAACTCGGTGCGGTTGTTGTCCACTTGTGCAATGGGCTCGAGCGGGTGGTTACGGATCACCGAACGAACCTGGTGGAGGAGCTCGGCAGGGACTTCGTACTTGCCGTCGACGGGTTCACCGAGTTCGGCTCGGATTTCGGTACGACCTTCCGCGCCGGGAATTTTGATATGCCAGCCATCGTCATTTCCACCGGTGCGGCGCCGCAGCGTGATCTTCGCGTGAGTAAGGCGGAGATCCTCAGTGTCGTAGTAAATCGCCGACAACGAGTGGTGGCGAGTTTCTGCGACTCGGGCTACCTCATCGAGGCGGGCGAGATCTGGTACCGGGGTGGTTTCATCCACGGCGAACTTGGCTTCGATTTCAAGAAACGTCTTTGGAGACATGTACACACCTTCGTCGGGGAGCGAAATGATAAAAGAGGAGGTATAAAACCTCTGCACTGCCTTCTAGGTTACCTGGCTAATAGTGCAAATGTGCCAACCCTTGCTGGGTCTTAACCGGTGAGTTGGCGGCGCCCACCCAGGCCCGAGGAATCACCACCCAGGTGGGATTTCTCCGCGGCTGTTGCACCTGCGGACATCCCTGCGTGGTTCCTCATTGCTAAGGAGATGGTTCGCGAATTAGGGAAGAGGTGATCAGCTAGTGTTTCTGCCTTATGTCTGCGCACTTCTACCGCTGATAAAGATCGCTGAGCGAGGGCTACGTCGTCTTTCCTTTTGGCGTTGCTGCCCGCAGCCGAGTCTGCCTGTTTCTCGTCGTGAGGCGCCAATGAGGCGTTCGCTTCCTCCAAAAGCTCGCCAATGCGGGTGGCGTAGGCCAGAATGAAGCTTCGACGAAACGACGCCACATTGCCGAGTAATCGCGCGTTGTCGGCAGCCTCCCCATGGGTCATGTGCCATTCGCACTGCCGCAGGAGGGAAGCGAAAAGGTCGCTGACATGATAGATGTCCGCCTCGGCACCAAAGACGGTGATAATTCCCTTGGGGTGAAGCTTGAGGACGGTGCATCCATTTTGATCCGCGATGACGCTAAGAAGTGTGGTCTTGTGGTTGATATAGGGCGCGCTGATACGGATGCGTGTGGACACCACCGTGTCCGGGGATTCGGCGAGTGCCTCATCGAGACGGTGTCGTTGTTGAAGGCTTTGTGCTTTGGCAATGAGCGCGCTGGCTTCCTCTTCATAAGGAGTGGATTCTGCCTTTCGCAGAAGCTGGGTGATCTTGTTGCGGATCCGATTCTCTTTGCTGTCTTGGTTTGCTCGAGAACTAGTTTTCTCTGCAGTGAGCACGTCAACGTCACGCAGCGGGGGCAAGGCGGTAGTAGCGTCAATCAGCCGTATGAGGTCATCGGTCGACATAGTCATCGAGTTAGGTGGGGAGACGCTTAACCATTCCTTGCGCAGCGCAGTAGAATTAATCTGCGCGGGAATACGAGCGGCGGCACGATAAATAAGAGGGTGGCAAAAGCTGCCTAGGACGTGGAGTAGGTCCTTGGGTGACCACCCTTGACAGGCAGCTTGGCTAATGAGCTCAAGTCCTCGTGAGCTTAAGGTTCCGTGGTGTGCGTTCATGGCTGTTCCTAATTCAATCCTATGGGTACATCTGTTCGGTTGTGAGGTCATTCAAGCACGTGAAGTTGACATCTGTCCTAAGAGTCGAAAAAATTTGCCCCCGAGATACTCTTGTCAACTGGGGGAATAGTTGGCGGGGCGGGGGCAAAAGATGCAACTCCCGCCGTTACTTGGGCCCGCGGCGGTAGGGTTTAGAACATGAACAGCCAACACGAATTCGTCCTTCGTACAGTTGAAGAACGCGATATCCGCTTCATTCGCCTTTGGTTTACTGACATCTTGGGGGCGCTGAAATCGGTGGTAATGAGCCCCTCAGAGTTGGAATCTGCCTTCGAGGAAGGTGTTGGCTTCGATGGTTCCTCGGTGGAAGGGTTCTCCCGCATCTCAGAGGCCGACACTATCGCAATGCCGGACCCTTCAACCTTCCAAATCATGCCCTTTGACAAGGAGGAACCGGAGCTTCTTTCGGCGCGCATGTTCTGCGACATTACCCAGCCCGATGGGCAACCTTCTCTGGTGGACCCACGCCACATTCTGCGCCGTCAGGTTACTGAGGCTGCCAATGAAGGGTTTACGTGCAAGGCTTCTCCTGAGATTGAGTTTTATCTCTTGGAAGACGCCCGCGATATCAATACCCTGATTGCCACCGATAACGGAGGCTACTTCGACCAAGCCACGCACGATAATGCCCCGAGTTTCCGGCGCCGGTCGATGTACGCGCTGGAATCCATGGGCATTGCCACGGAATTTAGCCACCATGAAACCTCACCTGGGCAGCAGGAAATCGATCTACGCCATGCCGACGTGCTGTCCATGGCAGACAACATCATGACTTTCCGCTACCTCATTAAAGAGGTGGCCTCCCAGCAAGGAGTGCACGCCACATTCATGCCGAAGCCATTTGAGCATCGCTCGGGCTCGGGCATGCACACGCACTTGAGCCTTTTCGAGGGAGATTCCAATGCTTTCCACGACCCCGACGATGAGATTTCACTTTCCAGTACGGGGCGGCAGTTTATCGCCGGCATCCTTGAACACGCTGTGGAAATGACCGCAATCACCAACCAGTGGACCAACTCCTACAAGCGCCTGATGTTTGGCAGCGAAGCCCCGGGATCAGTGACGTGGGGAATCTCCAACCGTTCGGCGTTGGTTCGAGTTCCTACCTATCGTCTTTCCAAAGAAATGTCGCGTCGCGTTGAAATCCGTTCACTAGATTCAGCGATGAACCCCTACCTGGGCTACGCGGTGTTGCTTGCCGCTGGCCTGCGTGGAATCAGGGAAGGCTATGAGCTTGGTGATCCCGCCGAGGACGACGTCCATCAGCTGACCCGTCGTGAGCGCCGCGCGATGGGGTACAAGGATCTGCCAAGCAGCTTGGACCAGGCGCTCCGTGAATTCGAGCGCTCTGAGTTTATGGCGGAAGTCCTAGGAGAGCACGTCTTTGAGTACTTCCTGCGCGCCAAGTGGGATGAGTGGCACGAGTATCAGCAGCAGATCACCGCATTCGAGTTGCGCAACAACCTGAATTTCTAGGAGAAGCATGCGTCCAGCATCTGTACCGTCCCCGGCAATTCTTGGCCTTACCCGGCCAACTGCTGCGGAGGACTTGTCCCGCCTTGGGTGGGATAATCCTGAGTCCCTTGAGCTGCTGTGGACCCTGGCCGCAGCCGGTGATCCCGATATGGCCCTCAATACGTTAATGAGGATCATCGAGTCAGCGCCTGAGATTGGCCCGGCGATGCGTGAGGACGAAACCTTCCGGGTACGGTTGATGGCCCTGTTGGGCGGCTCCTCTGCGTTTGGTGATCACCTTGCCGCCCACCCAGAGACCTGGCGCGAGCTCCAGCGCCCGCTGCCGACTCCCACGGAAATGCTGCACACCTTGTTGGAAGAGGTAGGCGCGGAACCGGCAACGTACGCCGAGCCGCCCACTCGTCCTGATACCGCGAGCCCCGATCTGACCTCTCCCGGTACATACCGGGCGGCTCCTGGCGACCACAAGGCATCGCTCAAGGTGGCTTACCGGACGCTCATGATGCGCATCGCCGCTCATGACCTCGCAGGGACTTTCCATTCGCGCAAGGGACAGTCACGGCCGCAGCCGCGGGTGGGTTTCCGTGAAGTCACGCGGCTGACGACGGCCCTCGCTGACGCCTCCTTGACGGCAGCGCTCGCCGGTGCTGTCCGAGTGGTCTACGAGGATCAGCCACTCGATGCGCAGCTGGCAGTCATCGCGATGGGTAAGTGCGGTGCAGGCGAATTGAACTACATCTCCGACGTGGACGTGATCTTCGTGGGCTCGGAGGCAACGCCACGGATCACCCGTCTCGCGTCAGAATTCAATCGAATCGGCTCGGCGTGCTTCTTTGAGGTCGACGCCAACCTGCGCCCGGAAGGCAAATCTGGTGCGCTGGTCCGAACTTTGGATTCGCACGTGGCCTACTACAAGCGGTGGGCGGAAACGTGGGAATTCCAAGCCCAACTAAAGGCGCGGCCACAGACCGGCTACCTGCCCTTGGGCACGGACTATCTCGACCAGATTGGGCCCATGGTGTGGACTGCATCGCAGAGGGAATCCTTCGTGGAAGACGTCCAGGCTATGCGCCGTCGAGTGCTGGACAACGTCCCGGAGGATATGCGCCTTCGCGAACTCAAACTCGGTGAGGGCGGTTTGCGGGACGTGGAATTCGCCGTCCAACTGTTGCAATTGGTTCATGGCCGCTCAGATGAATCGCTGCGTACGCTGGCGACGGTCGATGCCCTCGCAGCGCTCGTGCGCGCCGGGTATGTCGGACGCGAGGACGGCACCCAGCTCATCGAGGCTTATGAGTTTCTCCGCTTGCTCGAGCACCGCCTCCAGTTGGAGCGCTTCCGCCGTACCCACACATTGCCGGAAAAAGATGACCTCACGGCGCTGACGTGGTTGGCCATCAATTCAGGATTTCACCCACAGGGGCATCAATCAGCAGCGGATCGGATGAACGCCCACCTGCGGAAGATTCGCCTGCTCATCTCTGAGCTGCACTCGCGCTTGTTCTACCGCCCGCTGTTGAATTCCGTGGCGTCAATGTCTGCGGATGAGCTTAAATTGTCGCGCGAAGCAGCGCTTTTGCAGCTGGCAGCACTTGGCTATCGCCATCCAGATCGCGCCTTCGAGCACCTCACCTCCCTGGCGGCCGGGCAGTCGCGCAAGGCCCGTATCCAGGCCATCCTGCTGCCGACGTTGATGGAGTGGCTCTCAAACACGGCCGATCCAGACATGGGCCTGCTGAATTATCGCAAGCTGTCGGAGGCGGCCTACGACCGAACGTGGTTCCTGCGCATGCTTCGTGACGAAGGCGTCGTCGGCCAGCGCCTCATGAAGATTTTGGGCACCTCGCCATTTACATCGGAGCTCATTATCCGCGCGCCGGACGTCGTTAAGCAGCTCTCCGATGGCGCGGCAGGGCCCAAGCTATTGGAAACCAAACCGGCGCAAGTTTCCTCCGCCTTGATTAATTCCACCAAGCGTCACGCGGACCCTGACAAAGCCGTGTCGGTAGCCCGAGCCCTTCGCCGCGCGGAGCTGGCGCGGATCGCTGCCGCGGATCTGCTGGGATTTTTGCCGGTCCAGCAGGTGTGCTTTGAGCTGTCCACCATCTGGAATGCAGTGCTGGAAGCCGCGCTGCGCGCGGAAGTCAGGGCCTGGAGGCTGGAGAACGATGACGCCGAACCACCAGCCCGCATCGCCGTGATTGGAATGGGTCGGCTCGGCGGCATGGAGCTGGGCTTTGGCTCGGACGCCGATGTCATCGTGGTCGCCGAGCCAACGGAAGACAATGCCGAAGAGGAAGCCCTGCCGTGGGCAATTGGCATTATCGAAAAACTGCGCCGCCGCTTGGCAAAGCCTTCCGGGGATCCGCCCTTGGACGTTGATTTGGGCTTGCGCCCAGAGGGGCGGTCGGGAGCGGTTGTGCGCTCGATCGAGTCCTATGAGCGTTATTATTCGCAGTGGGGCGAACCCTGGGAGATGCAGGCACTACTCCGCGCGGCTTTCGTGGCGGGGGACAAAGACGTCGGGCAACGTTTCCTCACCATGGTGGATGCCTTCCGCTATCCACCGCAGGGCGTAAGCGAGAAGACCATCCGCGATATCCGCAGAATGAAAGCGCGCGTTGATAACGAGCGTTTGCCGCGCGGCGCTGACCGCAATACCCATACCAAGCTGGGGCGCGGCGGGTTGACCGATATCGAATGGACCGTCCAGCTGCTGCAGATGATGCATGCTCACGACGTGCCGGCGCTCCATGATCCCTCCACGCTGCGCGTTCTCGACGCCCTCGAGGAGAGCGAGGTCATTCCAGTCCAGCAAGTGCGGGAGCTGCGGGAGGCCTGGCTGTTGGCCACCGATGCCCGCAACGCCCTAGTACTGGTGCGTGGCAAGCGCGTGGACCAGCTTCCGGCACCGGGCCCTCAACTGGCGCAGGTGGCTGGTGCGGCCGGCTGGGAGCCCGAGCACAACCAACAATTCCTAGAGCACTACCTCAAAGTCACCCGGCACGCCCGGAAGGTAGTCGACGAGGTGTTTTGGGGTGAGACTGAGTCATTCGAGCACGATTAGTAGAGCACAGCGAGGAGAGGCGTTTATCCTCCCTGACCCGCACCCTGAGTTAACCCGGATCTATCCCTGAACTTAACGCACGCCCCTGTTCAATCAGGTGATTAGCCGTTAGCCTTAGGCGGAAGTGAACAGATAGTGTCCCGCGCCCTTTAAGGAGCCCGAAAAGGAGAACACCATGAGCCTTAATCTTTCTCTCGACCTCAACGCTGCCACGCTTGCTGATCTCGATGCATTCTTATCCGCGGCCCGAGCCGCCGGGTGCGATCCCGCCGCCGCGCTGAGCGTGGAGGGGACGGTGATGCGGTTGGACGTCGACAAGCCCCGCGTTGTCCCTCCTGAGCCGAAGCCAGAGACCCCACGCCGCAGCAGCCTCGATCGCTCCGTAGCGGAATCAACTATCCGGTCCATCATTGATGCGCTGTCCGAGCGCCTGGATTCGCCGCATCCCCCGCGCGGTACCTCTTTTGGGACCTTTGGCCCTGGCGCGGATTAAGCCGGCGGTGTGAGAAAAGTCTAAGGTTGTGGCCGTGAAGTCCAAGCAGTTTATCGCCGTGTGGGTCCTCGTTGTGATCGCTGTCATCACCGCCGTCGGCGCAGGCTGGTGGGCCACAGAGCGGCACCAGGTGCCGGAGGGCGCGCTGACCGTGGAGCAGGTGGTCAACGGTGGCGTCCCACAGGATCAGTCGGTTGATGTCCAACTCGACCCTGCTGAAAATGACCGCATTGTTTCGCTGGCAGAGGCACTGGGGATCCCGTCGGAGTCGGTTCCTCGCGGCCTCTTGTCGGTGGCATCAGACAGGTACCGCTCCCGCCAGATCCTCGAGACTGATCTCAAGAAGGCCGTGGAGGCGGGTGCAATTACGAAAGATGATGCGAAGGGTGTGCTCGCCGCCTTTGACGCCGGGGTCGTCGCCCCGGTGGATGGCCCGATTCTCGTGGAATCGACCCCGGCCGAATAACCCGATGAACTAGCCCGGCTGGGGTGCCGGCGCGAACACACAGGGACTGGCAGGTGATACGCAGTCAACGGGGATCTGCCTGGCAGCCGCGGCTCTTAAGCTCACACGCACAGATAACGAATCGATAAAGGTTGGTGCGTTGAGGTGGAGAAACAACGAAAACTACGCGAGCTGCTCAGAACCGCCTTGGGGGTGAGCATTGCCGTCCTCGTACCAATTGGCGGTGGGCTCGGGGTCTTCGAAGTGGCCAATTCGGTACCCCTTGAGACGGCGTTGAGCGCCGCGGCCCTTCATTAGCCCAGCCCTGAACTAACCAACCTGCACGATGGTGACGTGCGGGCCGCCGTCCCCGCCGCGGCTGCGCAGGATGTGCGTGATGAGAACCCCCACGATGCCAATGCACCACACGCCAAAGACTGCCCAAGCAGCGAGCCGGAAGTCATGGAAGGGGTAGTCGGGCCCATTACCCAAGTGATCGAGAACCATGCCGACAAGCTGGGCGCCGATGACCGTGGCGATGAAGCCTCCCATATTGGCCAGGCCCGTCGCCGTGGCGACGACAGTGCGGTCGAGGTTTTCACGGACAATGTCGAAACCGTAATTTGCCACCGGTGTGCACAGGGCTACCAGGCTGATGAGGATGAACAGCGAGAGATAGCTGCCACCGAAGAGGAAGAACAGGGCCCACACCGCGCAGTGGGTAGCCACAAACCCTAAGGCGAGCCACGGGCGGAAACCGCTGGCCCTGGAGGAAAGCTTGCCGTGCAGTGGGCCGACGAGCACCATGCACACGCTAAACCACGTCAGGATCCAGCCGGCGCTAGTCTTAGAAAAATCCATGCCTGCAGTCATCAGCGGCACGCCCCATAGCATGACGAACACGTTGGTGGCCCCCAGGCCGATCCAGTGAATAAAGAATGCCTGCCAGGCTACGGGGGAGAGGAAAACTGTGGATAACAGCGCTGCTGTGCTTTCCGGCTTCGCGTTAGGTTTTTCTTTCGGCTTGGGCACGATGCCGAGGGATTCTGGGGAATCCGCAACCGCCACCGCGGCCGCAACGGCGATGAGGATGCCCACTGCACCCAAGCTAACGAAGGCCATGGTCCACCCACCCCAGCCCAGCAGCATGGCGAAAGGAAGGGCGGACAAGAACTGGCCCAGCTGCCCAAGCGACGAGGTGACCTGAGTGAACATGGGGGTGCGGTGCAGCGGGAACCAGTAGGGGAGAATACGCATCACGGAGAGGAAGGCGGTGGCATCGCCCGCGCCGATGAGCAGGCGGGCGGCGATGGCTACCCAATAATTGCTGGTGAAGCCAAGGAGTACCTGACCCACGCCCATGATGACGGAACCAATGACGAGCAGGCGCCGCGGCCCGAACTTATCGATGAGCATCCCGGTAGGGATCTGCGCCAGCGAATAGATACCCAATTGCACCGCGGTGAACACGGCAATGCGGGAGGCGTCGACCTCGAAGCGATCGATGGCTTCGAGGCCCGCCACGCCAAAGGACGTGCGGCCGGTCATCGCCACGATATAGACCAACACCGCAGCCACCCACACAGAGAGAGCCTTCGTGGTAATTACATTGCGTGGATGAGGAACCGACATGGCTGATACTTTACGCGTCACCAACTAAGATGCAGGGGGTGAAGTACATTTCGACCCGCGATACCGCCCGCCAGCCCGCTGCCTTTACGGATATCCTCCTTGGAGGTTTGGCCCCTGATGGTGGGCTCTACCTGCCGGAAACCTATCCCCGCATTGATGACGCCACCCTTACCCAGTGGCGCCAGACCTTGGCTGAAGGCGGCTACGCGGCCCTGGCCGCGGAGGTGCTCAAGCTCTTCGTGGACGATATTCCTGCAGAGGACCTCGAGGGGATTGCCCAGCGCGCCTACACCTACCCGAAGTTCGACGATGAGGAAATCGTCCCCGTCAGCGAACTGGGGGAGGGCCTGTACATTGGTCACCTCTCTGAAGGGCCGACGGCCGCCTTCAAGGACATGGCCATGCAAATGTTGGGCGAGCTCTTCGAATACGAGCTGGCCCGCCGTGGCGAAACCCTCAACATCCTGGGTGCTACCTCGGGTGACACCGGTTCCTCGGCGGAGTACGCCATGCGCGGTCGCAAGGGCATCCGCGTCTTCATGCTGACCCCGGCCGGGCGCATGACGCCCTTCCAGCAAGCCCAGATGTTCGGGCTGGATGACCCGAATATCTGCAATATCGCCCTCGACGGCGTCTTTGATGACTGCCAGGACGTGGTCAAGGCGGTATCGGCCGACGCCAACTTCAAGGCCGAGAACCGCATCGGTGCGGTCAACTCCATTAACTGGGCCCGCCTCATGGCGCAGGTGGTCTACTACGTCAACTGCTACCTCAAGGTCACCACGGAGAACACCGAGAAGGTCTCCTTCAGTGTGCCCACCGGCAACTTTGGTGATATCTGCGCCGGCCACATCGCCCGCCAGATGGGCCTGCCCATCGACAAACTCATCGTCGCAACCAATGAGAATGACGTGCTCGATGAGTTCTTCCGCACCGGCAGCTACCGCCCGCGCTCCTCGGAGCAGACGTACAAGACGTCCTCGCCGTCGATGGATATTTCCCGTGCCTCGAACTTCGAGCGCTTCGCCTTTGACCTGCTTGGCCGCGATGCCGCACAAATCAAGGATCTGTTTGGCACGAAGGTGAAGGAAGGCGGGTTTAACGTCGACAAGCAGGCGCTCGACGCCGCCCACGCAGAGTACGGCTTCCTGTCTGGTTCCTCCACCCACGCGGACCGCCTCGCCACCATCAAGGATGTCCACGAGCGCTACAACGTGCTGGTGGATCCGCACACTGCCGACGGCATCAAGGTTGCCCGCGCAGTCAAAGATGAGTACGGCGTTGACACTCCCATCGTGTGCCTAGAAACCGCGCTTCCGGTGAAATTCGCGGAGACCATCTCGGAAGCCATCGGCAGCGAGCCGGAGGTGCCGGAGCGTTTCGCTGGAATCCTGGAAGCCGAGCGCCACGTCACCGATCTGCCCAACGATGCGGCGGCGGTGAAGGATTACATCACGCAATACATCAAGAGCACGGAGGTTTAAGCCAATGGCACAGGAACAGTTCTCGGGTCCGGAGTATTTCACCGAGTTTGACCCGGAGAAGTTCATCCGTGACATGAAGCAGGTCGCTGAGATGGAGAAGGAAAACAAGGATCACAAGGCGGACCCGGGTGAGGCTGCATCCGCTCAGGAGGACTAGGCCTTGCCTTCTGGTGGTGCTCAGCGCGACTGCGCTGGCAGTGGCTGGATGCTCAATGCCTACGGGGGTTGACTCCGTTCCCGAAGCTGCCTCGAGCACGTCCGAGTACACCACTATGACGCCGGCTCCGCCGCAGACGCATACGCCCGATGCCTCCCCAGTGCCGCCAGGCGCGGCGCTCGACATTTCTGCTATGCAGCCCGTTCCCGGCGAAGCCTTTGACTTCAACCTTTGCACGGTGGCGTGGAGCTTTGTGCTTGACGACGCCCGTACCATCGCCGTCACCGCCTCCCATTGCGGTGAGCCGGGGGATACGGTGTGGGCGGGCGCTGCGGATGGGGAATTCGTGTACCCAGCGGAGCCCGTCGGCACCATCATCTATTCCGATCTCAGCTCACCTGACACACACCAGCTCGACTTCGCTTTGGTGGAGATCACGCGGCAGGCGGAGTTTTATGTCCCGCAGGACATGCCTACCAGCGTGGTCGCTGCGGGGCAGGAGGAGCTTCCGGATGAGGTGTGCAAGCTGGGGCGCATCACAGGAGAGACGTGCGGACCGCTAATACATGGAGAAAGCCACGGGAAACTCCAATTTGGCGACAGAACGGTAGACACCGTCTCGGCGAGTGCCCGAGTCTGTTCCACACATGGTGATTCCGGGGCGCCGGTCTTTGGCGCGCCGGGCAGCCCCTTTGAAGGCGTGATCGTCGGGGTTCTGTCGGGGACGACGGAAGCCGCGGCAAGCAGTCAAGGCTGCGCCGACGGGTCTGAGGCGGAGATGTCCTTTACCGCTGCCTCCGACATCGAGGCACTCCTGCCGGAGATTCTGGAGCGGGTTTAGGCGCTAAGATTAAACCCATGCCGACTCCTGATTTTATTGTGTCCCTGCGTGAGAGAATCGGTCACGAGCAGCTCTTCCTTCCCAGCGTGACCGCGGTTATTGTGCGGGCGGTTCCTACCGGTTCTGCGATATGGGAGCTGCCTTCAGTGCTGCTGGCCCAGCGAGCCGATAATGGCACGTGGGCTCCCATTTCCGGTATTTGTGAGCCTGGCGAGGAAGTCACGACGACCGCGTTGCGTGAGCTCAAGGAAGAGGTGGGGCTCGACGGTCGTATCGAAGCGCTCCTCGGCGTCGGTCAGGTGGGCCCAGTGGTCTGTCCCAATGGGGATAAGTGCATCTATATGGATACTTCCATCCGTGTCTCCGTTCCGGATGATGCGGAGCCGGTCGTCTCCGACGAAGAGAACCTTGCCGCGCAGTGGTTCTCGGTGGCGCAGATGCCGACGTCTGTCAGCGCGCGCCACCGCATGATCATCGGGGATGCCGTGGCGCAGATGAAACACCCGCAGGGCTTCCGTCCGCGGATGGGCTACGTTAAGCGCAACTAAAATCCCAGTTCGGAGGTCTTTTCTTTGAGGTTTGTCCGTGGGCTGGGAATCGTTGGAGTTACCGCAAAGTATCATCAGAAACGCATGAAATGGGTTGATGTTGCCGGCGGTGCTCGATAGCTTCGGGGTCATGATTTCACGCACACTGAAGAAAGTAACCACTGCAACTGCGTTCGTCGCCCTCGCGGGCGGCGTCCTGGGTGCCGGTACTGCCGGTGCGCAGGAACCATCCTCCGCTGACTCCGTGAAGTCCAGCCAGATTCAGGAGCTGAGCTCGCGCCTGTTCGGTGACTCCTTCTCCTCCTCCACGAAGCCGGAAGCTCCGCAAGAGACTGGCTTGATTGAGAAGTACGAGGACATCGACGGTCTGCAGGAGAAGCTGCCGGCTGATGAGGCCCAGAAGGTCCTCAACGGCACCTTCACCGCCAAGAAGAACCCGGCGATTTCCGTGACCTTCAACGAGGACGGAACTCTAACCTACGATGACGGCTGCAACTCTGGCGGCGGCAGCTACAAGCTTGATCAGACCGATGCCATCGTGGCGGAGAACCTTAACTCCACGATGCGTGCCTGCGCCCCGGATGAGATGGCTGATGCCGATGCACTCAACGCCATCCTCTCCGCCAAGCCAGTTGTCTTCCCCGTAGAGGGCAACACCTTTGCGCTGGGCAGCCAGGGCCAGGTCATTCAGTTTGAGAAGGCCGAGAACTAAGGTTTCCTAAGCATCCAGATTTTCGCGTGGCGGGGCTAGTCCGAGACTGGGCTGGCCCCGCTTCGCTGTGCGCGCCGGCCTTCGATGAGCCAGCTAACGAAGCGGCAGGAGCAGGCAGACCAGTGCGCGATGAGGAGCAACGGGATGCTGAGCGCGATGACGTCGAGAAGCTCCGAGCCATTCACTAGGGCTACCTGGTGCCCGCCCATGCTGACTGTCCCGGGCGGGAAGGTGCAGGCCCACCATGCGGGCGAGTAGTCCACCCAGCGAGCCACATTGGGGTAGAAGGTGATCATGGCATAGAGCGCGAGGGGGACGGCGATGACCATGGCGGTCAGCCCATAATAGACGGAAACATGACCGGGGTAGAGGATCTGCATCGCGGTGGTGGATTGGCCCACCACGCCCAGCGGAACCCAGGCGGTAGCTGAGTTGGCTCCGGAGAGATTGACCTTGCCGTGCCAAGCGGCCCAGTAAACGCGGATGAAGATGGGGACCGCGGTAGAGATCGACATGATGAAAAGAATGGTGCCCATGACGTGGTAGGCATGCCCGTAGTCGAGGGCAAGGAAGCCAGCCACGGAGGATGAAATCATGGGACCGACCAGCGGCAGGCCCCAGGTAAAGCGCGGCTGGCCGTCGAAGCGGGTGAGCTGAATAGCCCACGTGATGACGGTGACGGGTCCGCCGATCCAGAAGCCCACTAAGCGGAAGGTTCCGATATCCGTCAACCCGGACAGCGCTGCGCCAAGAGCCAGGATGCCGATGAAGTACATCGACCATTCAGCCATCGAGGTTCGCGCGAAGCTGGGCTGACGGTATAGCGCAAAGCCAACCGTCAGCACGAGGAGAATAATGCAGGATAGCGCTGCGAAGACGGCGGAGCCTGTCAGCATGCCCTCCTCAACGAGCAGCCGGGAGACGATGGAGGTTCCCATGAGGCTGCCGCCCCATGCGGGCCCGGGCGGTGGCAGTTGGCGGAATCTGTCAGTCACAGCTGGAATGGTAGCCATCCCACTGCATTTCGGCCCCATTGATCCGCATAATTGGGCCGTGAGATTGCACCCTGTTGCGCTCGGCAGTAGGGGAGGGCACACAGGATGTGCGTGGGCGGTTGACTTCACCGTCGGCAGCGATGCTCACTGCGTGATACGACGACGGGCCCCGACGGTTCATGCGAATCGTCAGGGCCCGGATCGGATTCAGAGCAGGCTCAGAGCTAGGCTCTAGCAGTCGTAGTACATCTCAAATTCCTGCGGAGTCGGACGCAGGCGGACCGGCGCAATCTCGTTCTCGCGCTTGTAGTTGATGTAGGTCTCGATGAGGTCCTCGGAGAAGACATCGCCCTCGGTGAGGAAGTCGTTGTCTTCCTCGAGTGCTGCGATGGAGGCCTCCAGGGAGGTCGGTGCCTGCGGGATGGAGGCGGCCTCTGCCGGCGGCAGCTCGTAGAGGTCCTTGTCCACCGGAGCGTGCGGCTCGATGCGGTTCTTGATGCCGTCGAGGCCCGCCATCATCATGGCAGCGAAACCGAAGTAGGGGTTGCCCGACGGATCCGGAGCGCGGAACTCGATGCGCTTGGCCTTCGGGTTGGAGCCGGTGATCGGGATGCGGATGGCAGCCGAGCGGTTGCGCTGCGAGTACACCAGGTTAATCGGCGCCTCGAAGCCCGGAACCAGGCGGTGGTAGGAGTTCAGGGTGGGGTTCGTGAACGCCAGCACAGCCGGTGCGTGGGCCAGGATGCCGCCGATGTAGTAGCGAGCCATGTCGGACAAACCGGCGTAGCCAGCCTCATCGTGGAAGAGCGGCTTGCCGTCCTGCCACAGGGACATGTGGGCGTGCATACCGGAACCATTATCGCCCGCCAGCGGCTTGGGCATAAAGGTTACGGTCTTGCCGAACTGTTCCGCGGTGTTTTTGATGATGTACTTGAAGGTCTGAATATCATCCGCCGCGTGCAGCAGGGAGTTGAAGCGGTAGTTAATCTCGTTCTGGCCGCTGCCCACCTCGTGGTGGAAACGCTCGATGGTGAAACCAGCCTTCTGCAGCTGCTCCACCATGGCATCGCGGACCTCGCCGTGCTTGTCGACGGGTGCCGTCGGGAAGTAGCCGCCCTTCACGCGAGTCTTGAAACCGGTGTTCGGGGTGCCGTCGAAGTTGGTCTCAGAGCCGCGGTTCCACCAGCCCTCGTCGGTATCAACCTCGTAGAAGCCGTTGTGGACATCGGTGCCGTAGCGAACGGAGTCAAAGATGTAGAACTCAGCTTCAGCGCCGAAGTTACAGGTATCCGCGATGCCGGTGGAGGAGAGGTATTCCTCGGCCTTGCGCGCGATGTTGCGCGGGTCGCGGCTAAAGGGCTCCAGGGTGAACGGGTCGTGGACGAAGAACTTGATGTTCAGGGTCTTCGCGGTGCGGAAGGGGTCCACGAAGGCAGTCTTCGGATCCGGCAACAGCGTCATATCGGACTCATCGATGGTGGTGAATCCGCGGATGGAAGAGCCATCGAAGGCGAGGCCGTCGGCGGCTGCGTCTTCAGTAAATTCCTCGGCCGGAATAGAGAAGTGGTGCTCGGTGCCGGGGACGTCCGTAAACCGGATGTCAACGAACTTGACGTCCTCTTCCTTGATGAATGTGATGACGTCCTGGATTGTCTCAAAGGACACGGTGGTCTCCTGTTGGTTGACGTGTAGTACTCCCGACTAGTTTACAGGTATTGGCTGCATCACTGGGACGCGTGGGCACCTGAAGGCAAAATTTCTGCTCGGGATGGACGGCGGCTAGATTGGTGGGCATGGCAGATAACAACGATGGCATCGGGTCGGGGCAGTGGCCTGGGCAGGCATTGGGCTTGCCCAAGGAAGGGCCAGGTGCCCTGGCATCGGTAATGCGGCGTACGTTCGGCGTGTTAATTGACTGGATTTTGGCCATGATCATTGCCAACGTTCTCGAGCTCTTCACCGACAATCTGGGCGGTCCCGCCTTCCTGGGTTATGCAGTGTGGGTAGTCATGGGCATCGTGTGCGGGTGGCTGTTCGCCCGCACCCCGGGCATGGCGTTGCTCGGTATGGGCGTGGCGCGCCTCGACGTGCCAGGCACTTCCGTCGGCCTGTGGCGTGCGGTGGTCCGTACTTTGCTGACCGCCGTGCTGTTTCCCGCAGCGATGGTCGACGCCGACGGCCGCGGCCTCCACGACCGCGCCACCGGCACCGCCGTCATCATGGCCTAAGGCTGTTGGGACCAGCAATAAAGCTGCTGGGGTGCGTGAGGCAACAAGGCCGGGGGCTTCGAAGGCAACGTAAAAGGTCCCTTCCGAACTCTCGGAAGGGACCCTTGATGTGCTTGGAGCTAGTGGCTTATTTGCCGCCCTTGCGCTCCTGCATACGGCGCATACGGCGGTTCATGCCCGCCATGTTCTGAGCCTGGCGGGGCATCGGGCCCTTGGGCAGACCCGGGGTGGTGCCTGGCAGATCATCCATAGCCTCGATGCGGCGAATGTTGTCGTAGGTTTCGTTCTTGTTGTAGTTGCGCGGCAGCTTCATAATGTGGCTGCGCAGCTTAGACACGGGAACCTCGTCCTCGCCATTGCCCACGAAGACCTCGTACACCGGCACGCCGCCGGCCATACGGTCCACGCGCTTCTTCAAGCGGTTAAGAGTAGGGCCGACGCGCTTGCGGTCGCCCTCGACGACGAAGATGACGCCCGAGTTGCCGATAACGCGGTGGATAAGGTCCTGCTGGCGGGTAGCGGCCACACCAGTCTTGACCTTCCACACCACACCGACGGTGTTGCGCAGCTGCTGCTCCAAGGCCCAGCCGGCGGCGCCAGGCTGATCCTCCACCTTCTTGTACATATCGCGCTCGAGTCGGCGGGTAAACAGGAACATGGCCAGGATGGCGCCGATGCCCAAGCCCAGGATGAGCATGAACCACTGGCCGTTGAAGAGCGTGCCGATAAGGAAGAAGAGCAAGCCCATGCCCAAGAATGCAGCCAGCATGATGGGGATGAGCGCCTTGTCCTGCTTGCGCTGCATGTTGAACGCTTGCCACATCTGTGACCAGTTCTGCTTGCGCTGGGCGCGCTTTGCTGCGCGCTCCTGCTTCTTCGCTTCCTTCAGCGATGCCTTGTCGTCGTTAGCCATGGCTCCTACTTTAGAGGTCAGAGGGTCAAAAAGAGAATCGAACTAGCGAATAGTGGACGCCGCAGAGTTCGGGTTCGCTGCACCAGCCGGGGTCTTAACCATGCGCGTGGTCACCGGAGTCTCCTCGGAGGGGCCGTACTTCTCCAGAAGCGTGGAGGCCTCCTGGGCAGTAGCACCCTGGGAAGTCTCCGCCAAGTGCTTCAGGTTTTCCGGCAGCTCGAGACCGCGGGCCTCCATAGCCTGCACGTAAAGGCGGCCAGCGCGGTAGGAGGAGCGCACCAGCGGGCCGGACATGACGCCGCCGAAGCCCAGTTCCTTGGCCAGCTTGGAGTGCTCCACGAACTCCTCTGGGCGCACCCAACGCTCGATGGGGTGGAAGCGCGGACCGGGGCGCAGGTACTGGGTAATCGTGATGATGTCGCAGCCGACCTCGCGGAGATCGCGAAGGGCTTCCTCGATCTCCTCGGCGGTTTCACCCATGCCCAGGATGAGGTTGGACTTGGTGATCAAACCAAACTCGTGAGCCTGGCGGATGACGTCGAGTGAACGCTCATAGCGGAAGGCCGGGCGGATGCGCTTGAAGATGCGCGGCACCGTCTCCAGGTTGTGGGCGAAGACTTCGGGGCGGGCTTCAAAAACCTCTTGGAGCAAATCCGGCTTACCGGAGAAGTCCGGGGTGAGGTTCTCCACGCCGGTGTGCGGGTTGAGCTCATGAATCTTGCGCACAACCTCGGCGTAGAGCCAGGCGCCCTCGTCGGGAAGATCATCGCGGGTCACGCCGGTGATGGTGGTGTAGTTGAGATCCATCTCCTGGATGTTCTCGGCCACGCGGCGCGGCTCGTCGCGGTCCAATTCCTCCGGCTTGCCGGTGGCGATATCGCAGAAATCGCAGCGGCGGGTGCACTTGTCACCGCCGATGAGGAAGGTAGCCTCACGCGATTCCCAGCACTCGTGAATATTGGGGCAGCCGGCCTCCTGACACACGGTGTGTAGGGAAGCTCCGGATACGCGGGATTTCATGTCCTCATAACCCGGTCCGGTGCGAACCTGGTTGCGGATCCAGCGTGGCTTCTGTTCGATGGGCGACTCCGCATTTTTCTTCTCAATGCGGAGCATCTTGCGTCCTTCAGGCTTAACAGTCACGGAACCTCACTTTACGCGTTAGAGTTAGCTCTTCCTAATACAAGTCCTGCGAGAGCCGGGTTTATTCCACCGAGGGTATCTTCTACTTTCCCTCTGCTGCTTTGCGGGCTTGGCGTGCCTTCTCGTTGGCCACCTTGATGGGATCAGGCGCCGAGGCGAAGGTGTGGTCGGCCACGGTGAGTTCACCTGAGAGGGCTTTGAGGAGGGCGTCGAGAAGCGGCGCTTCCGCTTCCTGAATGGTGACCTCGCGGCCAAGCTCCAGCGAGAGGGTTGACACGTCGGCATCGTCGATGCCGCAGGCTACGATGTGCTCGTAGTACTCCAGGGTATTGGTGCAATTGAGGGCGAGGCCGTGCATGGTTACGCCGCGGGTAACGCGGATGCCTAGCGCACCCAGCTTGCGGTCGCGCTTCGGGGCGGCCGGATCGGCGGCGCGGGTGGTGGACGGAACCCACACGCCCGAGCGGCCATCGATGCGCCCGGCGGTGCTCACACCGAGTTCGCGGACGGCCTGGATGATGGCTTCCTCAAGGCGGCGGACGTAGTCAACGACGTCGACCGGCTCCGCCAGCTTAATGATGGGGTAGACAACCAGCTGGCCCTCGCCGTGCCAGGTGATACGCCCGCCGCGGTCGACGTCAATGACCGGCAGGCCGTTATCGGGCATATCCTCCGGCTGCGTGCGCTTGCCGGCGGTATAGACGTTGGGGTGCTCAACCACGAGGATGACATCACCCTGCGTGCCTGCCGCCCGCGCTGCGGCGAGCTCGGCCTGGAGATCCCAGGCCTCTTGGTAGCCCATGCGGCCCAAGCGGCGGATCTCCAGTGGCTCGTCGGAAGCGCGAATAGAGCGGTTGGCGGGAAAGAAAGGTTCGCGGGGAGCAGTCATGGATACCCATGCTAGTCCCCGCGAAGATTCAGCCAGACAGGGGCTGAATGCGCGCTGTTCAAGCGCAGATTTAGGCCACGCCGTTGGCGGAGGCGTACTCCTCAGCAGTCATCAGCTCGCCGGCTTCGGTGACCTCGACCTCGAAGAGCCAGCCCTCACCGAAGGGATCGTTGTTGATGACGGCGTAGTCATCGTGCACATCCTCGTTGACGGCGGTGACGGTGCCGGTGACCGGGGAGTACAGGTCAGACACGGACTTGGTGGACTCCACCTCGCCGCAGGTCTCGCCGTGCTCAACGGTGTCACCCACAGCAGGCAGCTCGGCGAAGACAACCTCACCCAGGCGGTCGGTGGCCACGGAGGTGATGCCGACGCGGACGGTGGAACCGACGACGGAATCAGCAGCTGCGTTAATCCACTCGTGGTCCTCGGAGTAGGAAAAATCGGAAGGAAGATTAGCCATGAGAAGGGATGTCCTTTCGGTAGATGGATTCAGTAGTGGAGTTTACTTCTCGCGCTTGTAGAAGGGCAGCGCGGACACTTCGAAGGGGTAGCGCTTGCCGCGGATGTCGATCTCCACGGCGTCGCCGGCCTCCAAGCCTGCGGCGGTATCGATGAGCGCGAGCGCGACAGGGTGGCCCAGGGTGGGGGAGGGCTGGCCGGAGGTCACCGTGCCTACCTTGTTCTCACCAACGAAGACCTCCGCTCCGGCGCGCGCGGCGCGGCGCTGCGAGGAGACCAGGCCGGTAATAACGGCCTGCGGGCCTTCTTCGGCGCGCTGGCGCAGTACCTTTGCACCCACGAAGTCCTGCTCCTTCTTGGCAAAGGCGCGTGACATGCCGGCCTCCACCGGAGTGATATCACGGGTGAGCTCGTTGCCGTAAAGCGGCATGCCAGCTTCCAAGCGCAGGGAGTCGCGCGCGGCCAGGCCGCAGGGCTTGATGCCGTACTCCTCGCCGGCCTTGAGCAGCTCCTCCCACAGTTCTGGGGCATCGGAGTTGTAGACGATGAGCTCGAAGCCGTCCTCGCCGGTGTAGCCGGTACGGCAGATGAAAGCGTACTTGCGCGCCACCTTGCCGGTCATGGCGGCGTAGTAGGGAAGGTCCATCACTGCCTGTTGCTTGGTGTCCTCCACCAGCGGGACGAGGATCTCCAGCGCCTTCGGGCCCTGGACAGCAATCATGGCCACATCGCGGGACTCGTTCTTCAGGTCTACGTCGAAGCCCTCGGCGCGCTCGTTGAGAGCCTCCCACACGGTATCGGCGTTGCCGGCATTCGGCACGACGAGGAACTTGGTCTCCTCCAAGCGGTAGGTGATGAGATCATCCATGATGCCGCCATCCTCGGCGCAGATCATGGAGTACTTTGCCTTGCCCACCTTGAGGGGAACCAGGTTGGAGATGAAGCAGTAGGACAGGAACTCGGCGGCGTCCGGGCCGTTGACCCAGATTTCACCCATGTGGGACAGGTCGAAGAGGCCCGCAGCATTGCGCACTGCGCGGTGCTCCTCAAGCTCATTGTCATACTTCAGCGGCATCTCCCACGGCCCGAAGGGCGTGAAAGTGGCGCCGAGCTTCTCATGCTCAGCATGCAGCGGGGAGTGCAGGTAGTCAGTCATTGATTAAACCTCCTGGTTCTCGTCGGAGTAGTCAAAAGCCTCTGGCGGCGGGCAGGTGCACACCAGATTGCGGTCACCATAAGCCTCGTCGATGCGGCGCACCGGCGGGAAGTACTTGTTGGCGCGCAGCGAAGTTACCGGGTAGGCGGCCTGCTGGCGGGTGAAGGAGAAGTCCCACTCGTCGGCCGCGACGGATTCGGCGTTGAACGGTGCGTGGTGGATGACGGAGTCCTCGTAGGCCACCTGGCCGTCGATGATCTCCTGGATTTCGGCACGGATGGAGCGCATGGCTTCGATGAAGCGGTTCAGCTCACCCAGGTCCTCGGACTCGGTGGGCTCCACCATAAGGGTGCCGGCCACTGGGAAGGAGAGGGTCGGCGCGTGGAAGCCGTAGTCCACGAGGCGCTTGGCCACGTCGGCGGCGGTGACGCCGGAGGCGTCGGTCAGCTCGCGCAGGTCAAAGATGCATTCGTGAGCCACCAGGCCGGCATTGCCCGTGTAAAGCACTGGGAAGGAATCCTTCAGGCTCTGTGCCAGGTAGTTTGCGCCGAGGATGGCGTGGCTCGTGGCGTCGGTCAGACCCTGTGCACCAATCATGGCCAGGTAGGACCAGGAAATTGGCAGCACGCCGGCGGAACCGTAGCGCGATGCGGTGGACGGCACGCCGGTGGTCTCCGCAGTCGGTTGCGAGGGATCCAGCTTGGGATCATTGGCATCGGCCGGCAGGAAGGGCACCAAGTGCTTGGCGACGCCCACCGGGCCCACACCCGGGCCACCGCCGCCGTGCGGGATGGTGAGGGTCTTGTGTAGGTTCAGGTGGGACACATCGCCGCCGAAGGCACCCGGACGGGCCCAACCGGCTAGCGCGTTCATGTTGGCACCGTCGATGTAGACCTGGCCGCCGGCCGCGTGAACCTTGTCGCAGACCTCGCGCACCTCGGGGTCGAAGACGCCGTGGGTGGAGGGGTAGGTAATCATGATGCCGGCGATGTGCTCGCCATGCTGCTCAATCTTGGCGTCGAGGTCGGCGAGGTCAATCGAGCCATCGTCGGCGGTCTTGACCACGACGACGCGCAGGTTGGCCAAGGTGGCTGAGGCCGCATTGGTGCCGTGCGCGGAGGCCGGGATGAGGATGACATCGCGGCCGTGATCGCCGTTGGCCACGTGGTAGCGGCGAATGGCCAGAAGGCCGGCCAGCTCGCCCTGGGAGCCGGCGTTGGGCTGGATGGAGACCTGGGCGTAGCCGGTAATCTCGGCGAGCCAGGACTCGAGTTCGTCGATCAGCGCGCGCCAGCCCGCGGTGGTCTCCTCCGGGGCATACGGGTGGATGCCGGCGAATTCCGGCCAGGAGATGGGCTCCATCGCGGCGGTGGGGTTGAGCTTCATCGTGCACGAACCCAGAGGGATCATCGTGCGGTCCAGGGCCAGGTCCTTATCCGCCAAGGTGCGCAGGTAGCGCAGCATCTGGGTCTCGGAGTGGATGGAGTTGAAGATCTCGTGCCGCAGCGGGGCCTCGGCGCGCTGGACGGAGGACGGAATCTCGAAGGAGCCAGACGCGGCTGGCTCGGAGTTAGCGGAGGACTCGGCGCCGAAGGCGGCGGCGAGGATGTTGACATCCTCGCTGGTGGCGGACTCGCCGAAGGAGACCGAGACTTTGTCCGAGCCGATGGCGCGCACCAGGTAACCCTGCTCCTGAAGCTGGGTCTTGATGGCGGCGGCATCCACGCCGGTCACGGTCACGGTGTCGAAGAAGTCGCGGGAGACAATCTCCTTGCCCGCGTCGGTGACGGCCGCAGCGAAAGCAGAAGCGCGGTCGTGGACGCGTTGCGCGATGGCCTTGAGGCCCTCAGGACCGTGGTACACCGCGTACATGGAGGCCACGTTGGCTAACAGAGCCTGGGCGGTGCAGATGTTGGAGGTCGCGCGCTCGCGGCGGATGTGCTGCTCACGAGTCTGCAATGCGAGGCGGTAGGCGGGGCGGCCGGCGGCGTCCTTCGACACACCCACGATGCGGCCCGGCAGCTGGCGCTTGAGCTTGTCCGTGACGGACATGAAGGCCGCGTGCGGGCCGCCGAAGAAGAGCGGCACGCCGAAGCGCTGCGAGGAGCCGAGGACCACGTCCGCGCCCATCTCACCGGGGGCTTCCAAGAGAAGCAGCGACAGGGGGTCAGCCACGACGGCGGCAAGAGCGCCGCGGGTGTGGAGCTCTTCGATGGCGGCGCGGGGGTCGACGATATCGCCCTCGGTTCCGGTGTAGGCCAGAACGGCGCCGACGAGGTCTTCGCCGACGATGCCATCGCGGACATCAGCAATCTCGACCTCGAGCTCGATGGCTCGGGCGCGCTCGGCAGCGACGGCGAGAACCTGCGGGTGCAGGCGGGAATCGAGCAGCACGCGGCGGCCCTTCTTCACCGCGCGGGCCATGAGGCCGACGGCTTCGGCGGTGGCGGAGGCTTCGTCGAGAAGCGAGGCGTTCGCGATGGGAAGACCGGTCAGGGACTCAATCATGGTCTGGAAATTGAGCAAGGCTTCGAGACGGCCCTGCGAAATCTCCGGCTGGTAGGGCGTGTATGCGGTGTACCAGCCGGCATCCTCCAGCAGCCCGCGGCGGATGACCGCCGGGGTGAGGGTATCGGAATAACCCTGGCCGTAAAAGGACTTCAGCACGACGTTCTGGGAGGCGTACTCGCGCAGCTTCGCCTGCGCGTCATCTTCGCTCAAAGCCTCCGGGAGGTTCAGCGCCTCGGTGGCGCGGATGGAGGTGGGCAGGGCGGCGTCGACGAGTGCCTCCACGCTGTCGTAGCCCACTGCCTTGAGCATCGTCTCACGCTCGGCCGCATCAGGCCCGAGGTGGCGAGAGATGAAATCCATGTGTTTTATCTCCTTTGTGGCGTTAGATTGTGTGACCTAAACTGCCCCCAAGTATAAGGCGTAGGCCATGACATTAGCCCCGGTTACCCCTGACATGGAGGCGCAGCGCTACGGCGGTCGCTACCGCGACGGTGAGGCCGATGACGAAGGCCGTGGAATAGCCAACAGCAGGGCCCAAAAGTGACAGGATGAAGGGGGCAAAGAAACCCAGATAGGTCAGTGAATAAAACACCCCCGTCGCTGCACCGAGCTCCTCTGCGTCGGCGATGGCTTGGGTCTCCGCGAGTCCGCTGAGCATGCCGATTCCATAGGAGCTGCCCATGATGATGGCCGCGATAAGCAGGAGAAAAACTGCCCAACCATGATGAGCCGCAGCGAGGACAGCGAGGCACAGTGCCATTCCTACTGCGGCCAGCGCCATGCCGTGGAACGAGGTCACGCGGATGCGGCCAGCCAGTTGCTGGATAACCACGCCGCTGCCCATGGTGAGAAGCGCGCACAGGCCGGCGACAAGAACGGGGTGGCGTAGGTGCTCGCTGAGCTGCGCGGGCAGGAACACAAAGGCGGTGGTGGCGGAGCCGAAGACCCATGGTGCGTAGGCCACCACCGGTAAGTAGTGGGGAGTAATCAGGCTGGTCGGGACAAATGAACGGCGCCTCGAAGCTGACTGTGCAGATTGCTGTTCCGGCACCGTCCACACGAGTGGGACCACGATGAGTGCTAGGCCGATGTGCAAAAGATAAGGAACAACGGTGGGCCAGGGGAGGAACTCGGCGGCGATACCAGCCACGCCGGGTGCTGATGCGAAACCGGCCGACAGGGCTATGGAGGAACGCTTGGCTCCAACGCTCAGATGTGTGCTGAGCTCCTTGATCCAGGCCGCGCCGGAAGACATGGCGAGGCCCACGGCGGCACCGGCGCACAGGCGGCCGATCAACAAGGGGAGGAAGGCGCCGCCTGCGCCGGTGAGGAAAACGAGGGAACCGGCGGTGGTGGTGAGGACAGCTGGGCGCATGATGGCGCGGCGCCCTAGCGAATCCGAAAGCGGACCACCGATGAATAGGGCGACCATGATGCCGAGGGCGTAGATGCCAAAAAGGAAGGTTGTTTGCAGAACCCCGAGGGAGGTGGTGGTTTGGTAGACCACGACCATGGGAGCGAAGAGATTGGCGCCGCAGGCGACGAGGAACATACCGAGTGCGACGCGAAACCACTTCTGAGAAACCATGCGGCTCAGTCTAGTGTGCTGAGTCACAGTTGTCGGGTCTTGGTGGCAAGACGGATAAAGAAAACGCGCCTAACTGACAAAGTTGGCGCCGATCTCTGAGGATCTGAAGGAAACTTCGTCAGTTTTGGAGGGGTAGCGGTTCCTCTGAGCGATGTCACCGAGCTGTGTTTGTGGGATGGAGGAAAGCAGGGCGAAAACGACGAAGCTCCCCCGGCCGCAGTGGCGGGGGAGCAAGCCTAGGGCTTAGCTCTAAGGCTTAAAGGTCAAGGTCAGCTTCGAAGTCCGCGGTTTCGAGGCGGTCCTTGATGGTCGTGATGAAGCGACCAGCGTCGGCACCGTCGACCACCTGGTGGTCGTAGGTGAACGGCAGGTAGCACATCTGGCGGATAGCGATGGCGTCCTGGCCGTCCTCGGTCACGACAACCGCACGCTTGGTAATAGCGGCGGTACCCAGGATGCCGGCCTGCGGCGGAACCAGAATCGGGGTATCCAGCAGGGCGCCCTCGGAGCCAATGTTGGTCACGGTGAAGGTTGCACCGGTCAGATCATTCGGCTTGAGCTTGTTGTTGCGTGCCTTGTCAGCCAGCTCGGCGATCTTCTGAGCGATCTCCGGCAGCGTCAGCTCCTGAGCCTTGTGGATGACCGGGGTGAGCAGGCCCTTCGGGGTGTCTACGGCGATGGCCACGTTGACGTCAGCGTGGTAGGTCATCTCCTTGGTCTCCGGGTTGTAGGAAGCGTTGACGTTCGGGTGGGACACCAGTGCCTCAACGGTTGCCTTCACGATGAACGGCAGGAAGGAGAGGTTGGCCTCGTACTTGTCAATGAACGCCTGCTTGGACTGCTTGCGCATATCCCAGATGGCGGTCATATCGACTTCCTGGACGTGGGTCAGCTGAGCGGAGATCTGGAGGGCCTCAACCATCTTGGACGCCGTGATCTCGCGGATACGGTTGACCTTCTTGGTGGTGCCGATGAGCTCCTGCTTCTCCGGATCCACGGACTTGGTGGACCAGCGAGCACGCGGGCTGCTGGAAGCTGCCTTAGCGGAGGAAGCCGGTGCCTCACCCTCGCCAGCAGCGGCCAGCACATCCTGCTTGCGGATGCGGCCGCCAACACCGGTGCCAGAGACGGTGGAGAGATCCACGCCGTGCTTCTCAGCCAGCTTGCGTACCAGCGGGGTGACGTACGGGACGTTGTCACCGTTGTTGACCTTGGTGGAGGTCTCGGAAGCCTTCGGCTCAGCGGACGCGGCCGGCTTCTCGTCCTTCTTCTCAGCCTTGGCCTCGGACTTCTTGTCGGCCTTTTCCTCTGCCTTCGGCTCTTCCTTCTTCTCGGCCTTTTCTTCCTTGGCCGGGGCGGCGGAGCCGTCGCCGATGCGGGCGATGACGGCGCCGACGTCGACGGTGTCGTCTTCCTCGGCGAGGATTTCAACGAGGGTGCCGGCGACTGGGGACGGGATTTCGGTGTCGACCTTATCGGTGGAGACCTCGAGGAGTGGTTCGTCGACCTCGACGGTGTCGCCGACGGACTTCAGCCACTGGGTGATGGTGCCCTCGGTGACGGACTCACCGAGTTCCGGCATCTCTACGTCGGTGGCGTCACCAGAAGCAGCAGGAGTCTCGGACTTTTCTTCTGCCTTGGGCTCTTCCTTCTTTTCTTCTGCCTTCGGCTCTGCCTTTTCTTCCTTGGCGGCAGGCTTCTCGGAAGCGGCGGCGGAGCCGTCGCCGATGCGGGCGATGACGGCGCCGACGTCGACGGTGTCGTCTTCCTCGGCGAGGATTTCAACGAGGGTGCCGGCGACTGGGGACGGGATTTCGGTGTCGACCTTATCGGTGGAGACCTCGAGGAGTGGTTCGTCGACCTCGACGGTGTCGCCGACGGACTTCAGCCACTGGGTGATGGTGCCCTCGGTGACGGACTCACCGAGTTCCGGCATCTCTACGTCGGTGGCGTCACCAGAAGCAGCAGAGGCCTCGGACTCAGCGTCCTCAGCAGGCTTGTCCGGAGTCTCATCAGCCTTCTCGGAGGAATCCTCAGACTCCTCAGCAGCCGGTGCGGATTCGCCTTCGTCACCGATGATGGCGATGACCTCGCCCACGTCTACGGTGTCATCTTCCTCTGCCTTGATTTCGAGGATGGTGCCGGCGACCGGGGACGGGATTTCGGTGTCGACCTTGTCGGTGGAGACCTCGAGCAAAGGCTCGTCGACCTCAACGGTGTCGCCGACGGACTTCAGCCACTGGGTAATCGTGCCTTCGGTTACAGATTCGCCCAGTTCGGGCATCACAACAGAGTGTGCCATAAGTATTAAGACTCCTCGAAAGTTGGAATTATTGAAACGCTAGTGTTCGATTCTACAGCGTGTTTATAAAAGGCGCGCACGGGTGGGGTGAATTAGGGCATCCTCCGCACGAAGGGGCTCAAGGATGCCTCCGGTAGGCTAAAGAGCCATGTTCAACCCCTTCCGCCGCAACAGCTCTAAGTCCCAGCTGCGCCCGCCCCGCGCACCGGGGGAGACGATTCGCGCAGAAGACGCCCGGGAGCTTCAAACCTGGGCACAGGGACGCGCATATATCGAGGCCTTCGTTGAGCCGGAAACCGTGGTCAACGAGATGTCCGTGGTCGTAGTTGATGAGAACGGCGCCTTCATCCGCCGCCGTATCGGCGGGCCGAAAGGGATCGATGCGGTAGCCAAGCTGCTTCGATGCGATGTCTATGACGTCGAGGAGACCGGCTATCCGCAGCGCATGCGCGAGCGCATTGAACGCGAACGCATCCTGCGCAAGAGGGAAGAGCAACGTGAACGTCGCGAGCGCTTTGAGCAGCGCCAGCAGCAGAATAAGGACTAGTCCTTCACGATGGTTGCGCCCGCATCCGCGAGCTCGGCAAGCGCGGCGGCGCCACGGGACTCATCGACAGGCGCGCAGTAGTGTGCCAGAACGCGGACGGCGAAGCCTTCCTTAACTGCGTCGAGCGCCGTGGCCCGCACGCAGTGATCGGTGGCGATGCCAACGATGTCCACGGCGGTGATGTTGCGCTCGCGCAACCAGTCTGCCAATGACACACCATCGGCCGCGCCTTCGAACCCGGAATAAGCAGCGGTGTATTCGCCTTTGCGGAAGTAGGCTTGGGCGGCGCCGATGGATTCGTGCATGGCGGCACCAAAGGAATCAGCAACGCAGTGCACTGGCCAGGAATCGACGAAGTCGGGCGATTCGGAAAAGTGGCTGCCCGGATCGATGTGCCAGTCCTGGGTAGCCACGACGGTGTCATAGCTAGGCTGAAGGGCGCCGATGCGGTCGGCCACCTCGTTGCCTTTTTCGGTGGCAAGTGCGCCGCCAGGGCAGAAGTCATGTTGGACGTCAACGATGATGAGTGCAGGCTTCATACGCGGTAATTCTATAGGCTGGATACCGATGAAATCACCGATTCCTTTTTATCTACAAAAAATCCTCGACCGTGTTCACGACCACGATTCTGGCGAGGTCGCGGACTATATCCCAGAGCTGGCCAGTGCAAACCCTGACCAACTCGGCGTAGCCCTGTGCTCTGTGACGGGGCACCTGTACAGTGCTGGCGATGCGGAGAACCGCTTTACCATCCAGTCCATCTCCAAGCCCTTCGTCTACGCGCTGGCGCTGCAGGAACTGGGGCTCGATGAGGTTCGTGAGGTCGTCGGCCTAGAGCCCTCCGGCCAGGCCTTTAACGAGCTCTCCCTGGCAAAGGATCACCGCCCAGTGAACCCGATGATCAACGCCGGTGCCATTGTGGTCAACCAGCTCATCAACGGTGTGGACTCCAGCGTGGAGGACCGCGTGGAGAAGATTCGTTCTTTCATTTCAAAGCTGGCGGGGCGCGAGGTAGACGTCGATAAGCGCCTGTGTGACTCCGAGCTCGAGCACGCCGAACGAAACCTTTCGCTCGCGCACATGCTGCGCTCCTATGAAATCATTCAGGACGATGCCCACGACGCAGTTCTGTCCTACACCTCGCAGTGCGCGCTGTCGGTCGACGTGCGCGACCTCGCCGTCATGACCGCGACTTTGGCCAATGGTGGGCGCCAGCCGGTGACGGGGGAGAAGATTCTGGACGCCGATGTGTGCCGCATGACCTTGGCAGTGATGAGTTCGTGTGGCATGTATGACGGCGCGGGGCGGTGGATGGCGGAAGTGGGAATCCCCGCTAAGTCGGGTGTGGCCGGCGGGCTCATTGGTACGCTGCCGGGGCAGATCGGTGTGGCGACGTTCTCGCCGCGCCTCGACGAGCAGGGAAATAGCGTGCGTGGCACCGCGATTTTCCGCGAGCTTTCCTCGGACATGGGCCTGCACCTGATGTCCACGGAGAACCGCTTCGGCGTGCATCCGGTACGCAGTGTTGATGAAGATGATGAGACGGCCATCATCCGACTGCAGGGCCACATCAATTTCACCGCTACGGAAGCCATCCTCCACGAGCTGGAGGAGCGCCAATTCTCTGGCAAGCGCCTAGCGCTGGACTTCTCACAGGTTTCCGGCCTGCACACGGTGGGCCGGCGCATGCTCAAGGAAGGCCTGCGCCGGCTGCGTGAGGGCGGCAACGAGGTGGCGCTTGTCGACGATAACGGGGTCGTCACCGACCGCGCGATGTCCGACGGCACCGTCCTCCCGCTGGCGGACAAGGAGGACTACGTCATCGCCGGCGAAGAGGTGTGAGCGGCCTGAAGCCGCTCACACGACGGGCCTAGTCGAAGCCGCTCTGATCTAGGCTTCGGCAATCTCGCGCAGGGTTGCCACCACGGTGCGCACCGGCACACCGGTGGCGCGCTTCGGGGTGTAGCCGCGCGGAGCGGAACCGTTCCAAGAGGGGCCGGCGATATCGATGTGCGCCCACTCGATGCCTTCGCCTACGAACTGCTTGAGGTAGGTGCCGGCGAACTCCATGCCGCCTTCACGCTTGGCGTTGATGTTGCGGATGTCCGCGGCCTGGGACTTAATCTCCTCGTCGTGCTCCTCCAGCAGCGGCATGGCCCACGCGTTTTCGCCCACCTCGCGGCCGATTTCGGCGATGCGATCGCGGAAGACCTCGGAGCCCATAACGCCCGCGGTGCGAGAGCCCAGCGCCACGATCTGTGCGCCGGTAAGAGTAGCGGTCTCGATGAGGTAGTCGGGCTTGTCCTCGCTGGCGCGCGCAATGGCGTCGGAAAGCACGAGGCGGCCCTCGGCGTCGGTGTTGAGAACTTCGGAGGTCAGGCCACCGTAGTGGGTAATGACATCGCCCGGGCGGGTGGCGCCAGAGCCCGGCATGTTCTCAGCCAGCGGCAGGGTAGCGGTGATCTGGACCGGCAGCTTTAACTTGGCAGCCGCGATAATGGTGGCAGCCATGGCAGCCGAGCCACCCATGTCCGAGATCATGTCCCACATACCGTTGCCCGGCTTCAAGGAAATACCGCCGGTATCGAAGGTGATGCCCTTGCCCACAAGAGCCACGTGCTTCTTGGCCTTCTTGGGCTTCCAGCTCAGGCGCACCAGGCGCGGCGGGCGGGCCGAGCCCTTACCCACAGCCAAGATGCCACCGAAGCCCTGCTTTGCCAGCTGCTTTTCATCGAGCACCTCGACGTCAAGCCCGGCTTCCTTGGCCTGGCTGGAAATGATGGCGGCGTAGGACTCCGGGTAGAGCTCGTTCGCCGGGGTATTCACCAAGTCACGGGTGAACAAAACAGACTCTGCCACGGTGCGAGCGGCCTCGAACTCCTCGGAGGCGGACTTATCAGCCACAACGACGAAGGTTGCCGGCTGTTCCTTTTCCGTGAGCTCGGTGGAGCGGATGCCGCGGTAGGCGTAGCCGCCAAGGATGAGGCCTTCGACGGCGGCGCTCACACCGAAGTCCGCGAGGGTGGTCACGATGGTGCCGACGCCAGTGGTGGCACGGGCGGCGCTGCCCGCGGCGCGGCGCAATGCTTCATCGTCGAGTTCCTCGACGCCGCCCAAACCCAACGCGATGACCTGTGCAGCGCCCGCCTTCTGCGGGGCGGGGACCTTCACGATTTCCCCAGCCTTGCCCGTCGCCCCCACTGCGGTGAGCGCCTCATACGTTGAGCGCAGCGCCGAGGAGCCGAGCAGGGAGGTACCCGGCACCTCGAGCCCATCCTCGCCAGCAAAGGTTGCGATCAACAGGGCGTCCGCCTGCTTGGGGGCCTTCTTGGCCAGCTCAACGGTGGGGAAAGAGCCGCGTGCGGGCAATTCGAACGTGGTAGAAGCCACGATGTCCTCCTTGAGAAAAGTGACAATGGGATACTCCTCACACCCTACCCGTGTCCATGATGTGGAACGCGTCAGGGGCGATGCGCTCAAGGGGTGACTACGCCGCCAGGGCATTTCTGCATATCTATAGGTGTTGGGGGAGTACGCTATGAAACATGTTGAATTACACCGTGACGCGAACTGAAAACCCCACCTCCCCGGAGCGCCTGCAGGAGATTTTGGCGAAACCGGGCTTTGGCAAATATTTCACCGACCATATGGTGACGATTGACTGGACCGAGGACAAAGGATGGCATGACGCGCAGGTGCGCCCCTACGCGCCGTTCAGTATGGATCCGGCGTCCACCGTCTTCCATTACGGCCAGGCTATCTTCGAGGGCATCAAGGCCTACCGCCAGCCCGATGGCAGCATCGCCACTTTCCGCCCGGAGCAGAACGCGCAGCGTCTGCAAGCTTCCGCGGAGCGCATGGCCATGCCGCAGCTCCCGGAAGAAGAGTTCATTGAGTCCCTGCGCCAGCTTGTCGACGTCGACCAGGCCTGGGTCCCCGAAGCCGGTGGCGAAGCAGCTCTGTACTTCCGCCCCTTCATGATCGCTACCGATGTGTCCCTGGGCGTGCACCCGGCGCACTCCTACCGCTATGTTGTCATCGCCTCCCCGGCCGGCGCGTACTTCTCCGGTGGTATCAAGCCGGTGTCCGTCTGGCTGTCCACCGACTATGTTCGCGCCGCCCCCGGCGGCACGGGTGCGGCCAAGTTCGCCGGCAACTACGCGGCCTCCCTGCTCGCTCAGGCGCAGGCAGCGGAAAAGGGCTGCGACCAGGTGGTGTGGTTGGATGCCATCGACCGCACCTACATCGAGGAGATGGGCGGCATGAACTTGGCCTTCGTCTACGGCGAAGAGGGCAACCAGACTCTGGTAACCCCGGCGTTGTCGGGATCGCTGCTTCCGGGCATTACCCGCAAGTCCCTGCTGCAGGTGGCCGAAGATATGGGCTTGAAGGTCGAAGAGCGTCGCATCACCTACAAGGAGTGGGAGCACGACGTTGCCTCCGGTGCGATGGTGGAGGCCTTTGCCTGCGGTACCGCTGCCGTCATTACCCCGGTGGGCCACGTCATGGGCACCGATACTGACTTCCACATCAACAACGATGAGGCAGGGGCCACGACGATGGCTTTGCGTGAGCGCCTCACCGGCATCCAGCGCGGGTCCGTTGAGGATACCCACGGCTGGCTGCACACGCTGGTGGAGGCTTAGAGCGCAATTCGCTTAGGCAAGCTCGGCGGCCAGCTGCACCAGCGGCAGGGCCGCGAGCGCGCCGAGGGGGAAACCTTCGCTCAGGTTTAAATCGAGCAGCGGTTCAATCCCGAGCTCCTTGAGGGCGAGGGCATACGCCGGTTCGGGGGTCGTGCTTCCCGCGCGCAGCCAGCCTTTCACGCCGGGGGCACTGCGCTCGGCGAGGACGGCGGCGGTGGCGGCCAGGGGGCCGTCGATAAGCACCGGCGTCCGCCGCGCCGTGGCTTGGGCGATGAAACCCACTAGTGCTGCCACACTCGGGGTGCCGATGGTCTGCACAACTTCCCAGCCCTCCAGGTTGCGGGCGCGGAACATGGAGTCCCGCACAATGCTCACGCGGGTCTTCCACTGCGCATCCGTAATACCGCTTGCGAGCGTATTCGTCCCCACGATGGCCACCGGTTCGGTGTGGGTAATCCGGCCCATAAGGCTTGCGGCGACGGTCGCGTCATCGATGCCACGAGCCGACGCTATGAGTAGATCCGAACCGGAATCGATCTCGCGATCTGCGGTGGCCATGCCCACATCGATGAAGGATTCGAACTCCACAGGGGTCATGGCGGCGGAAGTGGCGCCAGGCTTAGCGCTGGCGGACTCTGCGCTGGTGCACTCGACGAAGTCTATGCCTGCCCCTGCGCGCTGCGCAGCGCTGAAGAGGTTCTCGCGCCACCGTTCCTCATCAGCAGGGGAGTGTTGCGTGAGCGCGCCGGCATCGGTCGTGTCCACCGCGATAGCGGGATTGCTGAGAAAGACAATGGCGCGAGGGCGCTGAAGTGGCTTAGCCTGCTGAGAATCCTGGGCTGCCGCCAACCACGCGGCAATCTCTGCCACGCGGTTTGGTTGTGCTGCGGTTGCAGGGCGCAGCTGGGGAACGGCGGTGAATTCAGGCATGTGTCCTCCGGTCTAGACGGTGGCTCCGCGCTCCACCTGCGGGCGCGGGGTGCGCCACTTACGCGGCTGGGAGGCGCGGGAGTACGCGTAGAAGCCTAGGCCAAAACCGGCCTCGGTGGTGCCGGGGAACTTGAGACGTACGGCGTTATTGCACTTGCGCGCGAGCCAGAAGCCCTCGACCGCGAAGACCACGATGACCGCCATGGCGCCGATAGAAACGATCTGGGACAGGCGCGGGTCCCGGCTGCTGACGAACATAAGCACCAGCAGCACGATCATAAAGGGCATGACCCACTCGTTGATGAAGCGGCGGGAATCTACCCAATCACGCACGTAGCGGCGGACCTCGCCCTTATCGCGGGCGAGCAGGTAGCGTTCGTCGCCAGCGGCCATGCGCTCCTGTGCCACCTTGTTGCGCTCGCGGGACTCTTGGCGCTCTTTGCGCTTGTATTCCTTCCACTCCTGCTTGGACATGGAAGCCTTGAGCTCCTTGCGGTGCTGGTAGCGCTGCGCCTCCGACATTCCTCGGGGATCGCGCTTGACGCCGCGGGCGATTTCCTGCGCATCGCGCTTGGGCGTAGGGCGGCCCTTCGGCGGCGTGTAGCCCTTGCGGTGCGGTTTCTCGGCGGCGGGTTGCTCTTCCGGCGCCGGGGTTTGTTCGGCGGGTGAAGAGGTCTTGTCATCTTTTTGCCACGGAAGTTTCACGCTGTTTAGCGTACAAGGTCGCACGGACATACTGGGAATAGGCCCGCGGGAGCCGGCGTTGAGGAAAGAGAGCACGACACTGTTCGACTGCGAGGCATCCTTTCTTCCTCTCCTGTGAGGGGGTAGGGTGGGCTCCAGAAAATTCCGTATATATAAGAGGAGAAACCATGACCGCTCCCGCGTCTGCAACCGGAGTTATCCTGACCGAGGCCGCTGCTGCCAAGGCAAAGTCTTTGCTTGAGCAGGAAGGCCGCGATGATCTCTCGCTGCGCATCGCCGTCCAGCCGGGTGGCTGTGCTGGCCTGCGCTACCAGCTCTACTTCGATGACCGCACTCTGGATGGTGACAAGGTAGACACCATCGGCGGCGTCAACCTCGTCGTAGACAAGATGTCCATCCCGTACCTCACCGGTGCCAAGATTGACTTCTCCGACACCATTGAGGCACAAGGTTTTACCATCGATAACCCCAACGCTGGCGGTTCCTGCGCTTGCGGTGACTCCTTCAATTAAAGTCACATAGACGATATGCCGAAGCCCTCGCCACGTGGCGAGGGCTTCGCTTTTTATTCTTCAATCTTCTCGGTACCGGGTTCCCGGTACCGTTTCCTACTTCTGGAAGTTGGACAGAAGAGGGTGGGTGACTCTAGAGCTTCACGGGATAATCGCGCTGCTCAATCTTGGGGTCGATGCGCTCTTCCACGAAGATGCCGTGCCAGATCATGAAGGACAGAACCGTCCACAGGCGGCGCGAGTGATCGGATACTCCGTCGCGATGCTCCTTGAGCATCTCCAGGACTTCCTTCTTGTTGAAGATGTCCTCGGTCTGAGATTCCGTGATCTGATCCTGGGCCCAACCGTAGAGTTCATCGCCTGCCAGCCAGTGGCGCATGGGAACCGGGAAGCCCAGCTTCTTGCGGTGCAGCACGTGCGGCGGGACGATCTGCTCCATGGCCTTGCGCAGCGCGTACTTGGTGGTGCCGTGCGAAATCTTGAGGTCATAGGGGATGGTCTCCGCGACCTTAAACACTTCCTTGTCAAGGAAGGGGACGCGCAGCTCGAGCGAGTTGGCCATGTTCATCTTGTCGGCCTTGACCAGGATATCGCCGCGCATCCACGTAAACAGGTCGAGGTGCTGCATGCGGGCTACGGGGTCGAAGTCTTGAGACTGCGCATAAATCGGCGCGGTGACCTCGCGGTGGTCCCATTCCTGTTTAGCCCAGGGCAGGACGCGCTGGAGCTGCTCGAAGTTGAAGGAACGAGCATTTCCGTAGTAGCGCTCCTCCATGGTCATGGAACCGCGGTTGAGCAGGGACTTGCCCTTCATTCCTTCGGGGAGCACCTGCGAGAGCTTGCCCAAGCCGCGGCGCAGTGGGGAAGGAATCTTCTCAAACGGAGCCAGCGAGAGCGGTTCCTTGTAAATGGTGTAGCCACCAAAGAGCTCGTCTGCGCCTTCGCCGGAAAGTACCACCTTGACGTGTTTGCGGGCCTCCTGGGCAACGAAGTACAGCGGCACGAGGGAAGGATCCGCAACGGGATTGTCCAGGTACCACATGATCTTTGGGACGGCGTCGGCGTACTCCTCGGGGGAGACAATTTTGACGATGTGCTCCACACCGATTGCCTCGGCAGACTCGGCGGCGACATCCACCTCGGAATAGCCTTCCCGCTCGAAGCCGGTAGTGAAGGTGAGCAGGTTCGGATTGTGGCGCTTGGCCAAGGCCGCAATGGCAGTGGAGTCAATGCCGCCGGACAGGAAGGAACCTACGGTTACATCGGCACGCATGTGCTTCTCGACGCTATCCTCCAACGCCCGTGCAATCTTGTCGAAGAGCTTTTGCTCTTCGCCCTGCTTAACGGGCTGAATGGGGAAGCGAGGCTTGAAGTAGCGCTCGGACACGACTTTTTCGCCGGGACGAAGAGTGACGGTGCAACCCGACTCGACGCGGCGAATATTGGCGTGGAGGGATTCCGGTTCCGGCACGTACTGCAGGTCGGTGTAGTGCTCGATGGCGTGCTTATCAAGGCTGAGATCTAGACCTAGCGAATTGGCCATCGAGAGGATGCACTTCATCTCGGAGGCGAACACCGTGCCGGCAGCCGTGGTGGCGTAATAGAGGGGCTTGATGCCGAACTGGTCTCGAGCGGCAAACATCGTGCGCGTTTCGGTGTCCCAGATGACGAAACCAAACATGCCGCGTAGGTGCTCTACTACGTCCTTGCCCCAGTGGTGGTAGCCGACGACGATGGGCTCACCATCGCCCTCGGTGTTAAAGGTGTAGCCGGCGGCGATGAGCTCTTCGCGCAGCTCGACGTAGTTATAAATCTCGCCGTTGAAGGTGAGAGCGTAGCGCTGCGGGTTGTCTTCGGGACCCCAACGCAGCGGCTGGTGGGAGTGCTCGAGGTCGATGATGGACAGGCGGTTAAAACCAAAAGCCGCATCATCGTCATGCCAAGTACCAGCAGCGTCGGGGCCGCGATGGCGCATGCACTGGAGGGACTGCTCGAGTGCCTCCACGTGTTGGGCGGCGTTGCGATCGGCGCTGAGCAGCGCGCAGAGTCCGCACATAAACTTGCTTCTCCTTATATATCAAGGTCTATCCTCGACACACTTTACGGCTGGAGTTGGGCGATCTGCGAACCCCGCGCCGCGTTCCCCGTTAGGGTGCGAACTTTCGGATGATGTACAGCAGTATGCCTTGTGAATTGAGTCATAGGCGGAAGGGGGAGGGTGGGGTAGCTGGTGTGACCTTGCGCAGGTGGGCCGGTAACATCCCGTACGTTCACTATTTATAGAGCGGAACTAGCACCTGATCAGTCCAGCGAAAAGGTCTGAAATTCAGGCATGATCCTCTATCCTGATTGGGTAGGAATGCTCTGTGAGTATTCGAGAAGTTTGTGTGCACAGAAAGGCAGAACACACGTGGGACAGCGTAAGCAACGCAACCTCGGCCGTAAGGCAGGCCTGGCGGGCGTTATCGCTCTGGGCGGTCTAGCTCTGGCAGGTTGTGACGTCGCAGCGCCGACGGCCGTTGAAAATCTCCTAGGTATGGGTTGGCCGAAGGGTGTTACCCCTGAGGCTCACTCGATGTACAACTTCTGGATCTGGGTCTGGGTTGCTGCATGGATTATCGGCTTTATTATGTGGGGTCTCTTCCTCACTGCCATCTTCCGTTGGAGCGCGAAGAAGGCCGAGAAGGCTGGCAAGGGCGAGTTCCCGAAGCAGCTGCAGTACAACGTGCCGCTGGAGATGGCATTGACCATCATTCCGATCCTTATCATTATGGGCCTGTTCTTCTTCACCGTTCAGGCACAGCAGAAGGTTACGGCCTTGGATAAGAACCCTGAGGTCACCGTTGACGTGACTGCCTTCCAGTGGAACTGGAAGTTTGGTTACGCCGAGAACAAGGTTGATGGCGAGAATTACAATGGCGCCGATACTGAGCGCCAGAAGCTCGCTGAGGAATCTGCTGTGGATCCAGAGGGTACTGCGAACCCCAACCCGATTCACGGTAAGTCCATGGGTGACATTTCCTACCTCAACTTCAACAAGATTGAGACCGTCGGTACCACCGAAGAGGTTCCGGTTCTGGTTCTCCCGGTAGACACTCCGATTGAGTTCCGTCTTGCCTCCGGCGACGTTTCCCACGCATTCTGGGTTCCGGAGTTCCTGTTTAAGCGCGATGCCTACGCACACCCGGAGAAGAACTCCCAGGAGCGTCGCTTCCAGGTTGAGAAGATTGAGGAAAAGGGTGCCTTCGTCGGCCGCTGTGCTGAGATGTGCGGTACCTACCACTCCATGATGAACTTCGAGATCCGCACCGTTGACCGCGCGGACTTCAACGAGTACCTCAAGTTCCGCGAGGAGAATCCGCAGGCAACCAACGCCGAGGCCCTTGAGCACATTGGTGAAGAGCCTTACGCAGTTACCACCACTCCGTTCAACTCGCTGCGCGATACCCGCGATGCCGACAACTTCGTTGACACCACGTCTGCGGCATAAGAAAAGGAACTGATACACAATGCGTGCAACATCTAAGGTCTTTTACGCAATTGCGACCTACCTCTTCGTGTCGCTCATCGTCTACATCATTGGTGTTAACTACGTCAAGGATGATGGCTACCTATACGGCACCGAGTGGGTCGGCATCGTCGGCATGGTTCTTGCCATGCTGCTCTGCATCATGCTGGGCGGCTACCTCCACTTCACCGATAACCGCGTTGACGTCACTCCGGAAGATTGGGAGGAGGCGGAGACTGAAGATGGAGCCGGTATCCTCGGCTTCTTCTCTCCGAGCTCCATTTGGCCGCTGTGCATGACCGGCTCCATTGCGGTGCTGGGTCTTGGTATCATCTACCTCTACTTCTGGATGATCATTCTGGGTGCTGTCCTGCTCGTGACGTCCGTTACCGGCCTGTCCCTGCAGTACGGTATTCCGAAGGAAAAGCACTAAGGCTAAAGCCACATCTGCCGCGCGATTTAGCGCCACGACTTCTCACGCCCCTGCCACGCAACGTGGCGGGGGCCTTGTCGATCTTCAAGGCGTCGCGAAGCGTTGCAAAAAGTTCCCGGAGGCCCCAAAAAACTTCGTGTAGGTCGGCGGGCTGGGGGAGGGGTTGGGGCACCAGGAGTGCTGAGGGCAGGGCGACCGCAGGAATTCCAGCACGTTAACGTGCGTTTTTACGGGGGTCATCCGAAAGTTGCAGTCCTGCACTTACGCGGCCGAGCGGGGGTGTGATTTATCTCATTAGGGCACGTCATGGGGAAGTAGCTCTGGCGGACGGGCTCCGGGTAGTTGACGTGCTTTGAATGCTTGCCGTCTTCGTTAGTACGTTGCACTACCTGCAGGGATGGGGCGTCGTAAAGCGCGGTGAAAAGTTCCCAACTATTTCCTGAATGATTTGGGGGCTCCGGACGAGCTGAAGATAGTGAAGGTCTATGCTCTGGCCTCAAAAAAATCGGGGGGAAATGAGATGACTTATGCGGCTAGACCAGCCATACTGTTATGCGTGACGAGCGTAGTTTCTAACCAAGGTATGGCAGCACCACGTGTTGCCGCGCTGAACCGACCCAACATGGTCAGCGTTGGCACCATCGTGTTCCTGTCTCAGGAATTGATGTTCTTTGCTGGACTGTTCGCGATGTGGTTCACCTCGCGTGCGAACGGCCAGGAGGGTGACTGGGCTGAGCACACCGCGCACATCAACGTGCCGATGGGCTTCATCATTACGACAGTCCTGGTTCTTTCCTCCGTGACCTCTCAGTTCGGCGTGTTTGCAGCAGAAAGGGGTGACGTATACAAGCTCCGACTCTGGTACTCGGTGACCATCGCGTTGGGTGTTGTCTTCCTAGGCATCATGGCGTTCGAGTGGACAGAGTTGATCATGGCTGGTGTCACTGTTCAGTCCAGCGTGTTCGGTTCGGTCTTCTACATTCTGACCGGCTTCCACGCGGCTCACGTGACTGCGGGTCTGATTTCCTTCGGAATCATCTTGGCGCGCATCGCCCGCTCCAAGTTCACGCCTGCACAGGCCACCGCGGCAATGGCAGTGTCCTACTACTGGCACTTCGTTGACGTTGTGTGGATCGGCGTGTTCGTAGTCATCTACCTAGTTCAGTAGGCCGTAGTCGCCGGGGAGCAACCGGCCTACAGCCATTCATTTCCATGTACGAGTTATCTAAAGGAAAATGATGGATAACATCCAGCAGCCCGCCGCAGTGGAAGACACCACTGCCGCGGCTAAGAAGACCCGCCGTCGCCGCAAGGCGAAGCGCACGCTGGCTGGCGTCTTTGCGCTGAGCATCGGCCTTACCGGCGCTGGCGTCTTGGCTTCTGCCTTGACCCCTGACGCGCAGGTGGCTACCGCCGCAAAGGATGACCAGGCACTCGTTCAAGAGGGCAAGGACATCTACGAAGTCGCTTGTATTACCTGCCACGGCGCTAACCTGCAGGGCATCCAGGACCGCGGCCCGTCCCTCGTTGGCATTGGTGCCGGCTCCGTGTACTTCCAGGTTCACTCCGGCCGCATGCCGATGATGTCTAACGACGCTCAGGCTGAGCGCAAGACTCCGCGCTACACCGAGCAGCAAACCCTGGCGCTTGCCGCTTATGTTGCTGCCAACGGTGGCGGTGCCGATATCGTCTACAACGAGGACGGCTCCGTTGCGCAGGAATCCCTGCGCGGCGCTAACTACAACGGGCAGATTCAGGCAGAGGACGTAGCTAAGGGTTCTGAGCTCTTCCGCATGAACTGCGCGTCCTGCCACAACTTCACCGGCAAGGGCGGCGCGCTGTCCTCCGGTAAGTTTGCCCCGCCGCTGGCTCCGGCCAACGAGCAGGAGATCTACCAGGCAATGCTGACCGGCCCGCAGAACATGCCGAAGTTCTCTGACCGTCAGCTGACCGCAGACGAGAAGAAGGACATCATCGCCTACCTCAAGTCTGCAAAGGAAACCCCGTCCCCGGCCGGCTGGTCGCTCGGCGGTCTCGGCCCAGTGGCTGAGGGCCTGGCAATGTGGATCATCGGCATCAGCCTTCTGTGCGTTGCCGCTATGTGGATTGGATCTCGCTCATGAGCAACGTAAAGAAGAATTACTCTCGCAAAGAGCTCGATGCTATGAGCAACGACGAGCTCGCAGCACTCGGCACCGAGCTTGACGACGTCACCGTCGCATTCCGCAAGGAACGCTTCCCGGTCGAGGGCGACCCCGCTGAGAAGCGCGCCGCCGGCAATGTCACCTTCTGGCTCATCGTTTCTGTACTGATGGGCATCGCCTTCCTTGGCGTTTACCTTTTCTGGCCGTGGCAGTACAAGATGCTGGGAGAGGACGGCCTGTGGTGGCACACCCTCTACACCCCGCTGCTGGGCCTGACTTCCGGCCTGTGCATTCTGGGCCTGGGCTTCGCCATTGTTCAGTACGTCAAGAAGATTCTCCCGGAGGAGATCTCAGTCCAGCGTCGCCACGACGGTCCTTCCGAAGAGGTTGACCGCCGCACGCTGACCGCGCTGCTTAATGATTCTTGGAACACGTCGACGCTGGGTCGCCGTTCCACCATCAAGGGTCTGCTCGGCGGCGCCGGCGTTCTGTTCGGCCTGACGGTTATTGCGCCGCTGGGTGGCGCCATCAATAACCCGTGGAAGAAGCGCCACGATCTGAACTATGCCGGCGACGGCACGTTGTGGACCTCCGGTTGGACCATGCATGAAAAGGGCGTCAAGCTCTACCTTGCTCGCGACACCGGTACTATTGCCGAGAAGCATGAAGGCGAATCCGGCACTCACTACACCACCCGCGGTGTTACCCGCCTGGTTCGTGTACGTCCGGAGGACCTTGCGGCCGGCGGCATGGAGACCGTTTTCCCGCTGGCTGCTGAGGATGTCAACGATGGTGCTGAGTACTCCGAGGACAAGGACGTCTACGAGAACCACATGCACTCCATCCATGGCAACCGTAACGCCGTGATGCTCATCCGCCTGCGCAACGATGACGCCAAGAAGGCCATCGAGCGCAAGGGCCAGGAGGACTTCCACTACGGCGATTACTACGCCTACTCCAAGATTTGTACCCACATTGGTTGCCCGACCTCGTTGTACGAGGCTCAGACCAACCGCATTCTCTGCCCGTGCCACCAGTCGCAGTTCGACGCTCTGCACTACGGCAAGCCGGTCTTCGGTCCTGCCGCCCGTGCACTTCCGCAGCTGCCGATTGACGTGGACGAAGAGGGCTACCTCATTGCTAAGGGCAACTTCATCGAGCCCGTCGGACCTGCATTCTGGGAGCGTAAGTCATAATGAGTAACAAACTTGCACAGATGGGTAACAACATGGACGAGCGGTACTCCGCTGCCGGCGTCCTGCGTACCCAGCTCAACAAAGTCTTTCCCACTCACTGGTCCTTCATGCTCGGTGAGATGGCACTGTACAGCTTCATCATCTTGGTGCTGACCGGCATCTACTTGGCGCTGTTCTTCGATCCTTCCATTACGAAGGTCATTTACGACGGCGCTTACACCCCGCTCAACGGTGTGGAGATGTCGCGCGCCTATGCAACTGCGCTTGACCTCTCCTTCGAGGTCCGCGGTGGTCTGTTCGTGCGCCAGATGCACCACTGGGCAGCACTCATGTTCATGATGTCCATGATTGCCCACATGCTTCGCATCTTCTTCACCGGTGCGTTCCGTCGCCCGCGTGAGGCTAACTGGATTATCGGTTGCGCCTTGATTCTCTTGGGCATGATCGAGGGCTTCCTCGGTTACTCCCTTCCGGACGACCTCCTCTCCGGTGTCGGTCTGCGAATCATGTCCGCCATTATCCTGGGCCTGCCGATCATCGGCACCTGGCTGCACTGGGCCATCTTCGGTGGCGACTTCCCGTCCGACCTGATGCTGGATCGTTTCTACATCCTGCACGTGCTGGTTATCCCGGGCATCATTCTGGGCCTGATTGCAGCTCACCTCATCATGGTCTGGTTCCAGAAGCACACCCAGTTCCCTGGACCGGGCCGCGCTGAGAACAATGTTGTTGGCGTCCGCATTATGCCGGTCTTCGCCACCAAGGCCATTGGCATGGGCATGATGGTTGCCGGCGTGCTGGCACTCATCTCCGGTCTGATGACGATTAACTCCATCTGGAACCTTGGCCCGTACAACCCGTCTCAGGTTTCCGCTGGTTCCCAGCCGGATATTTACATGCTGTGGACTGACGGTGTTGCTCGTGTCATGCCGGCATGGGAGCTTTACATCGGCAACTACACGATTCCGTCCGCCTTCTGGGTTGCACTGCTCTGTGGCTTGATGGTTGTGTTGCTGTTTGCTTACCCGTTCATCGAAAAGAAGCTGACTGGTGACGACGCCCACCACAATCTCTTGCAGCGCCCGCGCGATGTCCCGGTTCGCTCCGCTATCGGCGCGGCTGCCATCACGTTCTTCCTTCTGGTGACGCTGTCCGGTGGTAACGACCACGTGGCTCACTTCTTCCAGATCTCCCTGAACGCGATGACCTGGGTTGGCCGTATCGGCCTCATCGTCCTGCCGCCGATCGCTTACTTCATGACCTACCGCATCTGCGTTGGTCTGCAGCGCTCCGACCGTGAGGTCCTGGAGCACGGTATTGAGACTGGCGTTATTAAGCAGCTGCCGAATGGTGCCTTCATTGAGGTCCACCAGCCGCTTGGCCCGGTGGATGACCATGGCCACCCGATTCCGCTCGAGTACTCCGGTGCCGCGGTTCCGAAGCAGCTCAACCAGCTTGGTCTGGCTGACTCCGAGACGCAGGGCATCTTCTCTTCCGATGACCCGTCCATCGTCTCCCGCGTCAATGAGATTCGCCACGAGAACCACGCTGAGGAAGCGGAGATGTTCCGTCAGCTCAACGAGGCTAATCGCCGCGAAGACGAGGAGAACGGCCGCATCTAGCGCCTTCACTCGCTGAAACACGCTCACAAGAGCCCGTGTTCCTTCCCAATACGAGGAAAGGAGCACGGGCTCTCAGCGTTTCTGTATCCGCTTCGTAGCGCTGTGGCGGGCTTCAGGGCGCACTGGTGGGCCCTGACTCGGATAAGCGCTTCATGGCTCTGCCATGGTTGGGTAGAGCGGCTGCAGTTAACTTTCCGTTAACGGTGAGTCAACTTTGCTCCTTAATGTCACGCAAGGTGGCTGATCTCTGGTGGGGTGAGGAATAGTACTGGGGGTCGGTGGAGGAATCTGCTAAAAATCCACAGCATTTCTTGATTCTTTGGTGGTGTTTTAGGAGTGCACTGTGGGTAGGTTGGGGCATTTGATGCCCGGCATTACCGGTGTGTGACGAAGGTTACATCACTAATTTTATGGCGGATTCTGATTCCGGTCATGCGCTATTGGTCTAGCGGTCTCGCGTTGGCTGGCGACCCTGTTGTGGCAGGTTGTTGCCCGTATCTTCTGGCGGGTAGTGTGTATTGGAGTCGGGGCTGCGCGGGGGATGTCTTTTAGGTTTCCGTTTGATAACAGGACGGTAACGAAGCCGGTTTTGCGTTTCTGACTCGACATCGCTTGTGATGATTTCGTAACCTATTCGAGACATTGAGTTACCGACACGGTGTACACATCACCGGTGCTCAATACGAACTGAAGATTTAAGCGCCGCGTCTGGCCCCTCCTAAAACCGGGGGCCGAGCGGAGATGGCTCTACAGGAATGGGTCATCGTCGAACGCTAGGCCCGCCCCTTGGGTCAGAGCTTTTGCCCGCGTCATCAAGAAGGTGAATGAATGATTCGCCGTCTTGGCGGGCGAAGTAGGCGCATAGGAAGATTTGGAGTTTAAATTCGTGGCTAAGCACCGTCGTCAGGGCAACGTGAACACCCGTCGCATCGCATCTACCGCTGCTATCGCAGCAACCGCAGCTGTTACCGTACCGGCTGCCGCCAACGCTGCCGAGGTCGTTGTTCCGGACACCGACATCCGCTTTGAGGTCGCCGGCCTGGAGAATGTTCCTAACATTCAGCAGCTGCCCAACGTTGATCGCTACATCCCTGCCTTCAAGGCAAACCAGGGTGGCGGCTACGCCGCTGCTGTTGAGTCCCCGGCGACACCGGCCCCGGCGCCGACCCAGTCCGTGGGCGAGAAGGTTCTTGAAGCCGCTCGTTCCGCCATCGGTTCCCCGTACGTCTACGGCGCTAACGGCCCGAGCGCCTTCGATTGCTCTGGCCTGACCTCCTGGGCTTACCAGCAGGCTGGCGTGTCCATCCCGCGTACGTCCCAGGCGCAGGCATCTGCCGGCACCCCGGTGTCCCTCGATGCGCTGCAGCCGGGTGACATCATCGTGTACTACTCTGGTGCATCTCACGTTGGCATCTACACCGGCCATGGCACCATCATTGACGCTCTGAACTCCGGTACCCCGGTGGGTGAGCGTTCCCTGAACTACATGCCGATTCACTCCGCAGTTCGCTTCTAAGCGCACTCGGTAATCGTCCTAACCCCTTCCGCCGCTCTTGCCATGTTGATGGTGAGGGTGGGGAAGGGGTTCGGCTATTCTTGTAGACGTTATGTTTTTGCTCGACTGAGGGTATAATTCAGTTATCTATTAACCTTCTCTAAGTTTCGGGGGTATCCATGTCGCGTCGTGGCCTTGCGTGTGCGGTCGCTGCACTTGCCTTGAGCACGGTTCCAGTTGCCGTCCTTTCACCGTCGGCTGTGTCCCAGGAGGTTTCTCCGGAGCAGCAGCAGGAAGGCGCTCCGCAAGCGGAGGATCCTGAAGACCTGCCCGGCCTCATTGAGCGCATGGCGGACGTCGCCCAGCGCGTGTCTGCCAAGGGTGAGGAAGTCAAGGGGCTCGAGGATGAGCTCGCTGAGTCGGAGAAAGAGATCGGCGAGCTGGAATTAAAGGCCGAGGAAGCGCAGCGTACTTCCGAAGATGCCTCAGCCGCTGTGGCCGAACAACAGGAACGCATCGATGCTCTAGCGCAGAAGCGCTATCGTAGGAATGCCGCTGCAACGTCGGTCTCCGCCGCCCTCAATGCAAATGACGTGGCCAGTGCGGTAGAACGGATGGGCTATCTAGGTGCCCTATCCAAGGCCGCGAAGCGTGAGGAAGACGCAATGGTCGCGGCTTCCGCAGCGGCCGACAACGCGCATCAAGAGGCGGTTGATGCCGCCGAGGAGGCACGCCATAAGCGTGACGAGCTGCAGGTAAAGCGTGACTCGGTGCTGAAAGAAAAGGCCGAGCTGGAAGAACAACAGAAGGAACTTGAGGCCACCGTTGATGGCTTAAGCCCAGAAGCGCGTGAGGCATGGGTCCAGCACTTCGGTGGATCCTCCGACCTTGACTTGGCTGCGCTGGCCGATGGCTCCGGGTCTGCCGCTGTGGAAGCCGCTCTCAGCCGTATTGGCGCCCCGTATGGCTGGGGCGCAACGGGTCCTGATGTTTTTGACTGTTCTGGCCTGATGGTGTGGAGCTATCAGCAGATGGGCAAGAGCATTCCGCGCACCTCGCAGGCGCAGCTCGCCGGTGGTACGCCGGTGCCGCTGGACCAACTCCAGCCCGGCGATATTGTGGGCTATTACCCCGGCGTTACCCACGTGGGAATGTATATCGGTGATGGCCAGATTGTTCATGCCTCCACCTATGGCGTCCCCGTGGCCGTGGTGCCGCTGAATTCCATGCCGGTGGAAGGTGCCGTACGCTATTAGGACATGGCGCGCACACTCCTCGTCACCAATGACTTCCCGCCCACCATCGGCGGGATCCAGTCCTATCTTCGAGATTTTCTGGCGACCCTCAACCCGCAGGATGTCGTGGTTTTCGCCTCGACTCAAGACGGGGACGCCGCTGCGGAGTATGACTCGACGCTGCCCTATACCGTGGTCCGCTGGCCGCGCTCCATCATGCTGCCAACGCCTGCTACGGCCCGCCAGATGCAGCGCCTCATCCGAGAACACGATATCAAGGCCGTGTGGTTTGGTGCTGCGGCCCCACTCGCGCTCATGGCGCCGGCAGCGCGTGCAGCGGGCGCGCGCCGCATCGTAGCCACAACGCACGGGCATGAGGTGGGGTGGTCCATGCTTCCTGGGGCACGGCAAGCCTTGCGCAGGATCGGCAAGTCTTCGGATGTCCTCACGTATATCTCGGACTACACGCGCAACAGGTTGGAGCCCGCGTTCGGCTCGGGTGCGCGGTGGGTTCATTTGCCCTCGGCGGTCAACCTGGAGGATTTCACGCCAGCTACCGCAGCAGAGAAGCAGGCGGCCCGTGCGCATTTCGGGTTGGGCCCCGGCCCAGTAATTGTCTGCATCTCCCGTCTGGTCCCGCGTAAAGGTCAGGATCAACTCTTGCGCGCTATGCCAGCGGTGCGTGGGCGAATTCCAGATGCGCAATTACTCATTATCGGACGCGGCCGCTACGAGCCGACCTTGCGTGAACTTGCGCATCTGTACTGCCCAGACGCCGTGATTCAGGAGGCGCGGGATACGGCGGAATTGCGTTTGGCCCTCCATGCGGCCGATGTATTCGCCATGCCTGCACGCACACGAGGTGGCGGACTCGACGTCGAGGGACTCGGCATTGTTTACCTTGAGGCGCAGGCGGCGGGGCTGCCAGTGGTTGCTGGAGATTCCGGCGGAGCGCCGGAGACGGTGACTCCGGAGACAGGGCTCGTTGTGCGCGGGTCTTCGGTGCCGGAGCTTGAGGAGGCGCTGTGCACGTTGCTTGGCGATGCCCCCCGGGCCCACCGTATGGGGGCAGCCGGGCGCCGCCACGTGGAGGAGCGCTGGACGTGGGAAATCATGGGCGCACGATTGCGCGAGATTCTCGAATGTGATCGAGGGCAAGCCGGGGTATATCCTACTAGTCATGCTTGAACACACTCCCTCCGCTGAAGGCGGCCGCAGTGGCCTCACCATCGGGTTCGATATTGGTGGAACAAACCTGCGCGCCGCGGTGATTGATCCCGCCGGAGAGATTGTGGATTCGATGAGCGTGCCTACGGCCGTGGAAGCGCGAGAGCTCGAAGATGACATCGTGCGTTGCGTCGACAGCCTCGCAGCTTCTCATGACATTGATGCCGTTGGGCTTGCCCTCGCAGGGTTCTTGGATCCCGAATGCGAAATTGTGCGTTTTGCTCCGCATTTGCCGTGGCGGGACGCCCCAGTGCGTGAAATCTTGAGCAAGCGCTTGGACGTTCCTGTCCGGCTTGAGCACGACGCCAACTCGGCCGCGTGGGGGGAGTGGCGCTTTGGTGCAGGACGCGGGGCGAAGGAATGGGTTTTCTTTGCCGTCGGTACCGGCATTGGAGCTACGCTATTTAATGACGGCACGATCTACCGCGGAGCTTTCGGCACTGCCCCTGAGTTTGGGCACCTCGTTGTTTCACCGGGCGGACGCCAATGCTCGTGCGGAAAGCGCGGCTGCCTCGAACGCTACGCGTCCGGAACCGCTCTGCCGGACACCTGCGCGGATCTGCGCGGTGACTTTGAAACAACCCTCCCGGAGAATCCCTCCGGCGAGGAGATCACCGCGGCCGCTCGCCGGGGAGATCCCCTAGGTTTGGCTGTCATGGATAACTTCGGACAGTGGTTGGGGCAGGGACTATCCATGGTGGCGGATGTCCTTGACCCCGAGCTGATCGTCATCGGCGGTGGGGTATCCAAGGACGCGGATCTGTACCTAGATCGGGCACGGGAAGCCATGGCTAGCCAGATTGTCGGGGCCGGTCACAGGCCTCTGGCCCGAGTCGCAACCGCGAAACTGGGTTCCGCGGCGGGTATGATTGGTGTCGCTGATCTCGCCGGCCAGGAGCACCGAGGTTAACACCGCACATTTTTCTTTCACCGGACAGCGTGGCCTGTTCGGCATAAACAGATAGGACTATAAGCGATGCGAAACAAGTGGTACTGGGCCTTTAAGCACATTTTTTTTGGCCCGGCCCTTCGAGTATGGAACCGCCCATGGTCCGAAGGAATGGATCGCATCCCGGAATCCGGTTCGGCTATCTTGGCATCCTCTCACCAAGCCGTCATGGATTCTTTCTACTTCCCCCTGTTATGCCCGCGGCAGATTACTTTTCTGGCTAAGAGCGAGTATTTCACCACCCCCGGTTTCGTTGGCGGCCTGCAAAAGTGGTTCTTTAGCTCCGTGGGGCAGGTACCGATTGACCGCGTCAATAAAGACGCGAGCGACGCCATGCTAGCGAGCGCGCAACGCATTATCGGCCGCGGGGATCTCTTTGGAATCTACCCGGAGGGAACTCGTTCGCCCGATGGACGCATTTACAAGGGGCGCACCGGCATGGCGCGCATCGCGTTGACTACTGGTGAGCAGGTAATTCCCATCGCCATGATTAATACCCGGAAGGCAAACCCGATCGGTTCATGGATCCCGCGCCCGGTTCGCGTCGGCATGCGCGTGGGGGAGCCCATCGATCCCCAGGCGTGGGCTGCCGAGCGCAACCTTGATCCACAGGACCACGCTACCGTGCGCGCCTTCACGGACTACGTGATGAAGCAGCTGGCTGAGTTGGCAGGTAAACCCTATGTCGACGTGTACGCCTCCGATGTGAAGGCATCCCTGCAAGCTGGACACGGCTACCCGGAAGGGGCCGAGCCCGGTTCGGAGGCACGGTAGTCAGTGTCTTCTTCTTTAACCAAACGCCTGGCGTGGCCCGATGTAGCGAAAGGAATCTCCATCCTGGGCGTCGTGCTACTGCACATCACGCTCACCGTTCCTGAATCAGGGGAGACGTGGCTGGCGGCCTTTAACGTCTGGCTGGATCCGCTTCGCTTACCTCTGTTCTTCTTGGTGAGCGGCTTTTTTGCCCAGAAGGTTTTTCGCTTTAGCTTCGCGGAGCTTTTCACACGCCGCCTGTGGTACTTCCTCGTTCCCTATGTGGTCTGGATGCTCGTTGAGCAACAAACCAAACGCGTGGAGTACCACTGGGTCTTTGGAGATCCCATCTTCGATGTTGACCAAATGACAGCTAGCCTGCTCGTGGGCCATTCCATGGCATGGTTTTTGCATTCGCTGATTCTGTTCAACATCTTCTTGTGGTGCGTACGCAAGCTCCCCGGGTGGGCAGCGATGGCGCTGAGCTTTAGTCCGATTCTGTTCATCGCTTGGCAGGCGCAATACACCTCGATTGCGAAGGCCATCATGTTTCTCCCGGTCTTTGTTGGCGCTGCCTATTTCCGTGATGCCATTTCCGACTTCGCTGCAGCTATCGAGGCACCGTTTAAGGGCATATGGGATCACCGCAGTTTTTGGGCGTATTCCGGGATGACAGTGGCCTACGCCATCGGCTTTTTTACTCGCCGCGCGTGGGATAACTTCTCCGGAGAAGTTGACGTCACGTGGTTGTTGCCTGGTACGGAGGCGCTGGTGCGGGATGACGTTCACATCCTCGTTCGCATGGTAGAGCAGTTCTTCGAGGTGCCAGTGGGAATCGCGGTGGCGGTGGCGGTGTCCTATATTCCGGCCTTGTCCACTGGTCTGCGTTTCATCGGTGCCCACACGCTGCCTATCTATCTAGGGCATCCCATCGGTCTCACCGTTCTTTATGGCTACCCCATGGCGCTCCATCCTCGGGAGGTTAGCCTGGCGGGCCAGTGGCCGCTGGAAAACACGTGGTTCTGGCTTAGCATGTGCGTTCTTTATTGCGCAGTCGCGTCGCTAGCACTGTGGGCTTTGGGCAAGGTGCCCGTCGTGGGCTGGACGCTTAAACCGCCGCCAATCGGTGCGGGTCGGCGAAAAACGGAACCGTCGTCTGTAGGCACGAGCCTGAGCCAGCAGCTCACCGCGACAAGAAACACGACGAGCAAGAAATAGTCGTTGCCCGGAATCTGCTGCCACCACGACCACGTCAGCTCCAGCTGCTCATTGTGCGGGACGAGCCAGTGGCCGCGGGCCAGCAACGTCAGCCATGTGAGGGCAGCTAGGAACCAGTGTCGGCGGGCGGTCAGATATACCGCTGCCAAGCAGAGCCACGTGAAATGGTGAGACCACGAGACCGGGGAGCACAGCAGCGCCGCCGAGGAAGCGAGCAGCACGAGCTCGACCTGCGATGATGTATGCTCCATAAGCCACCACAGAAGCGCGACGATGGCGATGCATCCGAGAATCCAAAGAGCCGATGCTTGCTCGGGGACAATGCGGCTTAGCAGGCCGCGGAGTGATTGGTTGCCGGAGTAGGCCAGCCCGCCGATGCGCGAGGAATCACGAAGGGTATCGGTCCAATACACCGCGGAGCTCGCTGGGGAGGCGAGGTGCCCCACTACACCACATGCGACAAAGGAGACCAACGCCGTGGCAAGAGCGCGCCAGTCGCGGCGAACGAAAAACACGGCGAGGAACACCGCTGGGGTGAGCTTGATGGCTATTGCAATGCCCGTAAGCACACCACGCCACGAGCTTCGTGGGCTCAGCAGTAAGCAATCTACAACGACCGCCGCGGTCAACAAAAGGTTCACTTGGCCGAAGCTGAGCGTCTCAGTAACCGGTTCCATCAGCATGCAGGCGCACAATGCCCACGAGGACCACCAACCAGGTCGCTCAGTAGCACAGCTCCGAGAAATCACGGCATACAGGCAAACCCACAGCGCCCCGAGCGATGCTGCGGTAAGAAGAACGGACAGCGGCCACAACGGGAGCCATGACACCATGGCGAAAAGCGCTGCAGCAAAAGGCGGGTAGGTAAAAGGCAGCGAAAAACCGTTGTCGAGCACATAGCTCTGTGCGTAAAGATTCTCTCCGCGTAGAAGCGCGCGTCCTCCCTCGCGATAGACATCGAGGTCAATGTGGTAATAAGGTGCAATGCTGCCGCTGCTGAATAATGCCGGAAGCTGGATAATCCACGCTAGGGAGGCCAGCCCTGCTATGAACAAGGGGAGAAGAGGGGAGGAGAGAGCTTTCTTCACGCAGTTGAGTATAGACCCCAGTGGGCAGGCCTATGTGGGCGGGAGACTAGGATACGGGGCGTGCGCTACTTCTACGACACCGAATTTATCGAGGACGGATCGACCATTGAATTGGTCTCCATCGGAATTGTCGGGGAAGACGGTAGCGAATACTACGCGGTATCGACAGATTTTGATCCGGCCAAGGCAAACGCATGGGTGCGTGAGAATGTTTTGGATAAGCTGCCGAGTCCAGCAGATCCGGTCTGGAAATCGCGCGAAACCATCCGCGAAGATCTCCTGAAATTCCTCGGCCGGCACTCCACTCCCATCGAGTTGTGGGCCTGGGTGGGCGCTTATGACCACGTGGTTGTTGCGCAACTCTGGGGCGATATGGCGAGTCTGCCCAAGGGCCTGCCGCGCTATACCCGGGAGCTTAAGCAGTATTGGGAATTCGCCGGCCGCCCCAAGCTGCCTCCAGTCCCGAACGGCAACCATGACGCGTTGGTCGACGCCCGCCATAATCTGGCCAAATTTCGGGTTTGTGAACAGCACTTGCCGTTGACTAGGGGCAACCGCGTTAATAAAGCGTGAATTAATACCGTGGCCGAAATGCCATTAACTAACGCGCGATAGACCCAAGATGGTTAAATACTGGGTGTGAGTTGGACAGTAGATATTCCCAAAGAAGTGCTCCCTGATCTGCCACCGCTGCCGGAGGGGATCAACGAGAAGTTTCAAGATGCGATTGCCCGCGAGGCAAAGCAGCAACCCAGCTGGGATCAGCTGCAAGCCGATAACGTGCGCAAGATCCTGGAATCCGTCCCACCTATCGTCGTGGCTCCAGAGATTGAGGACCTCAAGCGCAAGCTTGCCGACGTCGCCCTGGGCAACGCCTTCCTCCTCCAGGGAGGCGACTGCGCGGAAACCTTCGAGTCCAATACGGAGCCGCACATCCGCGGCAACATCAAGACGCTGCTTCAAATGGCCGTAGTTTTGACGTATGGCGCGTCCACCCCGGTGGTTAAGCTCGGTCGCATCGCCGGCCAGTACGCGAAGCCGCGCTCCTCTGATCTGGACGCAAACGGCTTGTACAACTACCGCGGTGACATCGTCAACGGCGTAGAAGCCAACGAGGAATCCCGCCGCCACGATCCCGCCCGCATGATCCGTGCCTATGCGAACTCCTCGGCGGCCATGAACCTGGTCCGCGCACTGACCCAATCCGGTACTGCTGACCTTTACCGACTCCACGAGTGGAATCGCGAGTTTGTGGCCAACTCTCCGGCAGGCGCTCGCTACCAGGCCCTGGCGAATGAAATTGAGAACGGCCTGGCCTTCATGAACGCCTGCGGAGTCTCAGACGAGACCCTGCGTTCGGCACAGATCTACTGCTCCCATGAAGCCCTGCTGCGTGACTATGAGCGTTCCATGCTGCGCTTGGGCTTGGACACTAACGGCGAGACCAAGCTCTACGACCTGTCCGCTCACCAGCTGTGGATCGGCGAGCGCACCCGCGGCCTCGACGATTTCCACGTCGCTTTCGCCTCCATCATCGGCAACCCCGTGGGCATCAAGCTTGGCCCAGGAGTAACTCCGGAGCAGGCTGTGCAGTACGCAGAGCGTCTGGATCCGAACCGTGAGCCTGGCCGCCTAACCATGATCGCCCGCATGGGCCACGATAAGGTGCGTTCCGTCCTGCCGCCGATCATCAAGGCCGTGGAGGACTCCGGCCACAAGGTTGTGTGGCAGTCCGATCCGATGCACGGGAATACCTTCACGGCATCGAATGGCTACAAGACCCGCCACTTCGACAAGATCGTCGACGAGGTCCAGGGCTTCTTCGAGGTGCACCGTGAACTGGGTACTCACCCTGGTGGTGTCCACCTAGAGTTCACCGGCGAGGACGTCACCGAGTGCCTCGGCGGCGCTGAGGACATCACGGACGTGGATCTGCCGGGCCGCTACGAGTCCGCCGTGGATCCGCGCCTGAACACGCAGCAATCGCTGGAGCTGTCCTTCCTTATCGCGGAGATGCTGCGCAACTAGAAGTTGCGCAGGCTAATATGGCCTCCAGAGAATCGGCCACGTGCCGTATTCTCCGGAGCCAAACCACCAGGCCGCCACGGCGACAGCCAAGGTGGCGAGGCCGACGAGGACGAGGAAGCCAACGAGGGCAATCGCGCTGCGGTTGCTCAAGGGGCGCTCTTCTGGCTCCTCCTCGGCACCGGCCGGGGGAAGCGGCGCAGAAGGTTCTGCTACCGCAGGGGACGGTGCCGGAGGATTTACCGGTGCGGCCGGCGGGAGAAAAACATCGTTTCGAGGCTCTACACGGGTTTCCCGCGTGGGCGCTTGAGGCGCCGGGATCGTGGACGTAGCTTCGAAGACCCGGGTATTGCCTGCCCCCGAAAAATCCGTGGGCACAGCGGCTGTTCGTGCAGCAGCCGAGTTCCGCGGGACGGGGACGGTGAATTGCGGGAGCTGCAGTTCACGGGATACATCATCCAGCGCATCGAGGAATTCGCCGGCATCCGCAAACCTTTCGGCCGGCTGGCGCGCGGTGGCGGTGGCCACGAGGGCGTCGAAAAGCATGGGCACCCCCTCGATGCGTGAGGACGGCGCCACCACATCCGCGTGCACGCGCGCTGTGGCGTGGGCCAGTGGGGTCTCGCCGTGGAAGGGGACCGTGCCGGTAAGGAGCTCAAACAGGACAATTCCGGCCGAGTAGACATCGGAAGCCGGGGTGATATCCGCACCCGTAACCTGCTCGGGGGAGAGGTAGCTGACGGTGCCGACGATTTGACCCGAGCTATCGTGCTCCGCTTTGGCGGAGCGCACCAAGCCGAAATCGCCGACCTTAACGCGGTGGTTGTCCGTGATGAGAACGTTGTCCGGCTTGATATCTCGGTGCACGAGGCCGGCGTGGTGGACCTCGGTGAGCCCGGCCAGCACGGAGTGCATGACGCCGGCTGCGGCATGCGGCGGCATGGGGCCGCGTTCAGCAAGGAGCTCGCGCAAGGTGCCGCCGGTGATGAGCTCCATGATGAGATAGATGGGCAACCCATCCGCGGAGAAATCATGCACGGCGACGAGGTTGGGGTGGCTGAGCTGTGCCATGGCGCGGGCCTCGCGCTCGAAGCGGGTGACGAAGACAGGGTCATCGTGATATCGCTCATCCATGACCTTGGCGGCCACTGCGCGGCCCAAGCGCATGTCGACACAGCGATACACAGTGGACATGCCGCCGCGAGCGATCGGCTGATCGATGCGGTAGCGTCCTTCAAGAATATCGCCCACGTTCAGCCTTGTCATGGATTCCAGTATGGCCGATCAGCGCCCCAAAGTGTGATCCGGCTACAGTTGTGTCCGTGACTAATTCTGAAAACAACTTCGAGAATCCCCACCCGGAACTACCGCAGCTCCTCGCCGGGGAAAAGCTGCTGACGCTTGCTGAGGTTGCTGAAAAGCTCGATCTCCCCATCACTCGCGTCTTCGACCTGCTCAACGCGCGTAAATTCATCGTGTGGCGAAACGCCGAGGGGGAGCGCCTCGTTCCAGAGGCATTCTTCAATTCCAAGGGCGTCATTTCCAAGCACGTGTCCGGAGTGATTACGGTCCTCTCCGATAACGGCTGGGGCGACAATGAAATTTTGGCACACCTGTTTACCGAAGATGAGTCCTTGCCAGGCCGCCCCATTGACGCGCTCCACGGGCACCTTGCGCGCGAGGTTATTCGGCGCGCGCAGGCTTCGGCGTTTTAGGAGTATCAGCCTCATCCATGGCCGCGGTGGTGCGTGGAACGCCATCGAAAATCCACTGCGTTGCTGACCACGCCACGACCACCATGGCGATGTCCCAGAACCAGTTATAGAGCTGGTGGTTTCCGTCGCCAGCGAAGGCCACTCCGATAAAGAGGGCCACGCCGGTGGTTAGTTTGATCAAAGGCAGCGGTGGACGGAAGGTTCCCATGAGCGTGAGCACGGAGGCGTAATACCAGGGAAGCGTCACAGAGTTGAAGACGAACGCCACCTGGTAGGCCGCAGCCGTAGCGGCAATCGCGCGGCGCACGCCTGTTCGCCCCCACCACCACACGACGACGAGGCCGAGGAGCATGAGGATCATCGCAATTGAACGCAACACGCTGAGCACCCCGTTATAGGTGGTATCGGGGGAGAAGACCTGGATGAGCGGTACCAGAATGTCGGCGAGCAAGGTAGGGCCGGCCAGGGGATTGATCACCTTGGAATTGCCGCTGATTTGTGACAACCAGCCCCACGAGCTTCCCGACGCCCACGTAATCACCGCCACCGCCAGCGCGACCTCCGCTACGGCAACGACGCCGGACAGGAGAAAGACCCCGAAGCGCTTGAGTGGCGTGGTGCCTTTCGGCGCCCAGTGGTGCAGCATGAGCCACACGATAAACGGTGCGGCGAATACAGCTGTGGCTTTGAGCGACACCGCTACGCCGACAAGAAGGAGGCTGAGATGAAACTTGTTGTGAACCGCGGCGAGCAATCCCAGCGATACCAAGCCCACCATGACCGATTCATTGTGCATGCCGCCGATGAGGTGCAATAGAATCACTGGATTCGCTAGACCCAACCACAGTGCTAGCGCCGGATCGCCCCCGATGCTGCGTGCAAGGCGTGGAATCGACCAAGCGATGGCGGCAAAGCCGAGGACCGATATCGCCTTATAGACGATGATGCCCGCGGCGACATTGTCCCCCACGAGGTTGGTTACCCCGTTGCCCATCCACAAGTGCAGCGGACCATAAGGCGTAGTGGTGTTTCGCCAGTCGTGTGAGACTTCCAGCAGGAAGGGGCCGGGGTTAACAGCCGCGCCTTCGACATAAGGATCGAAACCATCGCGCACCATGGCTCCCTGCATGAGATAGGAGTACACGTCCCGCGAAGCCAGTGGGGCCGCGCACAACAGCGGGGCAACCCAGCACATCAGCATTCGGCGGATGTCAGACAGCGCGCCGTCGGGTTGCGGGTTCTTGAGCTGTGGGGCGATGAGATAACGCCCAGCCAGGACCCACGCGGCGACCAATCCAAAGAGGCCAACCCAATAGAGGACTATGCCGATGTTGCGGCCGTGGCCATACGCGAGAAATCCGATGTTGAGTGCCTCAAGAAAGCCCCCTCGGTTCCGGGTTGCGCCACCAGAGAAGGAGGCGAGAGCAAGGATCACCGCGGAGACGATGCCCAGAGGAAGCGGGTTGGGAATGCGCAGGGATACGCGCGCGGATGCGGAGCGGGCCATGCTACATCCGGCGTGCGGTGGATTTGTGGGCGAGCTCTTCCAGCGTTGCCGTGACTTCGGGGGCGACCTGGGCATTATGAAGGTGGGCAAGGCCCGAGCGCGTGAGATCGCTGATGCGCTGCTCGACGACATCCGGTGCCCCGGAATCGGCAATGATCTGGGCCATGCGGGCGATATCTGCGGGATCCTCCGTTTGGCCGATGAGGCGGCGAAGCTCCGCGGCAGCAGCGGGATCAGTGGCATCCGCACGTTGCAGAGCCAATGACAAGAGGACCGTGCGCTTGCCCTCGCGCAGATCATCACCGGCGGGCTTGCCAGTAATTGCTGGGTCACCAAAGACCCCCAACAAATCATCGCGGAGCTGGAATGCGACCCCGATGTCTTGTCCATAGCCGCGGAAAGCGGCAACAAGCTTTTCGGGTGCTCCCGCTACGGCTGCGCCCAAATGCAACGGGCGCTCGATGGTGTACGCAGCGGTCTTGAAACGGTTTACTGAGTCCGCCAACGTTGCATCCTCGGAGCCTTCCGCTTCGAGGCAAATATCCAGCATTTGCCCGCCAATAACCTCGCGGCGCATCGCCCGCCACGGCGCCCGAGCGCGCGCGAGCGCCTCGGGGCTCAGGCCGGAATCCTGGAGCATGTCCTCGGCCCAGACCAAGGCCATGTCGCCCACAAGGATGGCGAGAGACTGCCCGAAGAAGTCAGCGTCACCGCTTAGCCCGAGCTCCCGATGGCGAGCGGCTACGCCACGGTGGACGGTGGGATTGCCGCGCCGGGTATCGGAAGCATCCACGATGTCATCGTGGATGAGGGCGCAAGCCTGGATGAATTCTAGGGAAGAAGCTGCGCGGAGCATCGCCTGCGGGGACTCCGTGCCCTCGAGCCCATGTGCGCCGATAAAACCTGCCCACGCGTAGAGAGGGCGGATACGTTTTCCGCCGTCCAGCACGAAGGATTCCAAAAAGGAGATCGCGTTAGTCACCGGGGAACCGATGGACGCGATGGCGTCGCGCTGACTATCTAGGAAAAGCTCGAGCTCCTCGCGTACGGCTACGGGGATATCGTCCAGGGAAGGTATTTGCGGAGTAGTCACGCCTGCCACTCTACCTGGGCAGGCTCACGGATTAGACGCCAGGTTAAGCGGTACCGGCTGGTGCTAGCGGCACAGCTGATTGCAGGATGGCGAAGGGGCGTGAATCGGCGGGGTAATGGAGCTGGCGAAGGAAGTCACTAAAGCCCATTGTGCGGTAGAGGCCGAAGGCGGAGTTGGCTTCATTGGGAACCTCAGGTGTGGAGAGCAGGATGTAGCGGGCGGGGAGGTTCCAGGCCAGTGCTTCAAGCAGCGCACGGCCCAGACCGTGGCCCTGTGCCTCGGGCACTACGTGGATTTCCGCCAACTCAAAATAGTTGTGGAGAACCTCTTCTTGCTCTGGGGTTGCGCCGCCGCTGTTGGAAAGCGCTCGGCGGAGTTGCTTGTCCCACCAGGTATCAGGAGAGCCTAGAAAGCCGTAGGCAAATCCGGTGATGCCGTCTTCGGAGGTGGCCGCCACGCAGGAAAACCCCGGGCGTATGAGATCCCCGCGCCACCGCATGATGGAGCTGTTGCGTACTGAGGGGTCGTAGTTCATCGCTGCAATGTAGATATCCACCAAGTGCGGGAGGGCAATGGCGAACTCTTGGGGGCTTAGGCGGCGCAGCGTGTAACTCACATGTCTAATAACAACAGATTCTTGCGGTATGTGAAAGCAGGCGGCGAACCCTTCGCAGGCAAAGTTGATGTGCCTGTTCGAAAAACGTGGAGAAGTTCGGTAAAACTATTGTCAAATTCGAACATGTGGACTAAAATTGGGGGTGGATGTAGGAAGGTGGCTTTAAGGTGAATCGCGTCAACAAACAACGTCAGGAAATCAACAACACAGTCTCTATTGACAAGCTCAGGAAGAAGCCCAAGGGGGAGAGGTCATGGCACAGGTAATCTCAGCAACAGCAGCGGCGCGGAGCCGTAACCGGGAGGCGTTGCAGTGCGTACGCCGCGATCGTTTCGTGGGTCAAGCGTTGGATTTGTTGGTGGAGGCGCGCCAGAGCGCGGCGGAGGGGCGTTTCGCGGACGCTTTGGAAATGGCCTATCGCGCCTCGCTGCGCGCTGCCGGTGCTCGGGTGGCGGCGTCCACGGTGTCACGTCGTCGGCGCTTGCCCACCTCCGCTTGGGAGCAAGTGGCGCTCATCGGCCAGGCTGATGCGCAGTGGGCAGCGGAGTTTAAGGACTACTCGCTTGTGCGTTCGCGAGTGGCATCCGGACTGGATCCGGTCCCTGATCCTGATACGGTCTATCGCTATGTGGCGCTTGCCGCCCGCTATGTGGATGCGACTGAGTCTGAGCTGGGCTTCGGTGGTCTCGCGGCTTAATGCGGAGCGCGGGGCCACAGTAGTGGGGCGTAGTGCGTTTAAAACGTGTGGACTGTCTTTGCGGGAACTATCTCGCTATCCTTGACGTTATAGAGGTAGTAATCCTATTTCCCAGTTCCACTACCTAAACCCAACCCACTACGGAGGACGCTGTGGCCCTTTCTGAGCACGAACAGCAAGCGCTGCGTGAAATTGAGCAGTCGTTGCTGGCCAATGATCCTGGTTTTGGTGCGTCGGTGTCCGGTGAAACTTCTTTCGGCGCAAACTCGGGCGTTATCACCCTCCGCGGAGTTGCCCTGATTGTTGTCGGTCTCTGCATGATGGTGGGCGGTATTGCGCTGGCCCAGCAATCCCTGTGGTTTGTGAGCCTCTCGGTCCTCGGCTTCCTAGTCATGTTTGGATCCGGCGTCTGGATGCTGCGCGGGAACTCGGAGGATTCTCTGGTTGCAGTCGGTGCGCAGTCGTCCACTCGGGGTCGCGGCAAGCAATCCAAGAAGGGCGGTAGCGACGTTGGAAACCGCCTCGAAGACAATTTCCGTCGTCGTTTCGAAGGTCGCTAAGCGTCTAGAACCGGTCCCAAAGCTGGTCCCGAATAGCCCTCCGCTTTAATCCGCGGAGGGCTCTTTTGATGTGGTGGCCTAGGGTAGGATGGCTTCGGCCATTGCGTAGAGGGTTTGCGTTGCGCTGTTGAGCTTTTCCGGTGAGCCGTCCGCCAGCTCAGAGGCGCGGACGATGGCCGCATTGAGCAACGAGATATCTACTGGGGAAACGCCGGGGCAGAACTCGTCAACGATGGAGGCGAAGCCGCCATGAGACTTCTGTACTGCCTCGTCAGCAAAGGCCTGGGGGAAGTGCTGTGCGGCGGTCATTAAATGGCCGTGTGCACTATGAATGAAGAGATCGAGCGTGGCGTCGACATAGGCGTGGATGCGCTTCTTAGGCTCCGGGGAGGCTACCTTCATGGCGGCCTCGAGTTGCTCATTCCACGATTGGGTCGCCTGAATAAGCAGCTGTACCAGTAGATCGTGCTGGGATGATACGTATCGATAGATGCTGGGGCGGGCAAGCCCGACTTCTGCGGCAACTTCGGCCAAGGTGGGGACTGCACCATGGCTAGTGATGATCAGCTTTTCGGCAGCCTCGAGCACCGCACGGTGCTGGACGGCGCGGTGCTCGGCTACTGTCGTTTCAGTGATCTTTGGCATGCGTGTGAGTCTACGTTAAGCTGCGCATTCTTTGCTTATCGCTGGGCGGATGCGGTGGCCGGTGTTAAGCGGCCGTCGACCATCTCATAGACCTTGTCGCAGTGATCGAGAACCTCGTAGTCGTGAGTGACCATGACGCCCGCGACGTTAAAGTCGTGGCATTCCTTTGCCAAGAGCGCAACGATCTCCTGGGAGCGTGCACGATCTAGGGCTGCGGTGGGTTCGTCGACAAGCAGCACCTGGGGGTTGCCAACGAGTGCACGCGCGATGCCAACGCGCTGCCGTTCACCGCCGGACAAGCCGCCCGGGCGGTGCTTGGCGCGATGTTTCATGCCAACCTTGTCGAGGAGTTGAGTGCTGGAATAGCGCCCAGTCTTACCAATGACTTTGCTGGCCAGCTCGAGCTGTTCCTCCGCAGTCAACGCGGAAGGAAGGTTTCCGGTGGACTGGAAGACGAAGCCGATGTGGTTGCGGCGGATCTGTGCCAGTTGGGCGTCGCCAAGCTGCACGATGTCCTCGCCCGCAACGAGGACCTGGCCGGAATCGGGCGTCGTCAATGCGCCCGCAACAGCGAGCAGCGTGGACTTGCCGGAACCTGATGGTCCGACCACGGCAACGAATTCGCCGGGATTGATGCTGAGGTTGACGGAATCGAGTGCCTTAACCTGCGAATCGCCATCGGTGTAGCTGACGGTGACGTCTTTTAGTTCCAAAGCTGGGCTCATCGGTTTTCTCCTAGGGCTGCGAGGGGGTTGGTTCGGGTGACACGGACAACGGCGATGAAAGCGCCGAGCAGACCAGCGACGAAGAGGATGAGTCCGCCACTGATGACGGAACTGAATTCGGTGGCATAAGGCATGGCAGTCTGCTCCAGGAGGCTGCCCAGGCCGACGGCGACAAGCGCACCCGCCAGGATGGACAAGACAAGGATGACGACTGCCTGGCCGAGGCTATCGCGCAACAAGAAACCCTTGGTCGCGCCCATCGCGCGGAGGGTGGCGATATTGCCGGCCCGCTGAATGGTCCACACGAGGAAGAAGGCGCCGGTCACGAGTGCGGCGATGACGTACAGGAACCACGTGATCATGGATAAGGTCATCATCTCGGCGGTGTAGCCGGGGGAGGAGTCGAAGCTTTCCTTGAGGGTTCGAACATCCAGGCCGGACTGTTCCGAGAGGGCCTCGGTGTCCGGCTTGTCTGACGTGCGGGCGACGATGACGGAGGCTTCGTCATAAGCGTCTGGGTTCACGGCTTCGCCGTGGCGACCGCCAGCGTGGATCTCTTGCCAGATGTCGAGCGGAAGGTAGGCCACGTCCACGTGTCCGAAGGTGCGTTGGTTATCGGTAAACCCAACGACATTCAGCGGGATATCCAAGCGATCGAGCGTGATGGTGTCGCCGACCTCGATGCCTTCATCGTGCAGGGTGGAGGAGACGATGATGTCGTGCTTGGTGTTGCTGGGCTGGCCGTCGACCCGGTTGGTGTCAAGTGCGGGCAAACCTGCCGGTGCCACGAAGGAGTCCGGTTCTACTCCCAGCAGGGTCAGGTCCACTGCCGTGCCGTTTTGGTTATGGGCATTGGCGATGGTCAGGCCAAGAGGAGCGGCTTCTTCCACGCCGTCGTGCTGAGCGAAGGACTCGCTATCAGAGGCATCGACAACCGAGCGGGTGAAAGCTGAGTCTTTCTGGGTGCCGTCGGCGAAAGCGACGACGTCGGCATCCATTGCTTTTAGTCCGGAGACGCCGTCGTTGACCAAACCTGCTGTGAGGCCGGAGATGATGACGACGAGCATGGACATGAGGGCAAGGACAACGCCCATGAGGATGAATCGGGTACGCGCGAAGAGCATCTCGCGCCAAGCTAGATACATAGGGGATCTTCCTAGTGGGTGAAGAAAACTAATGGAGCGCCATCCCGTGGTTCTCAAGATGGCAACACACTGTTTCTATCATAGGAACGCGGCGTTTCTAAAAAAGGGAGGCGGTGGTGGCGGCGCTTTTGGTCGCTTTCCCTCAATTCCCCACTTTCACCCACTCGTGTGGGCTGGGGGCTGGAGCCTGGGTGCCGCTGGCGGTTTTGTTGGGGGTGGGGCGGGCAAAGTTGCAGGATTCTGGGGCTGGTGAGGAGATTTAGTTTCTAAGGGGTGGAAGTTGCGTGGGTGATTGCCCGGGGAGGGTCCCTACTTTAGCGGTATGTCAAGGGGGCGCCGGGAAAACTTCCCACCGGAAAAACATCCTTTTATCTGGGGATTTATTGTGACACGCGGGAGGGTGGGGTGCTAAAGGTGTTGGTGGTGGGGGAAAGTGGGGTAGAGTGGGGCGCAGCGGAGGAGAGTTGTTCTCTTGTCGCGAGAGGAATCCGGAGTTTTCGAGTGACAGGAAGGTGGACCCGGGGATGTTTCTCGGCACCTACACTCCCAAGCTCGATGACAAAGGGCGGCTTACGCTTCCAGCGAAGTTTCGCGAAGAACTGGCCGGTGGCCTCATGGTCACCAAGGGGCAGGATCACTCGCTTGCGGTGTACCCGCGCGAGGAGTTCGCGGCACGAGCCAGGAAGGCTGCGGCTGTGTCTCGTACCAACCCGGACGCACGTGCGTTCATCCGTAACTTGGCAGCGAGTGCGGACGAGCAGCGTCCCGATGGGCACGGGCGTATCACGCTGTCTGCAGGCCACCGTGAGTACGCAAACCTGACGAAGGAATGCGTGGTTGTGGGCTCGGTCGACTTCCTCGAAATCTGGGACGCAGCCGCATGGGCTGAATACCAGGCGCAAACTGAAGACGCTTACTCGGCGGCAGACGCCGATGACGTACTTGCCGGACTGCTTTAGGGCTAGCCCGGTGCACCGAGAGTGCGTGTACGGACTCTGCCCGAGGAGGATGAGCTGGTGTACTTCCCCGACATCAGAACCCTTCCTCGGACAGGGCCCTATACGCACTCGATTTTTTATCGACCACATCAGACAGCAGCCTCAGGCGCCTGAACGGAAAGGGGGACAGCAGCTGTGGACCGCAATGGCACTATTACCTACGACGTGAATGACAACCATGGCCATGTCCCCGTCATGCGTGCGCGCATGGCTCAGCTGCTTGCCCCAGCGGTTGAAGCGGCAGGGGAGAACGCAGTGATTGTCGACGGCACCCTCGGCGCCGGCGGCCACAGTGAGTACTTCCTCAACTGCTTTCCCGCCGCACGCATCATTGGTGTGGATCGTGACTCCGCCTCCTTGAGCAATGCTTCTCGCCGTCTCAGTCCCTTCGCTGACCGCTTCGTCGCCGTCAACGCGCGCTTCGACGAGGTGGGCAGCGCCATTGCGCAGGGCGAGCACGAAATTTTTTCTATCGCGCGGGAGCACGGCATTGCCGGGGCGCTGTTTGATCTTGGTGTGTCATCCATGCAGCTCGATCAGATCGACCGCGGATTTGCGTACAAGACCGACGCGCCGCTGGATATGCGCATGGACCCACGCCAGGAAATGACGGCCGCCGACATTCTGAATACGTATAGTCACGGCGAGCTTGCCCGCATCCTCAAGACTTATGGTGATGAGCGCTTCGCCGGCAAGATTGCGTCCGCTGTGCTCAGGGAAAGGGAAAAGGAACCTTTCAGCAATTCCGCGCGATTAGTTGAGCTGTTGTACGCCGCTATCCCGGCGGCAACTCGCCGCACCGGCGGCCACCCTGCGAAGCGAACCTTCCAGGCTTTGCGCGTCGAGGTCAACCGCGAGCTTGAAGCGATTGAGCAGGTTATCCCCGTAATCACGGATGCCCTGTCCGTTGGTGGGCGCGCGGTGTTTATGAGCTACCAGTCGCTCGAAGATCGCATCGTCAAGCATGCCTTCACCAAACTCAGCACCTCGACCACACCGGCGGGCCTGCCCATGGATCTCCCGGGCACCGCGGCGCACTACTCCATTGTGACGCGTGGGGCCGAGAAGGCGAGCAAGGAAGAGATTGCGGAGAACCCGCGGGCGGCATCCGTCCGGGTGCGCGCTCTCGAGCGTCTTGAAGGGACCCCGTCTTTTCATGAACCGGGAGGTAGGCCATGACGTTGAGAGACCGCACTGCACAGGCAACCGACCGCCGCGACCACGAGAGGACCCACACCATGGGCGCTAGCCGCGATTTCACTACTGGAGCCGACGTCTCGGGGCAGGGGACCGCACTGCTTGAGCGGGGTCGCCGTACCACGCCGCTGCCCAGCCGCACTCCGCATCGCGGCACAGTGCCCTCACGACGGGGTGCAACCAGCCTGCGGGGAAACCGCCTTGGGTCGAAGCAGGTAGTGAGTAATCGTGGGCGCCGTGTTGTGCAGCCCACTCGGGTCACTGGTCTTTTCGCCCGCCTGTCCTTCATTGCCATCGGCCTACTTATCGCTGGTGTGGCTGCGGCCATGTGGCTTTCGGGCTTGTCGACGTCCCAGACTTTCAAGATTCAGGAGCTTACCGCCCAGGAATCCACGCTGGATAACCAGATAGAAACTCTCAACCGAGACTTGGAAAATGTTCGCTCCGCCTCCGATGTTGCCCGCCGTGCCCACGAAGCCAAGATGGGTATCCCGGTCCAGCCGGGCGTTGTGGAAGTCGGTCCGGACGGCAACGTGGAACAAAAGCGTGAGGCAACTCCGGATATGGAATCGGTCATCGATGTCAACGGCGAGCCGGTCCGCCCGGGACAGGCTTCCAGTGACCCGAACGCGACCGCCAACATGTCCGACAACCTGAACGCCCGCCCGAATCTCAACGGAAGGCAGGGCGAGCGTGAGAGCTCTTCCCCGAATGATTCACGTTCGGGAGACAACTCCGAGGGAGGTCAGTCGGGTGAAGGAAACGTAGAGCTGCCGGACATCCCAGCTCAGGCTCCTTACGCCGCTCGGGGGTAGAATCCCTTCCCGCTCCGCGCGTGCCTGCGTGGACGGGCGGCGATCATAGGGCACAATTCGGGATGAGTTCATCTCCACCCCCGCACCAGTGGGGGCACGATGTTTAGCTGTTCAAATACCATCCTCGCTGCAGATAGAAAGGTGACGTGTGACCCCACCACACTCAGGTGGCCGGCGCCCGAGGCGCGTTTCCGCCGCCCGTGCCGCCCAACCGCGCGGTACCTCTCACCAACCACGGCAGCGTTACGACGCCGACCGCGTCGTTCCCGCGACCCGTTCCCGAAACCCGCGTACCGGCAAGCCGTTTATGAGCCAGCAAAAGACGATGCACCGTCGCGTTCATGTCATTGCGGCGGTACTACTCGTCGTCATGCTGGCGTGGATGGGGCGCCTCGCATGGGTGCAGATCGTGTGGGGCCCAGACTTGGCAGCGAAGGCCGCAGAACAGCGAACTCGTGTTTATGTGGATACCGCTGGGCGTGGCGAGATTCTTGCTCGCGATGGCCAGCGTTTGGCCTACACCATGCGCGCTCGGTCCTTGACTGTGTCACCGACCCGCCTGCGCGATGAGCTTCGTGAACAGGAAGAGCAGAAGGCCTCCGACGAGGCCGAGTTTGCGTCCCTAGCGCCCGACGCAAAGAAGACCTACCTCGACGACAAGGTGACAGAGAGGCTCACCGACATGTCGAAGGGAATCCCGGACAAGCTGAAGGAAGCGGGCATCGACGCTGGCGACGTGGATTCGGATCAGATCATGGATAAGCTCCGTGCCGATACCCAGTACGAGGTTCTCGTGCGCAACGTCGACCCGGATGTCGCGGTAGCCATCGCTGAGGAATACCACGGCCTGGCTGCCGATGAACAGCAAATCCGCCAGTACCCCAACGGATCGATCGCTGAGAACGTCATTGGCAAGGTATCCATGGATGGCCAGGGACAATTCGGTTTCGAAGCTTCCGGAGACACCACCCTCACGGGAATCGATGGCAGCTCGACGGAAGACGTTTCCGCCAGCGGCCAGGTCATCCCAGGTACTCTCCGCGATCAGGTGCCCACCACCGACGGCAAGAACGTGACGCTGACGCTGGACCTCGACTTGCAGACTTACGTGCAACAAAAGCTGGAGAAGGCGAAGGCCAACTCGAAGGCGAAGAGCGCCGAGGCAGTCGTCTTGGACGCAGCTACCGGCCAGGTTTTGGCGATGGCAAATACTGGAACGGTTGATCCGAACAAGGACATCGAAAAGCAGCTGGACAAGGATAAGACCTTCGACAACCTCGCTGTCTCGCACCCCTTCGAGCCAGGCTCGGTGGCAAAGATCATCACCGCCGCAGCAGCCATTGAAGAGGGGCTTACTGACCCTAATGAGGTTCTGCAGGTGCCCGGTTCCATCGACATGGCCGGCGTGACTGTGAACGATGCCTGGCCGCACGGCGTCGAGCCCTACACCACGACCGGCGTCTTCGGTAAGTCATCGAACGTGGGAACGCTGATGTTGGCAGATCGACTCGGCCAAGATAAGTATGCCGACTACCTGAAGAAGTTCGGCCTCGGCCAGACTACCGGCATCGAGCTGCCCAACGAGTCCCCGGGACTTGTTCCCGATCGCTCGCAGTGGTCGGGCGGAACGTTCGCTAACCTGCCCATTGGCCAAGGCCAATCATGGACAGCCTTGCAATTGGCATCTATTTACCAGGCCCTGGCCAATGATGGTGAGCGCATCGAGCCGCGCATCATTGACTCGATTACAGCGCCGGACGGGACGAAGGAAGAACTGGAGGAGCCCGAGACCACCCGCGTGGTCAGCGCCGAAACCGCGCGCACAGTCGTGGATATGTTCCGCGCCGTTTTCCAGGATGACCCGCAGGGCATTAACAACGGTACCGCCGGAAACGCCAATATCGAGGGCTATCAGCTCTCCGGCAAGACCGGTACCGCGCAGAAAGTCGATGAGGAAACTGGGGCCTATTCCAACTCCAAGTACTGGATCACGTTCGCGGGCATTGCGCCTGCCGACGACCCCCGCTTCGTCGTCGCCGTCATGCTTGATGAACCTGAATCCGGTGTCAACGACGACGGATCCGGCGGTCAATCCGCGGCCCCCGTATTCAGCGATATTGCATCCTGGTTGCTAGACCGCGACAATATCCCGCCCTCTCCGCCAGCACCGAAACTGACCTTGCGTGCCGAGTAAAAGCAACAGCGCCGATAAATACACCTAGAGCACAGAACAACAGAGAAGAGGAAGCATCGTGACAAGCAGCACCAGCCTTGAGCGCCTAGCAGAGATTTCTGGGGGCACGGTGATCGGGGATACCTCGATCACTGTGGGGGCCTGTGGATTGAATTCTGCGACGCTGCCGCCCGGCGGCCTGTTCGCGGCGCTTCCTGGAACACGCGTCCATGGCGCGAAGTTTGCCGCAGATACCGCGGCGGCTGCCATTCTTACGGATGCCGAAGGCCAGCGCATTCTCGTCGAAGCAGGGGAGTCGCGGCCGATTCTCGTGGTGGAGGATATCCGCGCCATCCTCGGTACCGTCTCTGCCGAGATTTATGGTCATCCCACGCAGAAGCTCACCATCCTCGGCGTGACAGGCACCTCCGGTAAAACTACGACGAGTTACCTCCTTGAGGCGGGGCTGTTGCATGCGGGCTATTCGGTCGGCCTCATCGGCACGACGGGCACTCGCATCAACCGTGAGCCGGTACCTACGTCCTTGACCACTCCGGAAGCGCCGACCTTGCAAGAGCTTTTTGCACGAATGGTTTCCGAGGGGGTCACGCACGTCGTGATGGAGGTGTCCTCCCACGCGCTTTCCTTGGGGCGAGTTCAAGGCACACACTTCAACGTGGGCGGATTTACCAACCTGAGCCAGGACCACCTGGACTTCCACCCGACAATGGAGGACTATTTCGAGGCCAAGGCCATGCTTTTCGACGGCCCCCAAGCCGCCGACCGCTCAGTGATTTGCATCGATGACGAATGGGGGCGTCGCATGGCGCAGCGAGCAGCTGCACGCCCGGTGATTCAGGTGTCGACGGGTTCGGAGGCTCGCGAGGCTGATATCACTGGCCGCCAGCTCAGCACCGAGGTCACCGGTGCACAGCAGGTGGAACTCAAGGTCGCCTCTGGTGAGCAGGCCGGTACTTATGAATTCCGCCTGCCCATGCCGGGCACCTTCAACATTGCCAATGCGGCACTCGCGACGGGAATGGCCGCCGCTGTGGGAGTCGAGCCACGAGTTTTCCTCGAAGGAGTCGAAAAGGTGGCGGTCCCAGGCCGCATGGAGCGCATCGACCGCGGCCAAGACTTTGTCGCCGTGGTTGACTACGCACACAAGCCGGCTGCAATCGCGGCCGTGCTGGACACCCTGCGTACGCAGTCGGACGGCAGCGCGGGCCGCATCGGCATCGTCGTTGGCGCAGGTGGCGACCGTGACTCTTCCAAGCGTCCGCTTATGGGCGCGGCGGCCGCGAAGGGCGCCGACCTTGTCGTCGTCACCGACGACAATCCCCGAACCGAAGACCCGGCCGCCATCCGCGCCGCCGTGCTGGCGGGAGCCCGCGAGGCGAACCCGTCGGCCGATATTCGAGAAGTTGGCTCCCGCGCCGAGGCCATCGATGAGGTCGTGACGTGGGCGCAGCCGGGTGATGCTGTCATCGTCGTCGGCAAGGGCCATGAGGTAGGACAGTTGATTGGCGATACCGTTCATCACTTCGATGACCGCGAGGAGATGGCTCGCGCCCTTGATGCCATGGCCACTGCGACTACCCTGAGTAACGAAGAATCCAAGGAGCAAGCATGATTGCGTTAAGCCTCGCTGAGATCGCTCAGATCACGGGCGGCCGCCTGGATAATGTCAACGATCCAGATACCCGAGTGACTGGGTTCGTCGAATTCGATTCTCGTAAGGTCACCCCGGGCGGTCTCTTTGTGGCGCTGCCCGGCGCTCGGGTAGATGGGCACGACTTTGCCAACACCGCGATTGACAAAGGGGCCGCGGCTGTTTTGGCGGCGCGGCCGGTGGGCGTTCCGGCGATCGTCGTCGAGCCGCACGGGCGCGTCGAAGGCGACGGTGCCAATGCGGACATTTATGCCAATGATGCCGATGGCTCCGCCGCGGCCGTCGTTGAAGCACTCTCCGCGCTCGCCCGAGCAGTAACCCAGCGGCTTGCAGCCGAACAGGAGCTCACCATTGTGGGCGTTACTGGTTCGGCAGGAAAGACGTCCACCAAAGACCTGATAGCCACTATCTTCCGTGAGGTGGGGGAGACCGTTGCCCCGCCAGGCTCCTTCAACAATGAAATTGGTCTGCCTTATACGGCCCTGCGCTGCGATGAGCACACGCGCTACCTCGTGGCGGAGATGTCGGCCCGCGGCATTGGACACATCCGGCACCTGACCAACATCACCGCGCCGCGCGTCGGCGTTGTTCTCAACGTCGGCACAGCACACCTTGGTGAGTTTGGTTCGCGCGAAAACATCGCGAAGGCCAAAGGAGAACTCGTAGAAGCACTGCCGAAGGCTGTCGACGGCGGCGTGGCCGTCCTCAACGCTGATGATCCTTTCGTCGCCGCGATGGCTCCCCGCACGGCGGCCAAGGTGGTGTACTACTCCACGGAAAACCGCCGCGGAGGCGCACCGGCAGCGCAGTATTACGCCACCGATATTGAACTCGATGACGTCGCCCGCCCCTCCTTTACCTTGCATAGCCCGGATGCCGAGCCCGTTGCCGTGAAGCTGCAGGTTTTTGGCTCCCACCAGGTATCCAACGCGCTCGCTGCCGCGGCCGCAGCGATCGAGCTCGGGGTATCGGCCGCCACCGTGGCTGCTGCCCTGTCTGGGCATCGTCTCGCCTCCGAGCACCGGATGGACGTGCGCACACGCCGCGATGGCGTCACAGTCATCGATGACTCCTATAACGCTAACCCGGATTCGATGCGCGCGGCGATCGCCGCCTTGGCCTATACCGCCGCCGCGCGCCCCGATGCTCGTGCCATCGCAGTATTGGGGGAGATGGGAGAACTCGGCGGCGATGCGGAAAAATCGCACCGCCAGCTCGGTGAGATTTTGGCCAAATACCACGTGGAGCACCTAGTTGCAGTAGGGGAGAATCCCAACTGCCGGGCAATGGCCAAGGCAGCCATGCAGCAGGGTATAAATACAGTGGTGTGCGCCGATGCCGCGGCGGCTGCAAAGGCTGTCGACGGCATTCTGCGCGTGGCCCCGGCAGGGGTCGATGATTGGGCTAGCCGTAGCGTTAAGGACGTGGTCTTGATTAAGGCCTCCAATGCCCAACGTCTTTGGTTGGTCGCGGAACAGCTGAACAACAGCTAGCCGCTAGAAAGGACTTCAAGCTCGTGACTCAGATCATCATCGCTGGTGCGGTTAGCTTCCTCGTGGCGATCTTTACCACCCCGGTTCTTATCCGGTACTTTTCCGATACCGGCCGCGGACAGGAGATCCGTGAAGACGGTCCTAAGTCCCACCTGCGCAAGCGTGGTACGCCGACGATGGGTGGACTAGCCATCCTGGCCGGCATCCTTGTGGCCTATCTCGTTGCCAGCATCTACGGGCTCCTGACGGGGCATGAGGGCTTCACCGCGTCGGGTCTCCTCGTCCTTGGATTGACGCTGGGACTTGGCGCAGTGGGGTTTGCGGATGACTTCATCAAGCTCTTCCGGCACCGCAATCTCGGCCTCAACAAGACCGCAAAGCTCGTCAGCCAGCTCGTGCTGGCGCTGCTCTTCGGCTTCTTTGTTCTGCGCTTCCCCAATGATGATGGCCTGACCCCCGGTTCCACGAAGCTGTCCTTCATCCGTGACCTGAAGATTTTTGACCTCGCCGTCGGCGGCACCGTGATCGGAACCATCGTGTTCTTGATCTTCATGTACATCCTTATCGCGGCGTGGTCGAATGCCGTCAACCTCACCGATGGGCTCGACGGGCTTGCGGCCGGTGTCACGGCCATCGTCATGGGCTCCTACTCGCTGATGACTTTCTGGCAATTCCGGTACTCCTGCGCCACCAACTTCGCCGCCGGCTGCTACCAAGTGCGCGATCCCCTCGATCTGGCCGTGCTTGCGGCTGCGGGCTTGGGCGGCTGCCTCGGATTCCTGTGGTGGAACGCCGCCCCGGCAAAGATCTTCATGGGGGACACTGGCTCCCTGGCGCTGGGTGGTCTGGTTGCCGGTATCTCCGTCACCAGCCGCACCGAGCTGCTCATGATCATCATCGGCGCGCTCTTCGTCATCGAGACGGTGTCCGTTGTCATCCAAATCGTGGTCTTCCACTCCACGGGCAAGCGCTTCTTCCGTATGGCTCCGATCCACCACCACTTCGAGAATGGTGGCTGGGCAGAAACGGCCGTCGTCGTCCGCTTCTGGCTTTTGGCCGCCATGGCGGCTATGGCCGGCGTCGCCATCTTCTACGGTGATTGGCTGACCGCTGCGGGCATTGGAGTTGGAGCATGACGCGTTCAGAATTTCTTTCCGGCCGCGTCCTTATCGCCGGCGCAGGCGTATCTGGTCGTGGTTGCGCGACGGTCTTGGCCAGCCTGGGCGTGGACCTCACGGTGGCTGACGGCAATACGGAATCCCGCAGCCGCATCGCCTCCGAGCTGGGCGTCGCTGCCGTAGACACGGCCGCGGTCGACCTTTCGGAGTACTCGCTCGTCGTGACCTCACCAGGATGGCGCCCCGACTCGCCGTTGCTCGTCGCGGCCGCTTCCCAAGGACTTGAGGTCATCGGTGATGTTGAGCTGGCTTACCGCCTCGACCGCGCAGAGGTCTTCGGCGCCCCTCGCCGCTGGCTCGCGATAACCGGTACGAACGGCAAGACCACGACGACCGGCATGCTCGCCGCCATCATGGCTGCCGACGAGCAGCGCTCCGGCCAGCGCGCACAAGCGGTAGGCAATATCGGCGTCTCGTCCTTTGATGCCCTGGCCGCTGAGCCCCGCGTGGACATCCTCGTGGCGGAGCTGTCCTCTTTCCAACTGCACTGGTCCTCCCAGCTGCGCCCGGAGGTGGGAGCGCTGCTCAACCTCGCCGATGATCACCTGGATTGGCATGGTTCCTTCGATGCCTACGCCGCCGACAAAGCCAAGATCCTGCGCGGGCAGCACGCTGTCTACGGCAAAGATGACGAGCACGTTGTAGCTCTCGCTTCCTCGATTCCGGAAGCGACTGCCTTTAGCCACGCCGAGCCCGCTGCGGGTGAGGTGGGAGTTAGCGCCGGCGGCCTCGTGGTGAATGAGGTCGCTGGGATGAAGGCCGCCGTTGTCGAGGACGTCACCACCATCCAGCCCGCCGGCTTAGCCGGGGTGCTGGACGCTGCCGCTGCGTCTGCAGTTGCCGCTCTCGCCGGCGCACGCCCCGAGGCCATCGCCGAAGGCCTCGCCTCCTATGTGGTGGCGGGGCACCGCGGAGAGGTCGTTCACCGCCACTCTGGCGTGACCTACATCGATAATTCCAAGGCCACGAACCCGCACGCCGCGGAGGTAGCCATGCGTGGTCTCGACTCCGTGGTGTGGGTCGCCGGCGGTCAGCTCAAAGGCGCCGATGTTTCGGACCTACTGCGCACCCACGCGGCGCGGTTGAAGGCGGCGGTTCTGGTGGGCGTCGACAAGCATGTGCTTGCCCAAGCCCTAGCAAAGGAAGCGCCGCACGTCCCCGTCATCATCGTGGATAGCCACGACCCAGAAGCAGCAATGGAGCAGGCAGTTGCCGCCGCCGTGCAACACGCCGAGGCCGGCGGTACCGTACTTTTGGCGCCCGCTGCGGCATCGTTGGACATGTACACCGGAATGAGCCAGCGCGGCGACATCTTTGCCGCCGCTGCCCGCCGTCTCGCCCGCTAGCTAGGAGCACCCAGAAGCCGTGACTGCCACCAGCACCCAGAAGCCACCACGCACGCTGGGACACCACCTGCGTGATCTCCGTGAGCGCCTGCGCGCTTATCCCGGGCTCGATTACTTGGTGCTGCGTATTGCCATCTTTTCACTCATTGGCATTGGCGTGCTCATGGCCTTTTCCTCGTCGATGGCGACGTCCCTTTCAGAAAGCGATAGCCCATGGTCAGCCGCCCTGCGTCAGTGCGTGCTCGTCGTCGCCGGCCTCATTGTGTTCTGGATTGGCCTGCGCATGTCACCACGCACGCTGCGGGTGCTCGTGCCCTGGTTCTTGGGGCTGTCCATCCTGCTTCTCATCCTCGTCCTCGTTCCCGGGATCGGTACTGGCCGCGCGGAGGTCGGTTCGCAGTCATGGATCATGCTGCCGGGAGGCGTGGCCTTCCAGCCTTCAGAGTTCGCGCGTGTGGCTGTGGGCATGTACGGTGCCTCGGCGCTGGCGGATAAGACGCATCGCTCGATGCGCCTGACGGATCCATTCATGATGTATTCCATCATTGCCGGCATCATGTTCGTGCTTATCGTTGCTCAGGGTGACTTGGGCATGGGCGTATCCTTTGCCCTCATCGTTGTCTTTACCCTGGTTTTCGCAGGCGTGGATTGGCGCGTTCCTACCGTCGTCGGCGTCTTCGGCGCTATCGGCATGATCACCGTTTTCCTAGCCGGTGGCTTCCGCTCGCACCGCTTCCACACCTACTTCGATGCCTTGCGCGGAAACATTGAGGACACGCAAGGTACAGGTTTCCAGGCTTACCAGGGCTTCCTTTCGCTTGCCGACGGCGGCTTCTGGGGCGTGGGCCTCGGCCAATCGCGCGCTAAGTGGTTCTACCTCCCAGAAGCGAAGAACGACTTCGTCTTCGCCATTATCGGCGAGGAACTAGGTCTGTGGGGCGGTGCCCTGGTCATCGGGCTTTTTGCCGTGCTGGGCTATTTCGGGCTGCGGACCGCAACCCGCGCGCAGGATCAGTTCCAGTCCCTGCTCGCCGCCACGTTGGCGGTCGGTGTTGTCGTGCAGGCATTCATCAACATTGGCTACGTCATCGGCGTGCTGCCGGTGACGGGTATTCAGTTGCCGATGATTTCCGCGGGCGGTACAGCTGCGGTGATTACGATCGGTTCGATGGGGCTGCTGTGCAACGTGGCGCGCCATGAGCCGCTCCAAGTGTCCGCGATGCAGAACTTTGGCCGCCCGCTCTTCGACCGCATTTTCTTCATCCCCGAGCCGACGCCGCCCAACGAGCGCCGCGGCGGAGCCCACCGAGCCCCGCGCGAACGCGCGCATGGCAAGCACCCTCAGCGCGTGCGCCGCGAGCACTCCCAACGACAGGTGGAGCGCAGCCGCGAGGAAAGGTTTGGCCGCGCTGTGACGGGGCGCTCGCCGCGTGCGCAGGTACCGCGTGAGGAGCAGCGGCGGGAGTACCGCCGAGAGCGTCGGCGCGGCGAGCGTCGGTAGGGCGGGGCCGCGCTGGTAGCGTGTAGAGCATGAATGACACGCCGATTTCCGTCGTTATCGCAGGTGGCGGCACTGCCGGTCACATTGAACCCGCGCTCGCGGTGGGGGAGGAGCTGCGCTTACGCCACGGCGCGCGGGTGACCGCATTGGGAACCCCACGCGGATTGGAGCGCGATATTGTGCCGGCGCGCGGAGTCGATTTGCGCATGATTACCCCCGTCCCGGTCCCGCGCAAGATCAACGCTGATGCTGTGAAGCTGCCCTGGCGAATCCTCACGTCCGTGCGCGAAACCCGCGCGGTGCTCAAAGACGTTGGGGCCAACGTTGTGTTTGGAACCGGCGGCTATGTCGCCGCCCCGGCCTATTTGGCGGCCAAGTCCTTAGGCATTCCGTTCTTCGTTCTCGAAACCAATGCCCTGGCCGGCATGGCGAACAAGTTAGGCGTGCGTTTGGGCGGCACGGGCATTAACGCGCAAGAAGGTTCTGGGATGCCCGGGGATGTCTTGGGCATCCCCGTGCGGCCGGGCATGGGGGAGGACCCCGACGGCGCAAAGGCGGCAGCTGCTCGCCAGAACTGGAACCTGGACGCACATCGCCCGACCATCGTGGTGACCGGCGGATCACAGGGCGCAGTGAGCATTAACACCGCCGTCGCCGGCGCGCTCGATGACCTATGCCGGGATTTCCAAGTGTTGCATGCTTATGGCAAGAAGAACGAGGCGCCGGCTGGGCGCGAACACTACACGGCGGTGCCTTATATCGATGACATGGCTGGCGCGCTCGCGGTTGCTGACCTCATGGTGTGCCGCTCCGGTGCAATGACCGTGGCCGAGGTTTCCGCCGCCGGTCTACCCGCGCTCTACGTGCCGCTGCCGCACGGCAATGGCGAGCAAGCGCTGAACTCGCGGGCATTGGTGGAGGCGGGGGCCGCGGTCCAGATTCCGGACGCCGAGTTGACCTCGGAGCGCCTTATCAGAGAAGTTCGCGCTATTCTTGACCACCCCGAGGCCCTGGCAGCCATGCGTGCCGCTGCCGATGCCAGCGAGGCCGGCGACGTTGCGGCTGTCATCGCTGACCGCATCGCGCAACGCGTCGCCGCCGGCGTCCGCGATTAGGCGCACAGTACAGGTTTATTAAAGAAGGATTTTTTCACTATGACTGACACCCCCTCCACCACGGACCTGTCCCGCGTTCACTTTGTCGGTATCGGAGGCTCCGGCATGTCCGGTCTCGCGCGCATCCTGGTCAGCCGGGGTGCGGTCGTCACCGGCTCGGACGTTAAGAAATCGACGGCTGTTGACGTCCTCCGCACAATGGGCGCGCACATTGCCATTGGGCATGCGGCCGAGAACCTTGAAATGGCCGGCGATAGGCCGACGGTTGTCGTGACTTCCTTCGCCGCCATCCCGCAGGATAATCCTGAGCTCGCTGCCGCGCGCGCCGCCGGTATTCCGGTTATTCGCCGTTCCGATCTATTGGCCGAGTTGATGGAAGGCCACCGCCAGGTGCTGCTTGCCGGAACCCATGGAAAGACCTCGACCACGTCCATGGCGGTATCCGCGCTCCAACAGGCGGGGCTGGATCCTTCCTTCGCTATCGGTGGACAGCTGAACCGTGCTGGTACGAACGCACACGGCGGTACGGGCGATGCCTTCGTGGCGGAGGCCGATGAGTCCGATGCTTCGCTCTTGCGCTACAGCCCATCCGTGGCCGTGATTACGAACATCGAGCCCGATCACCTCGATTATTTCGGCACCGCGGAGAGCTACTACCAGGTCTTCGATGACTTCGCCGACCGCATTGTCGACGGCGGCTACCTTGTCGTCTGCCTCGAGGATGCGCAGGCGGCCGCCACCGGTGAGCGTGCCGCTGAGCGCGGTATTCAGGTGCTGGGCTATGGCGCGCGCGGCGAGGCAGACGCTGCTTCTTCGGTGCCCCTCGCGGCTGAGGTTGTGGAGGAGACAGTCTCTGCCGTCGGCGCGCACGTCCGCGTTCGCCTGACCCTGCCGGGCCAGGCTCCGCAGGAGCTAAGCTATGACCTGCACGTTCCCGGCCACCACATGGTGCTCAATTCGGCCGCTGCCCTGTTGGCCGGTGCGCTCGCTGGCGGGGATCCGGCGGAGCTCGCCGCGGGCTTGACCGACTTTACGGGCGTGCGCCGTCGCTTTGAGTACCGCGGAAGCGAGCGCGGCATCCGCGTCTTCGACGATTATGCGCACCACCCCACGGAGGTTTCCGCAGTTCTCGGTGCGGCCCGCGCAAAGGCGGATGCGGAGGGCGAGGGCGCGCGCGTCATCGCCTGCTTCCAGCCGCACCTGTACTCCCGGACGATGAAGTTCGACGCCGAATTTGCTCAGGCGCTGGCGCTTGCCGACGCCGCCGTCGTCCTCGACATCTACGGCGCCCGTGAGAAGCCGGTAGAGGGCATTACCTCCCGCATCATCACCGACAAGATGCCGGAAGACATGCCGGTTATCTTCGAGCCCGATTTCTCCGAAGCCGCCAGCGACGTCATCTCCTTGGCACAGCCCGGAGATATCGTCCTGACCATCGGTGCGGGCACGATTACCTACGTGGCTGGCGAGATTCTGTCCGAGCTGGGCAATAAGGACGAGGCGGAGGAGCCGAAGGAACCGAATGTCTAAAAAGGCTGGGGTGCTCGTGGTGGGCGCGGTCCTTCTCGTAGCGGTGATCGCTGCCGCAGTGGTGTGGCTTTTCCCGATCCTTACGGTGAAGTCCTTCGAGGTAGTGGGAAATGACCATGTCACGGCTGAGGACGTGGAACAGGCCAGTGGCGTGCCTAAGGGCACAAACCTGGCGCGCCTGGACGCTCGCGAGGCCGCGCAGGGCGTGGCGGAGATCCCCTGGGTGGAAAGCGCAACTGTGTCGCGGGCTTTTCCCTCGACGGTGCACATTGAAATCGTCGAGCACGAGGCAGTGGCTTTCGTGCGCGACGGTGACAGCACCGTCCTAGTGGATAACCACGGCAAGGAATTCGTGGAAGCCGAGGCGCCGCCCGAAGCCGTGGAAATCACCGGGCACACCGACTCCGGTTCCCCGGAAATGCAAGCGGCCGTCGATGCCGTTGCGGCCCTTCCCGCTCCAATCCGGGAAAAGGTATCGGCCCTCGAGGTCAAGGATAGGTACTCGCTGACGTTCCGAACCAAGGACAACAAGACCATCTTTTGGGGTGCCTCGGAAGACAATAAGAACAAGGCAATCGCTTTCGAGGATGTGCTCAAACTCGAGGGTGAATCCTGGAACATTTCCAACCCGTCGCTGGTGACTCGCCGCTAGGTCCGTCGCGAGTGGGACGGGTGTGGCGCTTGTTAAGAAAACCGCATGTCAGCAACCCTAAAGTAGAGGTTGAGGGTACCGACACGCGGCAAAATGTGCGCCGAAATTACCCCGTTGTCGTTAAAGATGGATGTAACCGCCTCTCGCGAAAAGAGGCGCCTCCTCGTTTACATTAAAAGCTTATTCGAAAGGCAAGAGACCCTCGTATGATCTCATCTAGCAACAACCTCGCGGACATCAAGGTCGTCGGCGTCGGCGGCGGCGGTGTCAACGCTGTCAACCGCATGATCGAAGAAGGGCTCAAGGGAGTCCAGTTCGTCGCCATCAACACCGATTCCCAGGCGCTGATTTTCTCCGATGCGGACACCAAGCTCGACATCGGCCGCGAGGCCACCCGCGGCCTCGGCGCCGGCGCTAACCCGGAGGTTGGCAAGACCTCCGCGGAGGATCACAAGACCGAAATCGAAGACGCCCTCCAAGGCTCCGATATGGTCTTCGTGACGGCCGGCGAAGGCGGCGGAACCGGCACCGGCGCGGCCCCCGTCGTGGCGTCCATCGCGAAGAAGATGGGTGCGCTGACCGTTGGCGTCGTTACCCGCCCATTCAAGTTTGAGGGCGCGCGCCGTACCCGTCAGGCCATGGCTGGCATCGAAGAGCTGCGCGAGGTCTGCGATACCCTCATCGTTATTCCGAATGACCGCCTCATGCAGCTGGGCGGCGAGGAGCTGTCCATCGTCGAGGCCTTCCGCGCCGCCGATGAAGTTCTGCACAATGGTGTTCAGGGTATTACCAACCTCATCACTATCCCGGGCATGATCAACGTCGACTTTGCGGACGTTCGCTCCGTTATGTCCGATGCCGGCTCCGCCCTCATGGGTATCGGCTTCGCTCGTGGGGACAACCGCGCGCTCAACGCCGCCGAGCAGGCCATCAACTCCCCGCTGTTGGAGTCGACCATGGAAGGCGCCAAGGGCGTTCTACTGTCCATCGCTGGTGGCTCCGACCTGGGCCTCCACGAGGTCAACGCAGCCGCCTCCATGGTGGAGGAGCGCGCCGACGAAGACGCCAACATCATCTTCGGCACCATCATCGATGACAACCTCGGTGATGAGGTTCGCGTCACCATCATCGCCACCGGATTCGACGCACAGGCCAACATGACTACGCAGCCGGTGCAGCCCGGTCAGGCTGCACCGCAGAGTCAGCAGGCCACCCCGGCTGCCCGCCCGGGTTCCCTCTTTGAGAACCGCGCCGAGGCACAGGCGGAAAGCCCAGCCGCATCCCGCGCCGAGGCCCCGCGTGAGGACTACACCCGCGCTGAGCCGCAGCGTATCGAGCGTGAGGAGTACACCCCGCGCCACTCCTACGAGCGCGAGCAGCCGGCCGAGCCGGCCCCGTCCAGCGGACTGTTTACCACCTCGGACCGCTTCCGCGGTGAGGAGTACCGTCGCGGCGCCGATGACGAGTACCGCCTCTCGCGCCCCGCTGAGCGCCGTGGCCGCGACTTCGATGATGACGGCGACGATGATCTCGACGTGCCGTCCTTCATGCGTTAGTCCCAGCCCGCTACTCTGGAGTGCATGCCAGTAAACGAGGAAGCACACGTAGCACAACGCCCCGTCCGCATGGTTTTCACCAGCCGTGCCGGCGGGGCGTCGTCGTCCCCTTATAACTCTTTCAACTTGGGTGATCACGTTGGTGATGACCCCGAGGCCGTGACCGCCAATCGCCAGCGGCTTCTGCGGGTGACTGGTCTAGAAGACATCGTGTGGATGGAACAGCTCCACACCAACACGGTCACGGTGGTGGGGGCCGAACGCCGCGGTGTCCGCGAACCCGTCCCCGCCACCGATGCCGTAGTAACCACCGAAAAGCGCTTGGGGCTAGGCGTGCTCGTTGCTGATTGCACGCCGGTGCTGCTTGTCGACGTCTCCGTGGGCGTCATCGCCGCCGCCCACGCCGGGCGCCTTGGCGCACGCAACGGAATCGTCCGGAACACCGTGAACGCAATGGTTGAGCTGGGGGCGACCCCCGCGTCGATCCAGGTACTTATGGGGCCTGCTGCTTCTGGGCGCAATTATGAGGTGCCGGAGGAGATGGCGGACGACGTCGAGAAGCATCTGCCCGGCTCCAAGACTCGCACCTCGTCTGGTATGTGGGGAGTTGACGTGCGCGCCGGCCTGATTCGCCAGCTGATGGGGATGGGGGTTACGGCCATTGAGTCGGATCCACGCTGCACGATCGAAGACACTGATTTCTTTTCTTATCGCCGCGAGGGCGTCACCGGGCGTCAAGCCGGTGTGATTTGGTTGGAGGATTAAATGACTAGCAAGGACCCCGCTGAGCGTCGCGAAGAACTACGGGCCGGACTGGAGCGCACCCGCGCTGAGATTCGACGTTTTGCCGCCTCGTATGACCGTCCCGTGCCACAGCTGCTGCCAGTGACGAAATTTCACCCGGCAGAGGACATCGCGCTGCTGGGGGAGCTGGGAATTGCGGATGTGGCAGAAAACCGTGAGCAGGAGGCGCGCGCCAAAGCAGAGGTGCTGCCCAAGATTCGCTTCCACATGATCGGCCAGATCCAAACCAAAAAGGCGAACCACGTCGCCCGCTGGGCGCACAGCGTGCACTCCCTTGACTCAGAAAAGCTTGCCCGGGCGCTGGACCGAGGCGTGGCGCTTGCCCAAGAACGCGGGCAACGCGAGGACGCCCTTCCGGCATTCATTCAGGTTTCCGCCGATGGTGACACCGCACGCGGCGGATGCCCGCTGGAGGATGTCCCCGCTCTGGTGGATGTCGTTGAAGAGCTGGAGAATGTGCAGCTGCAGGGATTCATGGTGGTTCCTCCACTGGAGAGCGAGCCTGCGGAGGTATTCGCTCGGGTAAGGGCGCTGACCGACGAGGTCGCGGCGAAGCTCGGACGGGCTTTAAAAATGTCTGCCGGAATGAGCGCAGATTTGGAGGCGGCGATTGCATCTGGAACGGATATCGTGCGTGTCGGAACCGGAATCATGGGAGCTCGCCCGCTAGGTTAATTGACATTGCAAAAGTGCATTACAAGACAGCAAATGAACAGCACACACTAGGTCAGAGGGAGACCCAGAATGTCACTGATTGATAGGACTAAAGAGTTCTTCGGGCTGGGCCCGATGGACATGGACACCGACGATGCTTACTACGCTGACGAGCGTAGCTACAGCGCTCCGGCGTACGCGCCTTCCTACGAGAAGCCGGAAGAGGAATTTGTCCCGACCATCGTGGCGCTGTCGCTCGTCTCTTTCGACGATGCAGCGAAGGTCGGTGGCCCTTTCCGCGACGGTGACGCAGTGGTCTTCGAGCTCACTGACGCTGACCGTGGCTCTGCAAAGCGCTTCGTTGATTTTGCCGCTGGCCTCTGCTTTGCACTGGAGGGCCGCATGAAGAACCTGACCAAGGGCGTGGACACCAACCGAAAGGTTTTTGCCATCGTGCCGAAGGGTGCCGATATCTCCACTGTTGAGCTGGAGCGCGCAGCTCATCTGCGCTAAGTACGTCGCGTTCTACCGTCTCATCGATTTCTTTTCTCCCGTGTTGGCTTAGGGGAGGGAAAGCGATGGGGCGGTTTCGCATTTATGTGGCCGGCGGCGAACTGAGTTCGGGGATAGTTAGCCGTTCATGTTCGCCGAGCGCGAACCGGAGGGCAGGGGAATACCGTTAGCGGGGGTGGTTCGGATAGGCTCGGGCACTGTGAATGCTTTAGGTTCAATTCTCCTCGTTGCCGTGAGTCTTTACTCGTGGATTTTGTTAGCGCGAATCGTCATCGAAATGATTCAATCTTTTTCGCGCCAATTCAATCCACCCCGCTGGTTCATGATGGTTGCAGAGGTGCTTTTCGTAGTCACTGACCCGCCGGTTAAGGCGCTGCGAAAGGTGATTCCTCCGCTGCAGTTGGGAGGCGTTGCGCTCGACGTTTCCATCATTGTTTTGTTCCTGCTTTTGTCCATTCTTTCGCAACTGATTTCGTGGCTATTTTTCGGCCCCAGCGGACTTGCTGTGTAACTAACGGGTGTATTAAACCCTCCTGTTAACGTTGAGACTCGTGCCAGCGTTAGATAATGTGTTGATTCGGATACAATGAGTTAGCAAAATCCGTATTATTAACCGCATATGTACCCGGCCTCTGGAACCTCTAGAGGTTTGACCGATTCGTAAGGGGAAGAGAAGTCAATGCCACTGTCACCCGCTGATGTACACAACGTCGCTTTCAGCAAGCCGCCAATTGGCAAGCGTGGCTACAACGAGGATGAGGTAGATCAGTTCCTCGACCTCGTTGAGGATGCTCTTGCTCAGCTGCAGGACGAGAACGATGATCTCCACGCCCAGGTTGAGGAACTGAAATCTCAGACTTCGGCCGGCGCCGCTGGCGGCGCTACTGCCGCTAAGGTCGACGAGGCCGCTGTGCGCAAGGAAGTTGAATCCAAGCTTCGCGCCGAGTACGAGGCAAAGCTGGCTGACTCCAAGAATGAGATTGCCAAGGCCAAGGAAGAGACGAAGCGTGCGCAGGAGCAGGCAAAGGCTGCTCAGGCACAGTCTTCCCAGGCGTCGGCTGCTCAGGCAAAGGACAACTCCGCCGAGCTCAAGGCAGCTCGCGAGGAAGCTGCCGCCGCCAAGCGCGAGCTCGAGGCTTCCAAGAAGGAACTGGCGAACACGAAGAAGGAGCTGGAGTCCGCAAAGAAGAACTCCGCAGCCTCCACCACCGCCTCTTCCGCCGCTGCCGTGGCTGGTGTGGGCGCTGCCCAGTCCAACGCACAGGGCCTGGCTACCCCGGATACTCATATGCAGGCAGCCCGCGTGCTGGGCTTGGCTCAGGAGATGGCGGACCGTCTCACCAGCGAGGCCAAGGCTGATTCCGAGTCCATGCTGGCTGAGGCCCGCACGGCGGCAGAGAAGCAGCTTGCCGACGCTGACTCCCACTCCAAGGCCCAGCTCGCGGACGCCCAGAAGCGCTACGAAGCTCAGCTGCAGGAGGCCGATACCCGCTCCAAGAAGCTGGTGGCGGACGCTGAGAACAAGGCAAAGCAGACTGAGTCCGACGCTACGTCCCGCGCCGAGGCGCAGATTCGCCAGGCAGAGGAGAAGGCAGCTGCGCTGCAGGCCGATGCCGAGAAGAAGCACACCGAGGTCATGAACACGGTCAAGCAGCAGCAGACCGCTCTGGAGGCTCGCATCTCCGAGCTGCGCACCTTCGAGCGCGAGTACCGTACTCGCCTCAAGACGCTGCTGCAGTCTCAGCTTGAGGAGCTGGAGTCCCGCGGCACCGCTGCTCCCAACGGTGAAGCCGGCAAGTCCAACAATTAATCACTGAATCAGCGGCGTCCCTGCGGGGGCGCCGTTATTCTTTTCTGTGGGTATGTATTCTCAGTAGGTATTGATTTTTCAGGCAGTGACGGGGAAGGAGAGCGCGCATGCTTATCGGTGCATTGTTTTTGGCCTTTGTGGCTTTCTTGGCGTTCGTGAATTACATCCTCTCCGCCGCTGAGTGGTCTTTGTACCTGCTCTTTGCTTCTGCTGGGGTGGGCATTGTCCTGTTCGTTGCAGATACCGTGATTAAATTGCGCCGCAAGCACGACGAGTAGCCCTCGCCCCAGCAGTAATCCTGGGTGGAGGGCTTTTTCTGCGAAGACACCTAGTAGTGTCGCTCCTAGTCGTCTCTTTCCGGGGCGTCGAATAGCCCGGGAGGCGCTTGCAGAGGCGTGGGCGGCGGGAGATGGCCGTACGTTCTCGTGGCCCTTCCGTTGATCCGGGCCATGCGGCCGCGTCCCGGTGGCGCGTTCGGGTCGTCCTGGTTCACGCCATTATGATACGGGCACAGCATCACTAGGTTTTCCTGGTTGGTATAGCCGCCGTTCTTCCACGCGATGAGATGGTGAACTTGGCATTCATCGGCGGGCTTCATGCAGGAGCCCCAAGCACAGACCGGGAACTCGGCCATGGCCATGATGCGCTGCTTGATGCTGGCGGAGCGCTCCTCATAGTAGAGGTTGACTGGCCCGTGATAAGGGTGGAAAAGGGTAGCTAGTGCGCCATCGAGGTCGATCTCACCAGCGATAACCTTGTTGAGGTATTCCGCGCCGGTCATCGTTGCGCCGTTGGTCATCTGTAGCGTGATTTCTTCGCCGTCGCCGCTGAGAATCTTCGTCATGGCGTCCAGCGGGACCAAGATATTGGTTTGCAAACCACGGCGCGGGGCGGCGCCTTTGAAGAAGGCTTCGCGGATGGATTCGAGGGGGCGTTCGCGGTCGATGGCGTCGCTAAGCTCTGCAATCATCTGCGCGGGGCCTGTGATCGCCATCGTCCACGGTGCGTTGCGGCGGCGGTAAACAGTCACGCCCTCCTTCGGCGTGGGTGGTGCCGAGTGTTCCTTGAGCTTCTTCTTCGCCAGTGTTTCCATCGCGAGGGTATCGGCGCTCGTCCGGCAGAGTTCTAGACGCAGTTTCCAGCCCAGTGCTTGTGTCTTGGCTTTGCGGGCATAGCGGTCGATGACCTCTAGGGTAGGCAAAGAATGGCCGCGCTGGCGCGCAGCTTTCACCGCGTCGCGTTGCATCCGCGTCATGGCGGTCTTGCCAAAGAAACTGGTGTGCAAGCGCACCAATTGCGCCGCGGTTTTGTCTGGGGAACCGGCGGCGATGAGGTCTGCTTCAGACATGCCTTCGCACTCGGCGACGACATCGATGCCGGCCCCGAGTGCGTCGAGAAAAGTCTGTAGCGCGTTCATATTTGTGGAGCTTAAAACACCTTATGACCTGCGCGCATTAGAAAAAATGTTCCTGTGGAAAACCTTATCCCAGGTGCCTCTTTTGTGCACTGGCGTTTCTATTTTGGGGTTCACGGGAACCTGCGCCTGTGAAAACTTGACCCCTCGGTTATACTTTGGAGCTATATGCAGTGAGCCGGCCATCACCGGGGAGCATTCCGGAAGAACGTGCTTCGCGCTTAGCGGAGCATTATTAGAACCGGGCGGGTAGGGACCGTCATCTCCTTCACATCAATGAAGCGGGGCGCCTCGGCGCCCAAGCGGGGTGGTACCGCGAGCCGCAAGGCGCGTCCCCGTCACAGCGAATGAGTGAAGGAATTTTTTTAGATGAGTAACAACCCCGCGAACGTCGGCAGTGTTTATCCCAAAGTCGATATGACTGCTGGGTCTTCTCGCTTCCCCGATATGGAGCAGGAAGTCCAGAAGTACTGGAAGGCCGACGACACCTTTAAAGCCAGCCTCAAGCAGACCGAAGGCTGCCCAGAGTACGTCTTTTATGATGGCCCTCCTTTTGCCAACGGTCTGCCGCACTACGGCCACCTGCTGACCGGTTACGTCAAGGACATCGTCCCGCGCTACCGCACCATGGCCGGCAATCACGTCCCGCGCGTCTTTGGCTGGGACACCCACGGTCTGCCAGCGGAGCTGGAGGCAGAGAAGCAGCTCGGCATTACGGACAAGGGCCAGATCGAGGAGATGGGCCTAGAGAAGTTCAACGAGTACTGCGCCAAGTCCGTCCTCGAGTACACCGATGAGTGGGAAGAGTACGTTAACCGCCAGGCCCGCTGGGTGGATTTCGAGAACGGTTACAAGACCATGGACTTGGAGTACATGGAGTCCGTCATGTGGGCGTTCAAGGAGCTCTATGACAAGGGCCTGATCTACCAGGGCTTTAGGGTTTTGCCGTACTCCTGGGCGGAGCACACCTCTCTGTCGAACCAGGAGACGCGCTTGGATGATTCCTACAAGATGCGCCAGGACCCGACCCTGACGGTGACATTCCCGGTGGCTGGTGCCGTGGAGGGAAGTGCGGCGGAGAAGACGTTGGCGGAGAACGCCGAGCTTGCCGACGCCTCCTTCCTCGCCTGGACCACCACCCCCTGGACCCTGCCGTCCAACCTGGCTTTGGCGGTCCACCCGGAGGTTGACTACGTGCTGTTCAAGGCCGCCGAGGGCGACTTTGCTGGCCGCACCTTCATCATGGCTGAGGCGCTGACCGGCACCCTGGCGAAGGAGCTGGGTGAGGTGGAGGTCCTCAAGACGTTCCAGGGCGCGCAGTTGGAGGGCTTCAAGTACGAGCCCATCTTCGGATTCTTCCCGGATGTGGAGAATGCGTACCAGGTCTTGCTCGCGGACTACGTCACCACTGAGGACGGTACCGGCGTGGTCCACCAGGCTCCGGCCTTCGGTGAGGACGACATGTTCACCTGCCAGAAGTACGGCGTAGGCCTGGTCATCCCGGTGGATGAGGACGGCAAGTTCACCTCGCAGGTGCCGCCGTATGAGGGCCAGCTCGTCTTCGATGCCAACAAGGCCATCATCAAGGACCTGAAGGCGGCTGGCCGCGTGGTACGCCACGTGACCATCGAGCACTCCTACCCGCACTCCTGGCGCTCCGGCGAGCCGCTCATCTACATGGCGCTGCCAGCATGGTTTGTCAAGGTAACGGAGTTCCGCGACCGCATGGTCGAGCTCAACCACAATGAGATCGAGTGGCTGCCGGAGCACATCCGCGACGGTCAGTTCGGCAAGTGGCTGGAGGGCGCTCGCGACTGGAACATCTCCCGCACCCGCTACTGGGGCGCTCCGATCCCGGCGTGGATCTCCGATAACCCGGAGTACCCGCGCGTCGATGTCTATGGCTCGCTGGATGAGCTGGAGCGTGACTTCGGCGTGCGCCCGACGAGCCTGCACCGTCCGTACATCGATGAGCTGACCCGTCCGAACCCGGATGATCCGACGGGCAAGTCCACGATGCGCCGCGTGCCCGATGTGTTGGATTGCTGGTTTGAGTCCGGCTCGATGCCGTTCGCGCAGAAGCACTACCCGTTTGAGAACAAGGAATGGTTTGAGACCCATTCCCCGGCGGACTTCATCGTGGAGTACTCCGGCCAAACACGCGGCTGGTTCTACCTCCTGCACGTGTTGTCCACCGCCCTGTTCGACCGCCCGGCGTTCAAGAAGGTCGTCGCCCACGGCATCGTGTTGGGCAACGATGGCCTGAAGATGTCGAAGTCCAAGGGCAACTATCCGAATGTGAACGAGGTCTTCGACCGCGATGGCTCGGATGCGATGCGCTGGTTCCTCATGTCTTCGCCGATTTTGCGCGGTGGCAACCTCATCGTTACCGAGCAGGGCATCCGCGAGGGCGTGCGCCAGGCCATTCTGCCGATCTGGAACTCGTACACCTTCCTGCAGCTCTATGCCTCCCAGGACGCGAAGTTCGACGTGAGCTCCACCAACGTGTTGGACCGCTACATCTTGGCCAAAACGCATGACTTGGTGAAGAACACCAACGACGCGCTGGCGAATACCGACATTGCCTCGGCGACGGAAGAGGTCCGCCTCTTCGCGGACGCGCTGACCAACTGGTACGTGCGCCGCTCCCGTGATCGTTTCTGGGAGGGCGAGGAAATCCATCCGGAGGCCTTCAATACGCTCTACACGGTCCTGGAGACGGTCTCCCGCGTGGTCGCGCCGCTGCTGCCACATGTGGCGGAGGTTATCTACCGTGGCCTGACCGGTGAACGCTCTGTGCACTTGGCCTCCTACCCGAAGACCGAGGACTACCCGGCTGACGATGCCCTCGTGGCCGCCATGGACGCCACCCGTGCGGTGGCCTCCGCGGCGTCCTCGGTGCGCAAGTCCAACAAGCTGCGCAACCGTCTGCCGCTGCCGAAGCTGACGGTGGCGATGAAGGATTCGGCGCGCCTGGCGGATTTCAAGGACATCATCCGGGATGAGGTCAACGTTAAGGACGTTGAGCTTACCGACGATGTCGACGCGGTGGGCACCTTCGAGGTCGTGTGCAACGCCAAGGTAGCCGGTCCGCGCTTGGGCAAGGATGTTCAGCGAGCTATCAAGAACCTCAAGGCGGGCAACTACGTGCGCGAGGGCGAGGACGTCGTGGTCGACGGCGATATCCGCCTGTCCCCGGACGAGTACACCGAGCGCCTCAAGGCGGCGAATGCGAAGTCGACGGCTCGTGTGGAAGGGCTCGATGGCCTCGTCGCCGTGGATACCGAGGTGACGGAGGAGCTCGAGGCAGAGGGCTGGGCTGCGGACGTCATCCGTGGTTTGCAGGATGCGCGTAAGGCCGAGGATTTCGTGGTGACTGACCGCATCACCGTGGTTCTCTCCGTCCCGGCGGAGAAGGAAGAGTGGGCTCATCGCCACAGCGAGCACATCGCGGCGGAGGTGCTTGCCGTCGACTTCACTGTGACGACCCAGGCTCTCGAGCCAAGCGATGGACAGAACATCCATGATGTCCTCAAGGGCGTGACGGCTACCGTGGCCAAGGCCTAAATCCGCAGCGAAAAGCTCCGCTTCCCTCGAGTGGGAGGCGGAGCTTTGAGCATTTGCGCACTGGTGGCGCAGGGCGGCCCGGAGGGGCCGCGATGACGGGGCGTGTGCGCTAGCGGCGGGTGCCGGGCAGGTGTGCGCGCCACGCAAGGATGACGTTGATGAGGCACACCAGCGCCAAGAAGCTGCCGACGCTGAACAACGCCGTGAAGCCGATGTAGGGCGCAAGCGCGCTAAAGGCCATCGGGATGAAGAAGCCAGTGTAAGAAATGGAGTAGTACACGGCGGTCAAGCCGGCGAGCTCTCGCTCGCCCGCGATGCGCTGGACCTCGGACAATCCAGCGACCAGCGCCAAACCGTATCCCGCGCCCATCGTGGCGGCGGCCGCGATGCCGAGCGGCAGGGACAGTGAGTGAGCGGCAAACGCTCCGAGGATTGCGCCGACGGTGATGACGAACATCGACAGGGCCGAGGCTCGCGCGGACTTGTGGGTATCAACCAGGCGGCCCAGCATCTGGACGGCCACGCCGCAGCCCAGGGTGATGACGGTCATCAGGCCGGAGAAAGCGATGGGGGCGTTTCCAGCGGATTCGGATAGCAGCTGTGGAAGGAGCGCATAGGCCGCTCCCGCGCAGCCAAAGACCCAGGGGGCCACAGGCACGACGACACGCAGGAAACGCTTGTGCGCAGCGGCGGGGATGTGGAGCATCTCCAGCATGTCACGCACCCTGAGCTCCAGGATGGTGGTCTTGACATCGCCTCGGCTGGGCTGGCGGGTCTCAGGCGTATGCAGGATCCACACGGCAGTCAACAGCGTGAGCAGCATGTGGAGGATATAGGCCGTGTGAGTCGGCCATGGCCCCCACTGGGCCAGCACCGAAGCGATACCCGCGCCGACGAGGAAGCCGGCGGTCAAACACAACGAAGCCTTACGAGCGCCGGACGCTGGGTCGCCGCCGGCGCTCGTGATGAGCTCCGTAATCCACGTTGAACCCACCGCCATGACTAGGCCTAATGCCATACCGCACAAGACGCGTCCCAACGCGATGATGAGTGGTTCGTTGGGGGCGATGGAGAGCAAGAAAGATCCCACCAAGGACAGCGGTGCCGCGGGGAGCAGCAGTGGGCGGCGGCCGAGCAGATCGGACAGCGGGCCACCGATGAGCAGTGCGGGGATGATGCCAACCACGTAGGCGGCTAAGAGCCCGTTGACCGTCACCTGGGAAAAATTCGAGGTCTCGCGGTACATCACCAGCAGCGGGGTGAATTCATTTCCGCCCCAAGCAACCGCGATCATGGCACCGGCGACGGGGAACCACGCGCGCTTAGGCAGCGGCGCTTCGGCGGAGCGGCTAGGCAAGCCTGGGGTGGCAGCGCTTTCAGTGCTTACGGTGGTGTCGGCGTCTGTGGGGGCGTCGGGTTGGGGAGTAGGCGCCTCGACAAGCGGGTTCGAATGCGCAGAGACAGTCACAGTTGCTTCCTTGAGGAGTTGAGGTGGGAATGGAGTTCGGTCAAGTAGGTGTCGATGTCGCCGGTGCGGAGGGCGTCGGCAAGCAAGGCGTGCTGGGCTACGAAGCCGCGTGCCTTCTCGACGCTGCGGCCGATGGCAGTTGCGGTAAAGCGCTGTTGGCGCTCGCGCAAGGTGTGGCCGAGGTGGGCGAGGAGGCGGTTGCCGCCGTTGTCCATGATGGTTTGGTGGAACTTCGCATCCAGTTGGGTATAGGTGCCCAGATCGCCAGCGTCGAGGGCGGCCTTTTGCTCATCGATGGTGGCGACGAGGACATCGGCGATGAGACCGCGCTCCTCTGCGGACAGTCCGCAAATATGGCGGGCAGAGTTCTCATCCACGAGGAGGCGCGCCTCGTAGACCTCACGGATTTCGCGGGGGCTAATCGGTACGACCAGCGCACCGCGCTTGGGATAGAGCTTCAAGAAGCCCTCCACCTCCAAACGGAGGAAAGCCTCGCGCACCGGGGTTCTACTCATTCCCAGCTCGGCGGCAAGGGCGGCTTCGGAGAGCATCTCCGAGTCATCGATGTCGTCATCGATGATGCGGCGCTTGAGGTGATCGTAGGCCCGTTCCGCGGCGGGTACCTTGTCTTTTTGCATGTATACATGATGCATGCATGCGGTGCTCTCGGTCTAGCGCAAACGCCAATTCGTGAGACATTGATCACGCGGTGGGCAAGTGAGAGCTAGTTCTCTCACGGCACGGTTGGGGTGCCTTGCTGATGCGAATGTGTGTTTTAGACTTGAAGGCATGCAACGCTGGGTTCTTCACATCGACATGGACGCGTTCTTTGCGTCGGTGGAGCAGCTCACCCGCCCTACCTTGCGCGGCCGGCCTGTGTTGGTGGGCGGAACGAGCGGACGCGGCGTCGTCGCCGGTGCCTCTTATGAAGCCCGCGCATATGGAGCTCATTCCGCAATGCCCATGTTCCGCGCGCAGCAGCTCGTGGGTTATAAAGCTGTGGTGGTGCAGCCGCGCCGGGCGGTGTATGTGGCGGCCTCGCGCCGGGTATTTGGAATTATTGCGCAGCATGCGGGGGTCATCGAACAGCTCTCCATCGACGAGGCCTTCATGGAACCGGCCGCACTCGTCGGAGCCACGCCCGCCGAAGTCCGTGAGTGGTCGGAGAATTTGCGCCGAGTGATTCGAGCCGAGACGGGCCTTCCCAGCTCCATCGGCGCCGGTGCAGGAAAGCAAAGCGCGAAGATTGCGTCAGGGGAGGCCAAACCGGACGGTACTTTCATCGTGCCCCAGGAGCGCTTCGATGAGCTCATCCACCCGCTGCCGGTGGGCAAGCTTTGGGGAGCGGGCCCAGTCACCCAGCAGAAGCTCGCAGCTATCGGCGTGGAGACTATCGGCCAGCTGGCGGCGATGAGCCGCAAGGAAGTCGAGGTCTCACTGGGGAACGTGGTGGGCGTGCAGCTGTGGGAGCTCGCCCAAGGGATTGATGAGCGTCCGGTCGCCCCGCGCGCGATTGCTAAACAAATCTCCACCGAGTTCACCTACCCCACGGACCTGCGCACGGCGGCGGAGGTGGATGCGGCACTAATCCGCGCGGCGCAGGGCGCGCATTCCCGCCTGCTCAAGGACGGCCGCGGCGCGCGCACGGTGACGGTGAAGTTGCGGATGGCGGATTTCCACATCGAATCCCGCTCGGCCACGCTGCCCTATGCCACGGATGACCTGAAGGTCCTCGAGGCTAAGGCCTTGAGCTTGGCGCGCTACCCGGAGGAGCTCGGGCCCATCAGGCTGGTCGGGGTGAGCTACTCGGGTTTGGAGGAGGCCCGCCAAGACGTGCTATTTCCTGAGCTCGACCGCGAGGTCGTGCGTCCAGCTCCGGATACGGATTACGAGACTGGCGTCAGCGACCACCTGCCCGGCGCGCCGGAAACGGAGACGGAGCCCAGAGCAGAGTCGGAAACGCTGGGAGAAGCGGGATCGGATTCGATGCGCCGCTGGCACGCTACGCAGGACGTCCACCACCCCGAGTTTGGACACGGCTGGATTCAAGGCGCCGGCCATGGGGTGGTCAGCGTGCGCTTTGAAACTCGCGCTACGGGCCCGGGGTTTGTGCGCTCTTTTGCGGCTGAGGATGAAGATCTCCACCCGGCCGATCCATTGGACTCACTGGCGTGGGAGGGGGCGCTGCCAGGCGACGCCACCGAGGCCGATGATCCTGTGACTGACACCGCTGGGGAGGAACCGCCACGCGAGGATAGCTAGCCCGCGGTATAAGCAGTGGCGGAGGGGGCAGTGCTAAACATCTCTGCCACCGGTGTGTCGGTAGCGAGTGCCGCGGCGAGCATAATGCGGGCTTGGCCGGCTCGGAATCCACCGGAGGCTACCGCACCCATCTCGCCCAAGGTGGCACCGCCACCTGCGCCGCCATAGGCCAGCTTGGTAGTTCCGTAGGGCGTGCGGGTGCTAATCACCACGGGCACGCCCGCTTGCAGCGCGCGGGCAACCCCAGCTCCCATCTCTTCACCCATGTTCCCCGAGCCCATGGCTTCGATGACGAGGCCATGGGTGTGGTTGAGGGAGGCGTCGACAAGCGCGGCGCCGGCACCCGGGTAGGCGGCGATGATCTCAACGGGGTGTTGCGCCATGGGGGAGAGCGGCAACGGCGCCAGAGCGGAGTCACCCACCGGTAGCTCCTCAAAGCCGTTGAGCTGCGAAGTATGCCACTTGCGCGCGCCGCGTCCGGGAATGGTCTTGCCGCCGAATTGCACCCACACGCCGGCCTTTCCGGAACACAGGAGCTCATAGGAATCGCGCAGGTTGCGCGGGCCATCACCAGCCGGGTGGTCGAAGGCGCGCTGCGCGCCAGTGAGCACGATGGGCCCCTCACCGAGGTCGAAGAGGGATAACGCCAGCGCGGTTTCCTCCATGGAATCGGTGCCGTGCGTGATGAGGACGCCATCAATCTCTGGGCGCGCAAGGTGCTGGCGCGCACACAGCAGTAGCTCATCGAGGTCTGCCAAAGTAATCGAGCTGGAATCCAGCGCGCGGAATTCCACCACCTCAATGTCGTGTGTTCCGACTTCAGCGTCGAGGAATTGGGCTAGCTGTTGCCCACTGACGGTGGGGACCAGGGATCCGTCACGGACCGTCGTGCAGGCGATGGTGCCACCGGTGGTGATGAGGGCGAAAGTCATGACAGCAGGCTACTACAGGCACGCACCTGCGCGGGAACCCCAGGGCGGCGGTCGTGGACGCTAAAGTAAAAGGGATAAACCACGATCCCCTACGTGAGGAGTATTTGTGAAATCCTTCAAGCTGAGCGCCGCCGTTGTGGCCCTGGGCGCCGCGACTGCCCTGGCTGCCTGCTCGTCTTCCGAGGATGCAGACACCGAGAACAGCACCGCCGCTAAGCCTTCGGGCGAAACCTCCGCATCGCAGGTGGCCTCCACCGAGATGCCGACCGTGGAGCAGCTCAATGAGATCCTGACCAAGGCCGCCGACCCGAACCTTCCACAGGAAGAGAAGGTCCAGCTGGTCCAGGGTAGTGAGACGGCGCCAGAGCTTTTCGACGTCATGTCGCAGTCCCAGGCCGAGTCCGGCGCCACCTTCGAGGTCGTGGCCCCGGTCATCCCGGGCCTCGTGCCGGATTCCGCGCTGGCGACCGTCCACATCAACACCCCGGACGGCCAGCAGCAGACCGCCGACCAGGTGGAGTTCATCAACGAGGGCGGCACGTGGAAGCTGTCCAAGACGTGGGCCTGTGTCCTGGTCACCAACATCGTCCCGCCGGAAGAGGTGCCGGAGATGTGTGCTGATTCCGTACCGGAAGGCGCAGAGGCGCCTGCCGACGCCCCGGCAGAAGGTGCCGAAGCTCCTGCCGACGCTCCGGCAGAAGGCGCAGAGGCCCCGGCCGACGCCCCGGCTCAGTAAGACTGGGATTCAAGCTTCAGCGCCCGCCACCACACTGGATTGAGAGCCAGTGGGTGGCGGGCGCTGCGCTGTCCGAAGGTCGGCGCGCGGTTGCCTGATGCGGGGCAGGCTCGGCGCGCAGCGGACTAGTCGGTGGTGAACGTCATATCGGTGGCGCTGGTTTGCACCACGCGAAGATCGGAGCTGTCCGCACCATAAGAAATGGCAGTAGTCACGGAGACATCGCCGGCGGTGGGAAGCGGTTTGGTCAGATCAACGGTGACCGTGCCCTTCGACGTCGACGTGGTGTCCATGACCTTGAGCTCTTTGCCCCGCAGCTCCTCGGGGGCGTCAGCGCCGTCGAAGGAGAGCGCGCCCAGGGACGGCCGCTGCTCAACCTCGACGTTGAGCGTGGCGATATCCCCGTCGAGCTTGTCCAAGGTATAGGTCGTGGTTTGCAGCAGCGTGGACTCGCCGGTAACGCGCGATTCCACGACCCACTGAGCGCCGGAGCCAATTTCCTCATCCGGGAAGACGATGGGCAGCGAGGTCAGGCTGGTGATGGCGCGCTCCACAGTGCTGCGGGCCTCGTCGGTTGCGGCCTGCGGGGCGGCTAGGCGCAGCGAGTTCATTTGGCCGCTATCCGTGCCGCGCCACCCAAACTGGAAGCCCTCGGCGGAGGAGACGTCCGCGCCTTCGGCCGCAGGTTTGCCCACGGTAACGAAGGCGTTGCGGCTGGCCGGCAGCTGGCCCTCAACATTCTCGGTGGCAGCCTCCACCGAGGCCTGTAGGGGAAGGGTGACCTTGTCCTTGGCCGCTGGTGCAGGAGCCGAGCTGCCGTCCTTGCGTAATTGCTGGTCAAAACCCGTGGCGACCTCATAGGTCAGCTCCTGAGTGGCATCGAGATCCTTATAAGCCACAACGCGGCTTGCGTCGTCACCGGGTTCTAGGAGGGTGACGCGCGGGGCATCGAGGGCTAAGCCCACTGGCTCCTCTACTGGCTTGGCCGGCTGGGAATAGGAACAGCCGGCGAGCGCGCCGCTGACTCCCAAGACGGTGGCGGACAGGACTGCTAGAGCTCTCACACGAAACACGCATTCCAAATTACCGGATAAGCCTGTTTAGAATGGAACGGGTGAAAGTAAGGAGTTATATCGGAGTGATGGTTGCGGTGGTGCTCGGTGTGGCCGCCGTCGACCAAGCCGTGAAGGCACTGATGCTGTCCATCCTCACGGAAGGCGAAGCCCTACCGGTAATCGGTGATTGGTTCCGCTTCTACCTTCTGTTTAACCCCGGCGCCGCCTTCTCCATGGGAGGGGAAGGCTCGACGTGGCTGTTTACCACTATCCAACTCGCCTTCGTTGTTGGCGTAGCAATCGCCGCCCCGCGCATTCATGACAAGTGGCAGGCCATCGGGCTGGCGATGATCGCCGGCGGTGCTCTGGGCAACCTCATCGACCGCCTCGTGCGCGAGCCAGGGTTTTGGTTCGGCCACGTGGTGGATTACATCTCCGTGGGTAGCTTCGCTGTTTTCAATATCGCGGATGCGGCCATTACCTGTGGAGTCGTGGTCTTCATCATTGCGATGTTTTGGGCGGAGATGCACGAGAAAGCTGAAGAAAAGGAAACGGGGGAGAGTAATGCGCGAAAGCCGTAGGTTGCCGGTGCCCGAAGGTCTCGATGGCATGCGCGTGGATGCCGCCTTGGCCAAGCTCCTGGGCATTTCCCGCGCCCGCGTGGCCCAGCTGTGCACGGCGGGTGATGTGGAAATCGACGGTGCGGCCGTGGGCAAGTCCGAGCGCTTAAACGCCGGTGGCTGGATCGACGTCATGATGCCAGCGCCCGAGGAGCCGCTCATCCCTAAGGAAGAGCTGGTGGAGGGCATGGATGTCCTCTACGCGGACGAGGATGTCATCTGCGTGTTCAAGCCCGTGGGGGTGGCCGCGCACCCGACTTTGGGCTGGGATGGGCCCACCGTCATCGGCGGGCTGCGGGCGGCGGGCTATACGCTTGCCGACGCCGGACCTACCGAACGCAAGGGCATCGTCCACCGCCTCGACGTGGGTACCTCAGGCGTCATGGTGGTCGCCGCTAGTGAGCGGGCCTACTCGCAGCTCAAGAACGCCTTCCGCGAGCGCACCGTGAAAAAGACCTATCACGCCGTGGTCCAGGGCCTGCCCGATCCCATCGTCGGCACCATTGATGCGCCTATCGGGCGTCATCCTTCCGCGGGCTGGAAGTTTGGGGTCATTGATGACGGCAAGCCGGCGGTGACGCACTACACGCTGCTCGAGGCCTTCCGCGAGGCCAGCCTCCTTGAAGTCCACCTGGAGACCGGCCGCACCCACCAGATCCGCGTGCACATGTCTGCTACTGGGCATCCCTGCGTGGGCGACCCGATGTATGGTTGCGACCCGAACCTGGCGAAACGCGTGGGCCTTAACCGCCAGTGGTTGCACGCGGTCGAGCTCGGTTTTACTCACCCGGGCACCGGCAAGTGGTTCGAATGCACCGCACCCTACCCGGACGATCTCAAGCACGCCGTGGAGGTATTGCGCGGATGAGCCCGCAGCGGAGCACGCGCCAGCGCATCTATCGGCGCCGCCGTGCCGCGGCACTGGTGCTGCTGGCCGTGTTGGCGCTGGTGGTGATTGTCCTTTTCGGTCTGCTTGGCACGCAGCCTCGCTCGGCGTTGCAGGGAGACCAGCTGGGCCCGGATGGAACCGAGACTGCCGCCGAATACCGCGAGCGCGCGGAGGCCTCGCTGGCGCAGGCGGATAAGCCAGCCTATGCGCTGGTGGGTTTTAATAAGCCGCTGAGTCCACACGACGTCTCTGAGGCCCTGCAACCAATCCAGCGCATGGATGCCATCGTGATCGGCTTGGCTGCCCCCATCGCTGTTCCCGAACCCGTCGCAGGGGCCGAGCGCGCCGACGTCATCGAGGCGGTGTTCGCCCGCGTGGCTGCGCAAGCCAATGGCATGGGCGAGGAAGTCCCCACGCACGTTGATGCGGTGGTGGTCTATTCTGCGGGCACCCAACTGCGCGCACTCGCCTCCGACCCGCGGGTCGATACCGTGGAGGTTGCCCCCGACGATGCCGCCTGGGGATCCTTCGGCGTGCGCCCGCCCGCTAACGTCGGACAGAACGAGAACCGCTAAAACAGTCAAGGAGAAGACATGCGCTTGTTTCCGAACACCTCTACGTGGCCGCCGAACTACCGCTTTGCTTACCTCTTGATGTGGGCGGGCGCTTTCATCGCCTCTGGGGCTGCCATCGCGCAAGGGATCTGGGGTGCGGACAAGCTCGCCCTCGGCATTCTCATCGTGGTGGCCATCTACTGCATCGCCATGGCCGTCCTCATGCCGCGGTGGGCGCTGAACGCGCGCGAGGAATCCGCCCGGCGCGCCCAGGCTAAGCAAGCGCGCGAGGAGCTGAAGCGCCGCTAGCCCTCTGCGGTGGCGCGTGATGCGTCGGCGGGGTGGAGGCGGGCGCGGCGTCGAGAAGCGCGGCCCATGCGCACCAAGTCTGCAAGGTAGATGATCACCGCAACCCAGATGATGGCAAAGCCAATCCAGCGTTCGGTGGACATGTGCTCCTGGGTCACGAACAGCGCCCACAGCATCTGCATGATGGGGGTCATGTACTGCAGCATGCCGAGGGTAGACAGGCGCAGGTGCTTAGCACCCTGCGCGAAACACAGCAGCGGTAGGGCGGTGACGAGGCCGGAGGTAATCAGCAGCGCGATGTGCCCGGGGCCTTCGGTAGTGAAGGTGGATTCGCCCTGTGCCTGCAGGTAGCCCAGATAGATGAGCGCGAAGGGGAGCATGACAATCGTTTCCGCGGCGACCGACCCCATGGAGGAGACCGTGATGCGCTTTTTAAGCAGGCCGTAGATACCGAAGCTGAAGGCTAGGGCCAGTGAGTAGTAGGGGGCCTGACCGGTCATGAAGGTTAGCCACAACACGGCGATGAAGGCGATGCTGACCGACGCCACCTGCGCCTTCGTCAGCTTTTCCTTGAGGAAGATGATTCCTAGGGCCACGGAGACGAGCGGGTTGATGAAGTAGCCAAGTGCGGCATCGGCCACGTGGTCGCTGTTGATGGCGATGACGTAGGTTCCCCAGTTGATGGTGATGGCCACGCCGCAGGCGAGCATCCACCCCCAGGTGCGCAAGCTGAACGCGCGTAACTCGCGCCAGCCGCCGGTTACCAAGAGCATTGCGGTGACAAGAACCGCGGTCCACACGATGCGGTGGGCCAAGATCTCGAAAGGGCTGGCGGGGCGCAGCAGCGGGAAAAACGCCGGGAAGAAACCCCACATGAGATAGGCAGCAATGGTGTAGAACATTTAAGAAAATGTACCTTAACGAGGACGTACGAGCGAAGTTTGACGTCCCCGCTAAGATGAGCCGCATGGCCAAAAACTCCTCCTTCGTCCACCTGCACAACCACACCGAGTTCTCCATGCTGGATGGCATGGCCAAGGTGGATATGTTGGCGGATGAGGTGGTTCGCCAAGGAATGCCTGCCGTCGGCATGACAGACCACGGCAACATGTATGGCTCCAACGCCTTCTACCAAAGGATGACGAGCGCCGGGGTGAAGCCCATCATCGGCATCGAGGCCTATCTCGCGCCCGAGTCACGCTTCAACAAGAAGCGCGTGCTGTGGGGAACCCCGGATCAGAAGCGCGATGACGTCTCCGCTTCCGGTGCCTACCTGCACCAGACCATGCTGGCGGAAAATGAGACCGGCCTGCGCAATCTGTTCACGCTGTCCTCCCTGGCCTCCTATGAAGGCCAATTGGGCAAGTGGCCGCGCATGGACGCGGAGCTGATTGCCGAGCACGCCGAGGGCATCATCGCCACCACCGGCTGCCCGTCGGGTGACGTGCAGACCCGCCTGCGCCTGGGCCAGTTCAATGAGGCGCTAGAGGCGGCCGCTATGTGGCAAGACATCTATGGCAAGGACAACTTCTTCTTGGAGCTCATGGACCATGGGCTGGACATCGAGAAGCGCACGCGCGATGGCCTGTTGGAGATCGGCCGCAAGCTGGACCTGCCGCCGCTGGTGACCAATGACTGCCACTACGTGCTGGAAACCCAAGCCCCCGCGCACGAGGCGATGCTCTGTGTGCAAACCGGCAAGACCTTTATGGATCCGGACCGCTTCAAGTTCGACGGCACCGGCTATTACATCAAATCTGCCGCCCAGATGCGTGAGCTGTGGGATCATATGGTGCCGGAGGCTTGCGATAATACTCTGTGGATTGCGGAGCGCGTGCAAGACTACGGCAAGATCTGGGAGGAACATACCCACGACCGCATGCCGATTGCCGACGTCCCCGAAGGCCACACCCCAACCTCCTGGCTGACCCATGAGGTTATGGAAGGACTCAAGGATCGCTTCCCCGGTGGGGATGTTCCACAGGAGTACATCGACCGTGCTGAGTACGAAATCAGCGTCATCGATATGAAGGGCTACCCGTCCTACTTCCTTATCGTGGCCGAGCTTATTAAGCACGCGCGTTCCATCGGCATTCGCGTTGGTCCGGGCCGTGGTTCGGCGGCCGGTGCGCTCGTGGCCTACGCGCTGACGATTACCAATATTGACCCGATCGAGCACGATCTCCTCTTCGAGCGATTCCTGAACCCGGAGCGCCCCTCCGCGCCGGATATCGATATCGACTTCGATGATCGCCGCCGCGGCGAGATGATTACCTACGCCGCCGAGAGGTGGGGCGAGGACAAGGTGGCGCAGGTGATCACCTTCGGCACCGTGAAGACGAAGCAGGCTATTAAGGACTCCGCGAAGGTGCACTTTGGCCAGCCCGGCTTCCAGATGGCCGACCGCATTAACGGCGCACTGCCACCGGCCATCATGGCCAAGGACATCCCGCTCGCCGGCATCATGGACCCGGAGCACGAGCGCTATTCGGAGGCGGCCGAGGTCCGGCAGATGATTGAGACTGATCCGGACGTCAAGAAGATCTACGAGACCGCCCGTGGTCTTGAGGGCGTGGTCCGCCAAGCCGGCGTGCACGCGTGTGCCGTGATTATGGCTTCGGTGCGCCTCATGGACCACATTCCGATGTGGAAGCGCCCAGCCGACGGCGCCTACATCACCGGCTGGGACTACCCGGCCTGCGAGGCCATCGGCCTGCTGAAGATGGACTTCCTGGGCCTGCGCAACCTCACCGTGATCGGTGACTGCCTGGAGAACATCAAGAAGAACCGTGGCGAGGAAGTCCACCTCGAAGACCTCCATGCCGACGACCCGAAAGCCTCGAAGGTCTATGACCTGCTCTCGCGCGGCGATACCCTGGGCGTGTTCCAGCTGGACTCGGGCGGCATGCAGGAGCTGCTCAAGCGCATGAAACCGACTGGTTTTAAGGACATCGTGGCCTCGCTGGCGCTCTACCGCCCGGGCCCGATGGGCGTGAACGCGCACTGGGATTACGCGGACCGCAAGAATGGGCGCAAGGAAATCACTCCGATCCACCCCGAGCTGGAGGAGCCGCTCAAGGAAATCCTCGATGAGACGTACGGTCTCATCGTGTACCAGGAGCAGATCATGCGTATCTCGCAGAAGGTGGCAAACTACACCGCCGGCGAGGCAGACGGCTTCCGTAAGGCCATGGGTAAGAAGAAGCCCGAAGTCTTGGCGCAACAGTACGACAAGTTCTGGGGCGGCATGAAGGACAACGGCTACTCCAAGGAAGCGATGGACGCTCTGTGGGGCACCATCGAGCCCTTCGCCTCCTACGCGTTTAACAAGTCCCACGCCGCAGGCTACGGCTTGGTGTCCTTCTGGACGGCCTATCTCAAGGCCTACTATGCGCCGGAGTACATGGCTGCGCTGTTGACCTCGGTGGGTGACAAAAAGGATAAGTCCGCCATCTACCTGGCCGACTGCCGCCACCTGGGCATCCGCGTGCTCTCCCCGGATGTCAATGAATCGGTGGAGACTTTCCAGGCCGTGGGCGATGATATCCGCTTCGGCATGGGCGCTATCCGCAACGTTGGTGGGGATGTGGTGGATTCCATCGTGAAGACTAGGCGGGAGAAAGGCGCCTATACGTCCTTCTCCGACTACCTGGACAAAATCGAGCTGGCGGCCTGTTCGAAGCGCGTCACCGAATCCCTCATCAAGGCCGGTGCCTTCGATTCTTTGGGGCATCCGCGCAAGGGACTCATGCTCATCCACGAAGATGCCGTGGATTCGGTGCAGACGACGAAGAAGGCGGCCGACAAGGGCCAATTCGATCTCTTCGCCGGCTTTGGCGGGGAGGAAGGGCAAGGCGAGTCCGTCTCCGCCTTCGCCATCGATATTCCGGACGAGAACTGGGACCGCAAGCACGAGCTGGCCCTGGAGAGGGAAATGCTGGGCCTGTATGTCTCCGGCCACCCGCTCGACGGATTCGAAGAAGCCCTCAACGCGCAGACCGATACCCCGATTACGAAGATCCTCAACGGTGAGGTGGGCAATGGCCAAGAGCTGGTGATTGGCGGCATTATCTCGGGCGTTGACAGGCGCTTTTCCAAGCGTGATGGCTCGCCCTGGGCCATCGTCAGCATGGAGGACCACAACGGTGCACAGGTAGACATCCTCGTGTTTAACCAGGTGTATTCGTTGGTGGCCGCGCAGATCGCGGAAGATAACATCATCCTGGCCAAGGTGCAGGTGAAGATCCGCGATGAGCGCATGTCCCTGTTCTGCTCCGATATCCGCATCCCCGATCTTGGTCCCGGCAACGGTGCCGGCCTGCCGCTGCGCCTGACCATGCGCACGGATCAGTGCACGATGGACAACATTGCGCGCCTCAAGCAGGTCCTGGTCAACAACAAGGGCGAGTCGGATGTGTACCTCACGCTTGTCGACGGCGAAGAGTCCACCATGATGGTCCTTGGTGAGCATTTGCGTGTGGAGCGCTCCAGCAACCTCATGGGTGATCTCAAGGCGACGATGGGCGCCGGCATCCTGGGCTGAGACAGCATGCTTCGTTCGGGTGCTGAATAAAAGTACAGAATGAAGCGGGCTGCGCCTCGCCCGTGGGTTACGCTAGACAGCACAGTCTAGTTGAAAGGGAGACCGTTTCCTCATGGTCAATAAGATCCGCACCACCCACGTTGGCTCGCTGCCGCGCACGAAGGAGCTGCTGGAAGCTAACCTCGAGCGCTCCGCAGGCACCATCTCCGATGAGAAGTTCCACGAGATTCTGGAACGCTCGGTCGCAGACGTCGTTAAGCGCCAAGTCGATCTCGGCATCGACATCATTAACGAGGGCGAATACGGCCACATCACCTCCGGCGCCGTGGACTACGGCGCGTGGTGGAACTACTCCTTTACCCGCCTGGGTGGTCTGACCATGACGGACAAGGACCGCTGGGAAATCGGTGACAAGATTCGTTCCGAGCCGGGCAAGATTCGCCTTTCGTCGATGAAGGATCGCCGCGACCGCGCCCTTTTCGCCGAGGCCTACAACGACCCGGATTCGGGAATCTTTACCGGCCGCAAGAAGGTGGCCAACCCGGAGTTCACCGGCCCGGTTACCTACATTGGCCAGGAACAAGTCGAGGCAGACGTGAAGCTGCTTGCCGACGCCCTGCCAGAGGGCACCGAAGGTTTCGTCGCCGCCCTGTCCCCGGGTGCTGCGGCGCGCTTGCCTAACAAGTACTACGAGGATGAGACCGATCTCGTGCGTGCCTGCGGTGAAGCGCTCAAGGTGGAGTACAAGGCCATCACGGATGCTGGCTTGACCGTGCAGTTCGACGCCCCGGACCTGGCTGAAGCCTGGGACTCCGTGGTCCCGGAGCCGACGGTCGCGGACTTCCAGGCCTTCCTACGCGAGCGCATTGAGATCCTCAACGAGTCCATCAAGGACATCCCGCGTGAGCAGACTCGTCTGCACATCTGCTGGGGTTCCTGGCATGGCCCGCACGTGACGGATATTCCGTTCGAGGACATCATTGAGGAGATCCTGCAGGCCAAGGTCGGCGGATTCTCCTTCGAGGGTGCCTCGCCGCGTCACGCCCACGAGTGGCGCGTGTGGAAGGACCACAAGTTGCCGGAGGGCACCGTCATTTACCCGGGTGTGGTTTCTCACTCCACCAATGCTGTGGAGCACCCACGCTTGGTAGCAGACCGCATCATCCAGTTCGCTGAACTGGTCGGCCCAGAAAACGTGATCGCATCGACGGACTGTGGTCTCGGCGGCCGTCTGCACCACCAGATCGCGTGGGCCAAGCTGGAGTCCCTCGTGGAGGGTGCGCAGATTGCCACCGAGGAGCTGTTCTAATCAGCGAGCGGCCATGAACCAGTGAGCAAACTAAATAAACGCGCGAACCTGCTCGGTTCGCGCGTTTAATTTTTGGTGGGGAGGCGGTTACTTCGCAGCCGCTTTCTCGCCTTCCTTCTTCTGGGAGTTATCCCAGTGGAAGCCCTGGCTCTTCAGGAAGGCGCGCAGACCATCGAGAACGGATGGGTCGAATTGTGCGACCACGGTCAGCGCATTAATAGCGACGGCGACCAGAGCGATAATGCCGCCGACCCACGCAAAGACCTCTTCGGCTGTGTCATTGGGGCGGGCGGACTGTACCCATTCGGGCATCTCGTCCCATTCCTTCTCCAACTCGGCGTCCTTTTCCGCTTGGACGCAGTCTGGCTCTGCTGGCATGCCAGAGGAACCATAACCGTTAAGGATGCCGAGCCCCAGCTCCTGCGGCCCCATGAAGGAAGAACCCGCGGTGCCATCGGCAACCGCCTTTTCGTGCTCCTCACGCGCCTTGTGCACAGCGTCCGCACATTCCTTGGAGAGATCGGAGGTGTCGATGTGACCGACGTTCATTGAGCTTCCACCGTTGGGGCCCTGAGAGCTTCCGCCACTAGAGCTTTGGCTCTGGGAGGAAGCGGAGGACTGGCTGCTCTCAGCAGATTCTGCGGCTGTGGCCAACGGAGTGACCAGGGCCATCGTCGTCGCGCACACTGCGATAAGGGAGGTGGAAAGGCGCATAATCAGGAATTCTCCTTGAAAGAAGGTGCGAAGGGGGTGTGAGAAAAAAGGGGGCTAGCTTGTCCTAAGCCCACTTCAATGTAGCAGCCCGCCCCGAGGAAAAGTAGGGATTACAGGAACTTCTCCAGCTGCTCACGCAGCGGCGCCGGTGCAAGGCTGAGGACGGTTTCGCGGATACCCGGAGTGTTCAGCAGGCCTACCGCGGCAGCCACCGCGGCGATGACTCCGATGACAGAACCGGCGATGATGCCCGCGGTGGATGAGTGGGAGCTGTGGTTATTCTTGCCCTCGTCGTCCTTGTTGTCGGCAGCGTCTTCGTCGTCGAGCACATCTTCAACGGAGTAGATGGTGGTGGTTCCGGAGACTTCGTTGCCCACGATGAGCAGGTGCTCGCCGTTGGGGGAGTTGGCCTTGTCGACGAAAGTGAAGCCCTCCGGGCCCAAGTCACCGGCAGCGGCGAACTCATCGGTGGAGAAGTCGCGATTGTTGACATAGGTGACGAAGGAGGCATTGGCCGGGTCAGTGACGTCATAGACGAAAACGCCGCCGACGCGCTCGGCGCCAACGAAAGCATAGGTGCGATCCCCAACCTTGCCGATTGTCAGGGCCTCCGGTTCAGGGCCCTTGTTGTCAGAGCGGTCATCAAACTCGGCCGCTTCGTTATCGGCGTTGTGGTGGAACACACCCGGTTCATTCAGCTCAGCGGTGATCTTTTCAAAATCGCTACCGGAGTCGAAGACGACCGTGCCGTTGGCATCGTAGATGCTAAAAGACCGGGAGCCGTAGGCATAGAGTTCATCGAAGCAGCCCTTCTCTTCATTCCAGCCGGAAGCAGTACTCAGCTTCAGGTTGCCGGCCTGTTTCTTATCGGCGAGGTCTTCCGCAGAGACGTCGCCCAGCGCGCCCTCGCACACCTTGCCGTCCTCGATGAGGTCCTTGAGCTCGACTTCATCGGTGTAGACGCCGGAACCACCGTCCTTTTCCTTGACACCCCACTCGCGGGCATCGCCTTCGTTCGCGGTAGCAAAGTAGGTCTGGCCACCGGCGGTGAAAGCGCCGATGGAATCCGGCATGGACAGCCCCTTGACCGGGATGGTGCGCAGCTCAGCCGAATCATCCTTGTTGGAGGAGTCGAGCGGCACCTGCGAGTGATCCGCAATGTGAGCCGGCAGGATCTTCTCCACGGTGGCGGATTCAATATCGATGACCCCAATGGCATTGGCCTCCTGCAGTGTCACGTATGCCTTGCCCGCCTGGGAGGAGATGTACTCCGGTTCGAAGTCAATGGAGGGCTTCGCCTCGTGCCCGGAGGGACCAAAGACGCGCACCCCCTCAGGCAGTGGCTTGCCGTCGAAAGCCGTGAAATCAGCGATGCGGGCATCCGCCTGAGCCGGCGCCGCAACTCCCGCCGGCAGCTTGATAACGGAGACGGAACCTTCTGGGTCGGCGACGTAATCGGTGCCCTCGGCGTTGAGCTCGTTCGACGGCTCGCCCTCGTTGGCCACGAGAGCGTAGCTTCCGTCCGCGGTGAGGTGGACGTTATCCGGCAAAGCCCCCACCGCCACGCGCCCCAGCTCGGTGGCGGCCAGGTCCTCGGCCGCAGCGTTGAAGAAGAGCGCCTCGCCGTTCTCGGTCTTGTCCGCCTGCTGGACGGCGGCCACAGCCAGGCCATCAGGGCGCACGGCTACGGAGTTGATCTCTTTGCCTTCACCGGCAGAAATGGAGCCGATCAAGGTGGGCTTGGCTGGGTCAGCGGCGTCGAGGACGTCGATCTGGCCCGCGTGCGCGTTAACCGTAAGGATGCGCTTGGAGGCTGGGTGGAAGGCCACGATTTCCGCGGCTGACTCTGCGTACACGCCGGATTCATAGGTGCCGATCGGGGTCACCTTGAGGTTGGCGTCAGCGGCGGAATGCTCGATGACGTTGTCCACAATCGCGGCCGAGGATGCCGGAACGGTCAGGCTAAGGCTAGTCGCGGTCGCAGCACACACCGCGAGAGTGCGGCGGGAGAAAGAGCGAGACATTGAGAAAGACTCCTTGAAGCGGAACGAAAAAGTTTCCGAACCACCGTACGTTGCGCCCATGGTGCTTTTGGGGAACGCAGCGTTGCAAACAATCGATATCTAGGTAAACGTTGGGTGAATCGGTCGAATGCTAGGTAATGTGCGACGCGAGAGAGCTGGGGCGCTAAAATGAGCCACCATGACAAGCACCCCGCAAGACTTCGAGCCAATCCACGCCTCTGATATCCAACTGGCACAATCGCGAATTAGCTCGGAGATTGCCCCGACTCCGCTGCAGTATTGCCCGCGCCTGTCCCAAGAAACCGGCTATGAGGTGTACTTAAAGCGCGAAGATCTGCAGGACGTGCGCTCCTACAAGATTCGCGGCGCTCTGTACGGCATGTCGAACTTAAGCGAAGAACAGCGGAAGCAGGGGATTGTTACTGCCTCTGCCGGCAATCACGCCCAAGGAGTGGCTTATGCCTGCCGCACCATGGGGATCCACGGCAAGATCTTCGTGCCGGAGCCGACCCCGAAGCAAAAGCGCGACCGCATCCTGGTCCATGGCGGTGACGTCGTGGAACTCGTGGTCACCGGCGCCAACTTCGATGAAGCGGCAGCCGCCGCGCACGCGGATGCTGCGGAACGCGGTGCCTTCTTTATTGAGCCTTTCGACGCACGCGATACCGTTACCGGCCAGGGAACCGTCGCCGCGGAAATCGTGTCCCAGCTGTCGTCCATCGGTAAATCCCTCGACACCGTGGTTGTCCCCGTGGGCGGCGGCGGCCTGATCTCCGGCATCACCTCCTACCTCGCTGACATGGCCCCGCGCACCGCGGTGGTTGGCATTGAGCCGGCCGGGGCGGCGTCGCTCAGCGCTGCATTCGCTGCCGGCGAGCCGGTAACGCTCGACACCGTGGATCCTTTCGTCGATGGGGCTGCAGTCAAGCGCATCGGTGAGCTGCCCTTCAAGGTTTTGGAGGCCAATCAAGGCCGCTTGCACTGGGATGTCGTCTCCGAAGGCGCTGTGTGCACTGAGCAGTTGGCCCTGTACCAGAACGAAGGCATCATCGCCGAGCCCGCCGGCGCGCTGAGCGTGACCGGCCTGTGCACGCTGAACCTGCAGCCGGGTTCGACGGTGGTCTGCGTTATTTCCGGCGGCAACAATGACGTGCTGCGCTACGCCGAAATCATGGAGCGCTCCCTAGTACACCGCGGCCTCAAGCACTACTTCTTGGTGAACTTCCCGCAGGAGCCAGGCCAGTTGCGCCACTTCCTGCAGGATGTTCTCGGCCCGGAGGATGACATCACCTTGTTTGAATACCTCAAGCGCAATAACCGCGAGACCGGCGCGGCACTGGTAGGCATCGAACTGGGCAGCGCAGCGGGCATCGATGGCCTGCTGGAGCGCATGGAGAAGTCGAAGCTGAATTGCCAGCAGCTTCAGCCGGGCACCCCTGAGTACGACTTCCTCGTCGCATAATGCTGGAGAGTTATCAACGCCCGGTCGCAGGTGACGTCGTCGAGCACGAGATTGAGATCAAACGCTCGCGGTTTATCACTCTCATCGGCCGCGCCACGAACGAGGCGGAAGCACGCGCGCTTATCGACGCCGCCCGCGACCGCTTTCCCGACGCCCGCCACCACTGCTCGGCGTATATCTATCACGTCGATGGCTCGAATCCGGTGGAGCGCTCCTCCGATGATGGCGAGCCCTCCGGCACCGCCGGTAAACCGATGCTTGATGTTTTGAAAGGCTCGGGGCTGCTTGATATTTGTGCGGTGGTCGTGCGCTATTTCGGCGGTATCAAGTTGGGTGCGGGCGGGCTCGTTCACGCTTATGGCGGTGCCGTGAGCGAGACGATGGAACAGGTTGAGCATGTCACGCGCGCCTTGCGCGAGCTCTATACTGTCGAGGTTTCCCACGCGGAGGCCGGCCGGCTGGAAGCGGAGCTGCGCAACCGCGGCGTCGACATGGTGGATACCGCTTATGGCCAGGCAGTGACTTTCACCGTGTCCGTTGAGCCCGGCGGTGAGGAGAAACTCGCTGCAACGCTCGCGGCACTGACTCAGGGTGGGGTAGGGCCGAAGGAAGCCGGAACAGCCTGGGTGGAGCTTTAAGGTTGCGGGTTTCTGGCCATGTAAAATAAGCCCCATGACTATGCAGCGACGCCCCAACAATCCCATTGAGCAACGCAAACAAGCCGTACGCACCCACGCACGCAACGGCGCTGTGTGTGTCGTGGGAGGCGTCGCCGGCGGCATCCTCCTGGGTTGGGCATTGACTGGTTTCTGGACCTGTATGGCCATTGGCCTCATCGTCGCCGTGGTGGGTGGCGTGTACAACTGGGTCAAGATCCAGAAGATCGTCAACGAAAACCACAACCTATAAGCGTCTATGGTGAATCAGCCCGACGGGCGGCCCGTCCGCATTGACGCCTGGGTCTGGTCCGTGCGCATGTTCAAGACCCGGTCAGAAGCTGCCACGGCGGTGCGCGCCGGGCACGTCAAGCTCAACGGCAACGCCACCAAGCCCGCACAGCAGGTTGTCCCCGGCGACCGCGTGCGCGTGTGGCGCAACCACCACGAACATGATCTCGAGGTGCTCGCCACCGTGTCCAAGCGCGTGGGCGCTCCCATCGCGCGGACCTGCTACATCGACCACGCACCGCCGCCACCGCCGAAGGAGTTTTTACCCTCGGTTCCGGTTCGCCCGCGCGGTGCCGGCCGCCCCACGAAGAAGGAGCGCCGGCAGATGGACAAGTTCCGCGGCGGATTCCGCTAATTATTCCGGAAGTTTTTTAAGGCCTTCAGGCGCGCGTTCAGGCGACGCTTGCGATCCTTGCGGTCGCCGGCTTGGGCGGTGGCCTCGATGTGCTGGGCGCCGAACTTGTTGAGCAGCAAATCGTCGATAAGCCTGACCTGGCCCGGGCGGAAGCGGTAGCGCATGGCGTCATGCACGTGGGCGATAGCGTCTTCATCGAGGAGCTGCTTGAGCTGGCTTAGACGATTGATGCCGTTGTTTTCTAAAAGCTCCGCTAGGAAGCGATAGTGCTCCGAGCGTGAACGCGGAAAGCGGTTGCCCAGAATGATGGCGAGGACGCCGGGGAGGGTCTCTGCCGTGATTTCCACGTCATCGTCCGCCTCGGAGCTGGGGGCTTTGAGTGCGGCGATCTCATCGAACTGCTGGTCCGCCAACTCAATGAGGCCCGCAGCGAGCGTGAACAGCCGATCCACCTGTGGGGAAGGCGGGTTGGGGCCCTGCTTGTACCGGATATCGTGCTCAAATTCCGCCCAGGCGTGCTGCAGCACAGTGCGGATTTGAATCTCAAAGGTCCAGCCAACATAGGCTTCAAGTTCCTCAAGGGCAGCGGCACTATCTTCAGAAACCTTGAGCACTAGGTGGTGTGAGCCATAGCCAAAGCCGCCGGAAATCCGCGTTTCTGCTGCCTTGTCCACCGAGCGAAGCACTGTGAAGGTTTCCCCCAGAACTTCGAGGGCCTCCGGAATAACTGTGGAGTGGAAGACGGTAATCCGCACGCCCAAGACATCGTGGATATCCTCCCACGGAGTGGGGTACATCAGCTCGCCGTTGCCGCGACGCTTCTTTGCCTTGGCCTTCAGGGACGGCCAAAGCTTGACGCGGGTAGCTACGCGGTCGAAGATAATTCCGGCGTCGTTAAGCAAGTCCTCGATGGCATCGCGGAAGTCCTGCGCCGCAGTGGGATGCGCGTGCACCCAGGAATGATACTGGTTGCTCAAGCGGGACATGGATGATTCAGCCATCGTGAAACGTGACTCCTTTCGGCCACGGCGGAAAAGCGCGGGGGTGCGTCTACACCTCCAATGGGAAGCCGTTAGCTAATACTAGCGGTTGCATGCTGAGCGGGGCTCGATGGCGCGGGCGCAATTCAGCAGCGCGCCACGCTAACTCTGTGGCGCGATGCGGGGATACGTTGAACAACGCATAAAGAGTGTGCGCATCAGGCACGAGGTACGTGATACTTCGAGCCTGGCTGAGCCTCTGAAGATGATTGTCTAGGATAACGAAAGCCTGCGGATGGGCCAACCAGGACGATATCGTGCAGCGATGAGCTCGCACCTCGAGACCTGCCTCGGCCCCCATGAAGCCCAGTTCGGCAGGGCGGGTGAAGAATCGCAGTCCCTGCTCCGTCAACGCTCGCCGCTGCAGATTCAACGCTGCGGAATCCCATGCCTGGCGTACGGTCAAGCCCATATCATCCAGAGCGCGCTGGCTCACACGCTTGGCCTCCGTACCCGTGCCGCGCACTATGGACATCGATAGCGTGCGCGATAGCTGGAGGCTAGCAGGTGAGTCCCCAAAACCATCATCACACAGCTTATTTCCGGTCAGCTCTTCGCTCGGGCAGAGCGAGGGGAGAAGGCGATCGACGTGGAGGGAAGTGGATAGCGCGATGGTCATAAGGATTTATCTCCGTAACGGTTGGGCAGGTGCAGATTCCTTATGCTTATTGGACTGCGCTCCACGCCCACCGGTTCCCAGCGAAGAGGAGAATTCCTTTGTATTGGGGCTTATCGCGGATGCCTTGAGGCCAATCGCGGGTTAAAACGGAGGTGCTTCATCGAGTTGAAGCTCCTCGAGGAGCTTGTCTGTCTGCCAGATCTCAATATCCTGGCCCTTGCCTTGTAGCTCTTCGGCGCGCTTTTCCTTCGATGTCTTGGTGGCCCACTGGCCTACGACGAGGATGGTGGTCTTCTTCGTGACGTTCTTGCCCACCTTTCCACCGCGCTCAGCAATCTTGGACCACAACAGACCTTTATCAAAAGGTTCGAAGTCACCAGTGAGGGTGACATTCTGGCCAAACAATGCGCCTTCTGGATCGGCGTCGGGGTTCGGATCCGGGATGGTGTCTGGCGTGGATACGGACTGCCATGGGGCCGGCCCGCGGCGCTGTGCGGACCCGGAGCTCTTCTTTTTCGCACCCGAGGTCGTTCCGGCCATGCGCGTCTTGTCGCGGAAATCCGTGCCTGCGCCTAAGTCCGCTGCAGACAGCGGAGCAGTGTTAGCGCGCAGAACTGGGATGACGGACTCCTCGCTCAAGGTGCCCAGGGCAAAGTCACGGATGGTGAACAAGTCCTCGATGGAACCAGAGTGACCAAAGCGCTGAGCCAGGGCGCTAACAATTTCGCCGGCTGCCCGGGCATCCGCTGTGGCTTCGTGGTGGTGGAAGTCCTCGGCCCCGATACAGGAGGCGACGGTCGGAAGCTTATGGTTGGCCACGTCGATGACGCCGGCGCGGGAGGCATCGCGAGCCAGGGCCAGCGAGCACGCCAAGCGAATCTCCGGAACTGGCGCCGCAGATTTCTTAAGGCCGCTGCGCAAGGCCGTGGAATCGAACTGTGCGTTGTGGGCCACCATCGTGTCAGAGCCGAGGAAGTCGAAGAGCTCGGCAGCAGCATCCGCAAAGGGCGAAGCATCAGCGACGTCATCTGGCGTGATGCCGTGGATACTGATGTTGACGTCGTCGAAGTGCTCTAGGCCCGGCGGGGGAGTGCACAACCACGTACGGGACTCGGTCTCTTCGCCATCGCGGAAGCGGACCGCGCCGATCTGGCACACCGAACCCCAGTTGTCATTGGCCGTTTCCACATCGACGGCGGTGAAGTTCAATCCCTGAACACGAGTGCTGGCGGCCGGTGCTTCGCCGCGCAAGGCAGCCTCCACCGCCTGCGCGAAAGCCGTGGCGTCCTGGCCGGGTGCAAAACGGATGACCGTGTCACCAGCACCATCTCCGGAACCACTGGTGCCGTGAACGATGACTTGACCAAAACCAGTTGCCGTCGGCTCCGTGCATTCCACGCCCGTGGCTCCAGCGAGGGAGAGACTCTCGTGGGCTGGTGCGCCGAGGGAAGAAGCAAGCAAAGAGCGGCGGAAAACAATGGCTTCGGCGGTGACATCAATGACGGCACCGTGGGCAGTGTAGGACACGGATTCCTTTCAAAGCATGGTGTTGGTGGTGGAGAGCAAGCGGTGAAGAAGCAGCCAAAGCTTCAGCTGCTTCTTGCCGAAGCAACCGATTATGCAGGTTCGTCGTTGTCGTCGAAGACTGGGGGCTCGGTCTGGCGCAAAATCAGCGTGGAGCGCGGCTGCACCATGATGGTTCCTTCGGCAGAGATCAGCTTTTCCTCGTCCGGATATCCGCCGGAATCAGAAGTATCGACGATGAGCCGCCAGCTAGCGCCCAAGTCCTTCTTCGGCAGGGTGAACTCAATGTCCTCGTGGTGGGCGTTGAAAATCATGATGAAGGAATCATCCGTGATGCGTTCGCCGCGGGCCGTCGTTTCCGTGATGGCGTTGCCATTGAGGTAGACCATGAGGGCCTTGCCGAATTCAAAATCCCAGTCCTCAGAGGTCATCAGCTTGCCGGAGGGCACGAGCCATGCAATATCGCGGTCTTTCACCTCAGAACCAAAGGGGCCACCGGCCAAGAAACGCTGGCGACGGAACACCGGGTGGTTCTTGCGGATGTTAATCAGGCGCTTAGTAAAACCGTGCATGGCGATGTTCTTTTCCTGCTCCAACATCGACCAATCGATCCAGGAAATCTCGTTGTCCTGGCAGTACACGTTGTTGTTGCCGCCCTGGGTGCGGCCTAGTTCATCGCCGTGGCACAGCATCGGGGTGCCTTGGGAGAGCAGAAGAGTGGTGAGGAAGTTGCGGACCTGGCGGCGGCGAAGCTTCTTAATTTCTTCGTCGTCAGTCGGGCCCTCCACGCCGTGGTTCCACGAGCGGTTGTGGGATTCACCGTCGCGGTTGTCCTCCCCGTTGTCCGCGTTGTGCTTTTCGTTGTAGGACACCAAATCACGCAGCGTGAAGCCGTCGTGAGCGGTGATGAAGTTAATGGATGCGGTGGGGCGGCGGCCGTTGTTGGCATACAAGTCGGAAGAGCCGGTCAAGCGTGAGGCAAACTCACCCATCTTCGACGGTTCCCCGCGCCAGAAATCACGGACGGTATCGCGGTACTTACCGTTCCATTCGCTCCAAATGGGCGGGAAGTTACCAACCTGGTAGCCGTTATGGCCCACGTCCCAGGGCTCGGCGATGAGCTTGACCTTGGAGACCACCGGGTCCTGCTGCACCAGATCGAAGAAGGTGGCGAGCTTGTCGACGTCATCCAGCTCGCGCGCCAGAGTAGACGCGAGATCGAAGCGGAAGCCATCCACGCGCATTTCCGTCACCCAATAACGCAGCGAATCCATAATCAGTTGGAGGGAGTGCGGGTGGCGGACATTGAGGGAGTTACCGGTGCCGGTGTAGTCCATGTAGTGCTCGGGATTGTCATCGACCAAGCGGTAGTAGGCATGGTTATCAATACCGCGGAAGGCAATGGTTGGCCCCATGTGGTTGCCTTCGGCGGTGTGGTTGTAGACGACATCGAGGATGATCTCGATTCCAGCCTCGTGGTAAGCGCGAACCATAGCCTTGAACTCAGCCACTGCCTCGCCTGGCTTCTTGGCGTAGGCGTAGTCCGCATGCGGAGCGAAGAAGCCGAAGGTGTTGTAGCCCCAGTAGTTACGCAGGTCCAGCTGGCGCAGACGGTCATCCTGGAGGAACTGGTGGACCGGCAGCAGCTCGACGGCCGTCACACCCAAGTCCTTGAAGTAGTTGATGATCGCCGGGTGCGCCATGCCGGCGTAGGTGCCGCGCAGCTCCTCTGGCACATCCGGGTGCGTCATCGTCATGCCCTTGACGTGGGCTTCGTAGATGATGGTCTCGTTATCCGGGGTATGCGGCCGGTTGTCGCCGTGCCACTCGAAGAAGGGGTTGATGACCACCGACAGCATCGTGTGGCCCAAGGAATCATCTTCGTTGCGCCCGGTGCCAGGCTCTTCAGCGAAGATATCGTAGGAGTACAGCGAGGCATCGCCGTCAAAATCACCGTCGAAGGCGCGGGCATAAGGATCGACAAGTAGCTTCGAGGGATCGCAGCGCAGGCCGTGCTCCGGTTCATAAGGGCCGTGGATGCGGTAACCGTAGCGCTGTCCGGGGCTGACGTTGGGGAGGTAGGCGTGCCAGACATGGGCGGTGACTTCGGTCAACTCAATGCGCTCTTCGCTGCCATCGTGGTCGATGAGGCAGAGCTCAACCTTTTCCGCGATTTCGGAAAAGATAGCAAAATTAGTTCCGGCTCCATCGAAGGTGGAGCCGAGCGGGGAGGGGGAACCAGGCCACACCTGGCGAGATGGCGTTAGATCAGCACGGGTCTCAGTCATGAGGCTCAGCTTAGTCAATTCTATTCGCAGCGATCGGTTCGCAGTGACTTTAAACCGGCAACCATGAGCTCCGCGGCGCGCACAGAGGTGGCGTCCACGGGCGCGGTGCCCGGAGAGGGAGAGGCCGTGCTGGGCGACGCCTCGCTGGACGACGCCCCACTGAGCTGCTCGCGGGATTGCTCCATGAACGTAGCCCCGAGTGTGTAGTGGATCAGCGTACGAGCGGCGACGGCGATATCCTCCGGTGACGCATCGGGGGCTTCTTTCTGCAGCGTAGTTGTGAATAGCTCTTCTAAGTCGGTGCTGGCTGAAGACTCTGGGAAAGCGGCGCCAGCAATGGCTACCTCGGCTCCATCGCGCCAGCGGCGCAGCTCCCGGTGCAGCGAGCTGACCAACTCCGCCGTGGTTTCACCCGCGACGGGGGAGAGGAGCTCAGCGGTCATGGCTGCGATGAGCGATTGCTTGTTAGCTACATGCCAGTACAAGGCGCCGGGGGCCACGTCGAGGTTGGTAGCGACGCGGCGCATGGTAACGTCGGCAAGCCCGTAGCGGGTCAAGAGTTCGAGGGCGGTGGAAACGATAGCGTCGCGAGATAGATGCACACGACCAACTCTACGCGGCGCAAGAAACCCCTAGTGGGGCTCACAGGAAGCTTCAAGGTGTAAAATATGATTTCTTCAAACAGCCCTTGTTAGGGTTGTCGGAGATGCCCAAGAGCAACCACCACGCCTAGCGTGGATTTACCTATCGCTCTCTATTTAATTTGAGGAGTTATCCCTTGTCCTTTTTGACACCTGCCAAGAAGTCCCTCATCGCTGTTGCACTCGTTGCACCGCTTTCCTTGGCTGCTTGTGGTTCCGATGACGAGAACGCAGGCGACACCGCTTCCTCTGCGGCAAAGACCACCACCACGGCGACGAAGTCCAAGGAAAAGACGTCTGAGAAGAAGACGGAAGAGAAGACATCTGAGGAGAAGAAGGAGGGGGAAGAGAATAAGGACGGCGAGAGCGCTGCGCCGAAGCCGGAGGGAGAGAACCCTGAGGGCGGCGACCAAGCCGTGGCCAACCCCTTCGAAAACGGCGTTGATCCGTTCCAGAGCATGCCGAAGGTTGAGCCGGTCCAGGGTGAGGCCGCAAGCCAGGAAGACATCGACGGCATCAATGGACTGGTCCGTGGCATGTACGAACAGCAGACTATGCGCTCCTTTGTGAAGTACCTTCCGGAGCACACCTGCGCGGCCGTGCGTAATGATCCGAACTCCGGCCTCGATCAGGTGGACTACAACCAGGTCCCGGATGTGCCGATGAACCAGCTCAAGGACATGATGGCCGCAGCTGGCCAGGACACCTCCCAGATGGAGGGCTTCGACTGGTCCAAGACCGGTGTTGAGTCCATCAACGATGTCGTGGTCAACGGTGACGATGCATCCGCAACCGTGAACGTCAACACCAGCAAGGGCATGGACAGCTCCACCATGCGCTTCAAGCGCGAGAACGGTAACTGGACCTTCTGCGGCTAGAGATTATCGTGCCTGCACTGCGTGCACCTAGCTTTCATATACCCCGCGCCATTGGATTCGGCGCGGGGTTGCTCGCGTTAGCGCTCCTTGGTTTCTCCGCTGTTGGCGCTGTCTGGGGGCTGTGGCGGCCTACTCTGGAGGGCCATCGCATGGAGGATGGCGGCTATGTCCTGCGCAACGTTGCCGACGTGCAATTCGATTCTTATATCACCTTCGTGCTGATCACCGGAGTCCTCGGTATGGCCTTGGGGGCAATCGCCCACCGTTGGGGAGAGCGCTACCGTGGCGTCGGTGTGCTGCTGTGGGTGGCGCTGGCGGCTTTGGCCGGTGCGGCGTCCTTCTATGTCTTCGGCGGGGCGACGGCCACTGATGTTCCGGAGAACCCTGGGGAATTCGTGGAGTTCGTGCCGAAGTTTTCGCCCGGCATCGCGTGGCTTGTGGGACCATTTATGGCCATGTTTGTCTACTGGTCCGCGCTGTTCTTTGAGCCGCCCAGCGTGGCGCTCGAAAGTGAAACGGAAGAAAACGAGGCAGCGGTCGACGTGCGCTAGGGCCAGGCGACGGGGGAGGAGCCCACGGCATCGCGTGAAATGTCATCGATGCCGTGGAGGACGTGCTTGATGCCGCGGCCGAGGGCGGTTATCAGTTGGGCGTCGGAAAGCCCAGCGCCCGTCATGACCGCGTAATCAATGCGCACCTGCAGCCCGTCAACGTTGGAGTGGCAGAAGGCCGAGGCCGAGTGATTGTTCCGGTTCCAATCATTGCAAATGAGGAAGATCTTGGAGAACTCGCTGCCCTGTAGGTTCGGGTCCCAATGGCCTTTGATGATGAGGCTCGGGCCGGAGTCAATGGCGAAGGCAAAGAGGACGTCATTGATCCAGGCATAAACTGCTTCATCGCCATCTGATTGGAAGCGCGAAATTCCCAGGGCGGGTAAGAGGGCTTCGAGGCGGGCCGTATCTACGCTGGCGACGGGGCCGTCGAGTTCTGTCTGTTCTTCCGGGACTGCCGGGCGGGGAAGCGTGAGAACGGGGAAGTGTTTAGCCAGTTCTTCGAGGCAGGCCGCGGCGTTGTGGAGCGCTGGCACTACCGAAGCGGAGAGTTGGGCTGTCGTGGGTTTCTGGTGCACCACGAGGAAGGAGTGGCCCCACACTTCGACTTCGGTAGGGGAGGAATAGTTGAGCACGAGGTGCGGCGAGAGGCAGTCGTGGTTCCAGTCGTTGACGAACTCGCTGAGACTGGGGATATCGCCGAAACCAAGAATGCCATGGTGGGTGGTGTAGAAGCGTAGGATCGGCTCGCCCTCAGTGTCCATGAAAGCGCGGGTTTCCCCGAGCGGCGAGTGCGGGAAGAGGAGTTCGTGTGCGGTTACCCGGATGCAGTCAAGGTTTTCCCGGCGCGTGAGGCATTCGACGCGGGCAAGCAGGTCTGACGGGGACTGGCGGTCCAAGCCGTCGGCGCCGTTGCTCATTTCGCCACCTCCCTCTACCGATTCGGGATGCCGGAATGTGTTACTAGTGGCACATTCTATAACCCGCACCTGCCGGTTCGCTGGCTTTTCGGTCCGGGTATAGTAATGGGAAGGTATAGAAACCACTGCATATTATAAAAAGAGGTCCCAGCATGCTACGAACCATCGACCTGCGAGGAGAGGAACTTACTACCTCCCGTTTGCGCCGAGTATTGCCGCGAGGGGGCACGGACGTGTCCTCGGTGATGGGCACTGTTATCCCCATGGTGGAGAAGGTCCGTGACGGCGGAGCGGCGGCCGCCCTCGACTTCGGCGAAAAATTTGACGGCATTCGCCCGGCCGCGGTGCGTGTTCCTCAGGAGGAGCTGAAGAAAGCAGCCGATGAGCTGGACCCGAAAGTGCGGGCAGCCATCGAGGAATCCATCGCACGCGTGCGTGCTGTCCATGCTGACCAGAGGTCGGATTCGCACACGACCACCCTGGCGCCGGGGGCAACGGTCACCGAGGTTTTTCACCCCATCGAGAGGGTGGGGCTGTACGTCCCGGGCGGCAAGGCGGTGTATCCATCTTCCGTCATTATGAACGCCGTCCCCGCCCAGGAAGCGGGCGCTGAGGCGATGGTCGTGGCTTCCCCGCCGCAAAAGGAGTTCGGTGGTCTGCCGCACCCGACTGTTTTGGCAACATGCCACATGCTCGGCGTGGACGAGGTGTGGGCAGTAGGCGGCGGGCAAGCCATTGCCCTTCTGGCCTATGGCGATGATGAACCGGTTACCGGTGAAGAAGCACTGGAGCCTGTCGATATCATTACCGGCCCAGGCAACGTGTTTGTTGCCGCCGCTAAACGCGCAGTGCAGGGCGTGGTGGGCATTGATGCGGAGGCCGGGCCAACGGAGATCGCCATTTTGGCAGACGATAGCGCCAACCCCGTCTACGTGGCCTATGACCTCATTTCCCAGGCAGAGCATGATCCCATGGCTGCTTCCGTGCTCATTACTGATTCAGAGGAGTTTGCCGCCGCCGTGAACGCGGAGGTAGCGCAGCGTTATACCGCCACTGCCAATGCCGAACGCGCCGCCGAGGCGCTGCGCGGTGAGCAGTCGGGCATTGTCGTGGTTGAGGACCTTGAGGCGGGAATCGCCGTCGCGGATGCCTATGCCGCCGAGCACTTGGAGGTTCACACGAAGAACGCCCGGGCAGTTGCGGAGCGCATTCGCCACGCCGGTGCCATCTTCGTTGGCGACTATTCGCCCGTACCTCTTGGTGATTACACCGCGGGTTCCAACCACGTTTTGCCAACCTCTGGAACCGCGCGGTTTAGCGCCGGCTTGTCGACGCACACCTTCCTTCGCCCAGTAAACCTCATCGAGTATGACCGCGCGGCACTCGGCGAGGTAGCGGAGAACGTTATCGCCTTCGCCACCGCGGAGGCGCTGCCCGCCCACGGTGAAGCAATCGCCGCACGATTCGGAGAGGCCACAGATACCCAGAAAGGAGAGGTTTAAGCCATGACTGAGCTGAAGGATCTTCCCCTGCGCGAAGAATTGCGTGGTTCCAGCGCCTATGGTGCCCCGCAGCTGACGGTAACCAACCAACTCAACACCAACGAGAATCCTTATCCGCCGTCGGAGGCGCTGGTGAAGGACATGGTGGAGGCCGTCGAGAAGCACGCACGTCAACTCAACCGCTACCCGGAGCGCGATGCTGTGGAGCTGCGCACGGCGCTGGCGGAATACGTCAGCGAACAGACCGGTGTCACCGTGGGCGTGGAGAACGTGTGGGCAGCCAACGGTTCCAATGAGGTGCTCCAGCAGCTGCTGCAGGCCTTCGGTGGGCCGGGCCGCAGCGCGCTGGGATTTACGCCGAGCTACTCCATGCATCCGATCCTGTGCGCAGGCACGCAGACCGAATTCATTTCCTGCCCGCGCGATGAGGACTTCCGCATCGATGAGGAGGCGGCTCTGGGGGCCGTCGCCAAGCACAGCCCCGACGTCGTCTTCATCACCACCCCGAACAACCCCACCGGTGACGTCACCCCGATCGAACTGGTGGAGAAGATCGTGCAGGCCGCGCCGGGCATCGTCATCGTGGACGAGGCCTACATGGAATTCTCGCCCTCGCCGTCAGCTACAACACTGCTGGCTAAGTACCCGACCAAGCTCGTGGTCTCGCGCACGATGTCCAAGGCCTTCGATTTCGCCGGCGGGCGCTTGGGTTACTTCGTGGCGGATCCTGCCTTCGTGGAAGCCGTGATGCTCGTCCGCTTGCCGTACCACCTCTCCGTGCTATCCCAAATCGCGGCCACCGTGGCCCTTGCTCACAAGGAAGAGACCTTGGGCACCGTGGCGAAGCTTTCCGCAGAGCGGGATCGGGTCGTCGCACGGCTCCAGGAGCTCGGGTACTACGTGGTGCCGAGCGAATCTAACTTCGTCTCCTTCGGACGTTTTGCCGATCAACACGCGGTGTGGCAGGGATTCCTCGACCGCGATGTGTTGATCCGAGACAACGGCGTACCGGGTCTCCTGCGCGCCACGATTGGTCTGCCCGAAGAGAATGACGCCTTCCTTTCGGCGGCTGAGGACGTGGCAGATACAGTAGAGATGGCTAACTGAGAACTGAAACTTGAGCCCAGGAAAAGGCTCATGATGACAAGAAGGAGCGTGGGACAATGAGCGCTGGTGAAGCTACACGCCACGACTTAGGCGACCGCATTGGCCGCGCAGAGCGCGTGACTGGGGAGACAAAGATCTCCGTTGAAATCAACCTCGATGGCACCGGCCAGGCGGATATTTCAACGGGGCTGCCGTTCTTTGACCACATGCTCAACGCTGTGTGCACTCACGGCTCCTTCGACCTTAAGGTCCATGCCGAGGGCGATATCGATATCGATGCCCACCACACGGTGGAAGACACCGCGATTGTTCTTGGCCGCGCTTTCCTCGAAGCACTGGGGGATAAGTCCGGCATCCGCCGTTTCGGTTCCCAGCTTCTGCCCATGGATGAAACGCTGGTGGAGGCCGTCGTTGACATTTCTGGGCGGCCCTACTTTGTCATGAATGGCGAGCCGGAGAACTTGGAGTGGCAGGTTATCGGCGGGCACTACGCCACGGTGATCAACCGGCACTTCTTCGAAACCTTTGCCACACACTCGGCGACGACTCTGCACGTCAACGTGCGCTATGGGCGCGATCCGCACCACATCACGGAAGCCGAGTACAAGGCAGTGGCCCGCGCCCTGCGCCAGGCAACCGAGCGGGATCCGCGAGTAACCGGAGTTCCTTCGACGAAGGGAGCACTCTAAGACGCTATGAATGTCATGGTTCTCATTCTCTTTCTCGTCGCCGGTCTGCTCGTCGGCGGCGCGTGGGCGGCGTATCAGAACGGTTCAGTATTGCTGACTGTGGTCGCGGGCGCGCTCGCGGCGGTCGCCGTGGCCGCCGCGTTGGTCTGGTTCCTCGACATCTTTTCGGCAGGATTGGCGGCAAAGTGACAGATAACGCCCCTCAGAGTGTGTGGAAGGTTGCCGGCTTCAAGGAAACCATGATCGCGGTGGTTTCCGCCTTCGGCGCGTGGTCAGTCTTGCTACCCGTGGTGCCGTTGGCTGTGTTGGATTCCGGCGGATCGGCCACGCTGGCTGGCGCCACAACCGGCGTATTCATGCTGGCCACCGTGCTTACCCAAATGGCGACTCCGATGCTGCTGCGCATCTTTGGCTACCGGCCGATCATGGCGGCGTCGGCGCTGCTCTTGGGCGTGCCGGCGTTGGGCCACATGCTGGGCGACGCCGCCCCAATCGCCCTAGGCTTTTCCGCACTGCGCGGTATTGGCTTTGGTGCCCTGACGGTGTCGGAAAACGCGCTCATCGCGGAAATCACGCCGCGGCGCTTGTTGGGCAAGGCCACTGGAATCTTCGGCCTTTTTATCGGCGCGGCACAGATGGCCTTCCTGCCCGTCGGCCTTGCCGTCGCCGCAGCGTACAACTATAACGTGGTGTACCTCTTGGCCGCCGGCCTCGGCCTTCTGGGTTTCTTTACCTGCATCCTGGTACCGCAGATCAAGGCTGCCCCGGTGGGAGTGCCGGACCCATCGGATACCACTCCGCGTGCTCCAATGTGGAAGCTTGTGCTCGTGCCGGCACTGGCGTTGATGAGCTTCTCCGTGAGCTACGGCGTGGCCTCGAATTTCATTTCGCCGGCCGTGCGCGAATTGGATCCTGAACGCGGCGCGGTTTTGGGCGGCTTCATGCTATCCGTGATTGGTGGCGCGGGCATGATTGCGCGCTACGTCGCCGGTGTCGTGGCGGACCGAGTGGGCAAGCCTGGCACACTCATGATTCCGGCCCAGGCTTCCTCGGTTGTGGGTGTGGGACTCATCGCCGCCGTGCTGTGGCAAGAGTGGTCGGTATGGCTGCTCGTGTTCGGTACGGTCATTTACGGTGCTGGCTTCGGCATCGTTCAAAACGAGGCGCTGTTGTCGATGTTTGACCGCCTCCCACGCGAGCGGCTCTCCGAGGGTTCTGCGGTGTGGAACATCTTCTACGACGGTGGTACTGGCCTTGGTTCGACGGTTCTTGGCGCCGTCGTGGCGATGTCAGGATACAAAGGCGCTTTTGCCGCAGGTGCCGCCATCATTGCGGTGGGCTTGCTCATGACTGCTGCTGATCTAGCTTTGGGTAAGACCCGCGTGAGCGAACTCAATGACATCCAAACGCGCTTGCGCAGGATTAGAAGGCCGAGGAGGCCCGGAAAGGAGCCACGATGAGCTCACACGACGTAGTTGTCCTTGATTATGGTGCCGGCAACGTCCGCTCGGCTGTGCGCGCACTGGAACGGGTCGGTGCCACCGTGACGGTAACCGCAGACCCGAAGCTGGCGGTGGAAGCCGATGGCTTGTTGGTGCCCGGCGTAGGCGCCTTCGCTGCCTGTATGGAAGGCCTGCGTGCGGCCCAGGGCCCACGGATCATTGGCCAACGCCTAGCTGGCGGCCGCCCGGTTCTCGGTATCTGCGTAGGTATGCAGATTCTCTTTGAGTCCGGTACAGAACACGGCGTTTTTACGGAAGGCTGTGGTGAGTGGCCGGGGGAGGTGACCCGCTTGCAGTCGCCGGTTCTGCCCCATATGGGCTGGAACACCGTCGAGCTTCCCGACGATAGCCTTATGTTCCATGGCGTGAGCGCGCAGGATCGCTTCTACTTCGTGCACTCCTATGCCGCGCGGAGCTGGGAGCTCGAGACTGAAATCACTGAGCCGCCGAAGGTAGCGTGGTCCGAATATGGCGGTGACCGTTTTGTCGCCGCGGTAGAAAACGGTGCGCTATGGGCCACGCAATTTCATCCGGAGAAGTCGGGTGACGTCGGCTCGCAGCTGCTAAAGAACTGGATTGGAACGCTTTAAAGAGCCCACTCGAAAGGTAGACTACCCACCATGAGCTTTACACTGTTGCCCGCGGTTGATGTCGTCGACGGTCAGGCGGTTCGCCTTGATCAGGGAGAGGCCGGAACTGAAAAGCCCTATGGCTCGCCGCGTGAGGCCGCCCTTAAGTGGCAGGCCCAAGGCGCGCAGTGGCTGCACGCAGTAGATCTGGACGCAGCCTTTGGCCGCGGCTCCAACCACGAGCTGCTCGCTGAGATCACCACGAGCGTGGACCTTAACGTGGAGTTGACCGGAGGTATCCGGGATGATGACTCCTTGGCCCGTGCACTCGCCACCGGAGCCCGCCGCGTCAATATTGGTACCGCGGCTTTGGAGAACCCCGAATGGATTGCCAAGGTCTTGGCAGAGCATGGTGACCGCATCGCGGTCGATCTCGCAGTGCGGATGGTGGACGGCGAGTGGCGCACGCGCGGTAACGGCTGGGTTTCCGATGGTGGCGACCTCTGGGAGGTCCTCGAGCGCCTTGACGCCGTTGGTTGCACTCGCTTCGTGGTGACGGACGTGTCCAAGGACGGGACGCTGCAAGGTCCCAATATCGAACTGCTGCGTGAGGTTGCGGCCGCCACGGAGGCAAAGGTAACAGCCTCCGGTGGGATTTCCACCCTTGATGATCTGCGTGAATTGGCCCTCTACGAAAATGAGGGAATTGATTCCGCCATCATCGGCAAGGCTCTCTATGAGGAGCGCTTCACACTGGAGGAGGCGCTCGCGGCGGTTGCGGAAGTTACTCCGTTGCCGGGCGAAGAATACATTGACCCGATCGAGGAGAGGTAGGCCAATGGCCCCGATGTCAGGAACCTCCGCGTCGGATCCGCGCGAACTCGTGGCCTTTGCAGAAGCAGCGGTGGACCAGGTTGATGATCTCTTCCGCCGGGGCCTCGGTGCAGCGCCCGCGCGTTTCAAGGGCGAAGGGGACTTTGCCACCGAGGTGGATTTGCTGATTGAACAGCAGCTGCGACTGACGCTGAACCAGCTCACCGGTATCCCGGTACTCGGTGAAGAATCAGGCGGCAGCCTTGAAGAAACGGTGTGGGTTGTGGATCCCGTGGATGGAACCGCGAACTACTCAGCCGGGAATCCATGCTGCGGCATTCTTGTCACGCTTATCCACGAAGCAAAGCCGGTTGTTGCAGTAGCGGATTTCCCCCTGCTACACCGCCGCGTCGTTGCGGCGCAGGGCATGCAGCTGCGAACCAGCGGCGGCCCCTCCACTGGTTTCGGTGGTGGCGAAGAAGCCCAGGGATTCGACGAGGCTCGTGGCCACGTGGGCTGCTCCTCGCACCTGCCGACGGGCCTGTTCAATGATCTCCGGGAGACCGGGCTGCGTCCCCGCATGACCGGGTCCGTGGGTCTGGATAATGCATTTGTGGCTCAAGGCGTGTTTGACGGCGCGGTGAATTTCTCGCCGCACCCGTGGGATAACGCGGCGGGTGCTCTCATGATCAAGGCTGCCGGTGGCCGCGTGAGTGATCCAGAGGGCAACGAGTGGACCGCGCATTCACAGGGATTCGTGGGCGGTACCCCGCAGGTGCATGCCACGATCTTGGATGCCATCGCCCGAAACCCCCGCGGAAGCCGTTGATAGGCGCTTGGCTTGCCTAGGACGCTAGTGCTCGTCGCTGGCGCCGCATACCGGACTTGAATTTCATCAATCGGCAGTTCGATTCGAGCTGCCTTTCATTTCGCTTTGAGCTTTAGGAGGATTGTCACCATGGCTCTTGCCGTGCGAGTGATCCCGTGCCTTGACGTTGATAATGGCCGCGTGGTCAAAGGCATTAACTTTGAAAACCTGCGTGATGCCGGCGACCCAGTCGAGTTGGCCGCCCATTACGACCGCGTGGGTGCTGATGAGCTGACTTTTCTCGATGTGTCAGCGTCGAAGGACGGCCGCGGTACCATGCTTGACGTCGTACGCCGCACCGCCGATCAGGTCTTTATCCCGCTGACCGTTGGCGGTGGAGTGCGGTCTGTCGACGACGTCCGCGAACTGCTGCGTGCCGGCGCCGATAAGGTCTCCGTCAACTCCTCTGCCATCGCGCGCCCGGAGCTGCTGCGCGAGCTCGCGGATGTGTTTGGCTCGCAGTGCATTGTGTTGTCGGTGGATGCGCGCCGTGCTGCAGATTTCCCCAGCGGATTCGAGGTCACCACGCATGGCGGAACGCGTTCTGCGGGCCTCGATGCCGTGGAATGGGCCAAGCGCGGTGAGGAATTAGGCGTCGGCGAAATCTTGCTGAACTCCATGGACGGCGACGGAACCAAGGCGGGCTTCGATATCGAATTGATCGAGGCAGTGCGCGAGAAAGTTTCCGTTCCGATCATCGCCTCCGGCGGTGCGGGAAAGGCCGAACACTTCCCACCGGCTGTCGACGCTGGGGCAGATGCGGTGCTGGCCGCCAGCATTTTCCACTTCGGAGAAGTGGGGATCTCCGAGGTCAAGCAGGCGCTAGCTGCGGCAGGCAAGGAGGTGCGACAGTGACGAGGAACAGCGACAACCCCACCACCGACCCAACGGCTGTCGGGGCTTATGAGCTGAGTGATGAGATTGCTCAGCAACTTAAGCGCAACGAGGCGGGGCTTGTTCCAGCCATCGTGCAGTCGGAGCGCGGTGAGGTGCTCATGTTGGCGTGGATGGATGACCATGCCCTGGCCTACACGTTGGCGACGCGCCGCGGAACCTACTATTCACGTTCCCGCCGCGAGTATTGGATCAAAGGCCTAACATCCGGCAACACCCAAGAAGTGGTCGGCGCGCGCTTGGATTGCGATGGTGACACCATCCTGCTCACCGTTCGTCAGCGCGGCGGGGCATGCCATACCGGTGACCGGACCTGTTTCGATGCACGTGATCTCTTAGGGGAGGAGAATGATGGCTAAGCGCATTGGGCCCCTGTTGATGTTTGTCGGTGCCGTCCTATTGTGGCTGTCTTCCCGCATGACGTGGGTAAAGGCTGCGGTTGAGGATGATAAGGCCGGCTCCAGCGTTGCGGAGCTATCGGGTTCCTTGTGGTCCCTCGAGCTCATCGCGTTGAGCGTTGTGGTCCTCGCCGGCGGTGTTGCGGCCTTCGCGTTACGGCGCACCGGCCGCCGAATCGTATCTGGCCTCACAGCACTTGCCGCGGCGGCTGCGGGATGGCGCCCAGTTGCGTTGCTGACCGCCGGCCCAGAGGCGGAGCGCGCCGAGGAACTGCTGCAGGGAGGCACGAATGATACCTCCGTGGAGTCCACAACCATTTCTGATTGGGCCACGGTGCTCTCCGCGGATGCCTCGACTGCCGGCCCTGTCCTCGCCATTGTCGGCGCTGCGCTCGCACTCTTTGGTGCGGTCATGGTGGCCAGCAACCCGGGGGGCGATAAGCCCCGTACTGCCAAATATGAGACTCCGGCGGTACGGCAGGAGCGCCTGCAGGAAGATCTAGAAACCTCTCAGGATTCTGGTCGCGTGATGTGGGACGCTTTGGACGCCGATATCGACCCCACAGATCCCCACACCACCTAAGGGGAGCCGACGGCACGAGCCGCCGGCTCGTCTCATCTCCACCAGGGGGTGTTGCGCTGATAGAAGGGGACCCCGGATTTCTGGTTGGAGGTAAGAGCGCGCTAGCCTAAGTGTGATCTCGAACTCCATCCTGTTTCTTTCATTGAGTTTCCTTCGGGGAAGGGAGGTGCTCCATGCCTACCCCGATTGCCGTCGATCACCTCGTGGCCGGCGTACTAGCTGATGTCGCCGCGCGGGAGGCCCGCGTTCCCTTCAAGGAAGTAAAGGCGCGTTCCCGAGACATGGATGCCCCGCGCGATGCTGCACAGGCTTTGCTGCGTCCGGGATGCTCTATCATTACCGAAATCAAGCGCGCCGTACCTTATGGCGGTGAAATTGCGCATTTGGAGAGCCCGCAGTCCGTGGCAACGCTGGCGCATAGCCTGGAGGAAGCCGGAGTGCATGTGATGGCGTGCCAAACGGATCGCCGCCGCTTCCACGGTTCCCTCGAAGACATGCGGGCGGCCCGGTCCGCCGTTGACATACCGATGCTATGCCGCGACACCATCGTCGACCCCTATCAGATCCATGAGGCGCGGTGCTATGGGGCGGACGCGATTCCCCTGCAAGTGGAGCTGCTCGACCAGGCTCGCCTCGAGTCTCTCCTAGACCGCGTGGAATCCCTCGGCATGACCGCCATCCTCGAAGTTCGTACGTGCGCTGAGGTAGATCGCGTCATTAAGGCAGGGGGAACTGTCGTGGCGATCAATGCGTGGTCTTTGGCCTCCGATGCTATTAATCGGGAGGCCTTTTCTACTATTTCGCCGGGTCTTCCTGAGAGCATGACGCGCATCGCGGTAGGTGGGGTCAACAGCCCGCGAAACGTGTTGTCCTATGCTTCTCAGGGCGCTGATGCAATTTTGGTTGGTGAGTCCATCATGGCTGCCCAAGACCCCATGGCCTTGGCGCGTTCTTTGGTGGCTACCGGCCAGCATCCGGCGTGCCCTTCGCGCAGGACCTAGACGCGTTGTAGTGGGCGTTATTTTCAGGCACACTGTTTCCCGTGCAAATTTACAATCTCGCCAACATTCCCTCTCCGCCGCAAGGCGTGTGGCATCTAGGTCCGGTCCCAATTCGCGCTTATGCCATGTGCATCATCGTCGGCATCCTCGTTGCGATGTGGATGACGCTGCGCCGCTATACCGCCCGCGGTGGAAACCCGGATGTGGTGTGGGATGCGGCCTTGGTGGTGATACCGGCCGGAATTATTGGTGGGCGCCTCTACCACGTGATTACGGATAACGAAAAGTACTTCTGTTCCACGTGCAATCCAGTTGATGCGCTGAAGATTACCAACGGCGGCCTCGGCATTTGGGGCGCAGTGGCGCTAGGCACAATAGCGGTGTGGATCATGTTCAAGGTTAAAGGCATCCCATTGGGGCCATTTGCGGACGCCGTCGCGCCCGGACTTGTCTTGGCCCAAGCTATCGGGCGCTTGGGTAATTGGTTCAATCAGGAGCTCTACGGCCGTGAAACCACGGTTCCGTGGGCCTTGGACATCTACTACCGAGTAAATGACAGCGGCGCGTACGCACCAATCAGCGGACGCTCGACCGGGGAAGTAGTGACCTCAGTGCATCCGACCTTCCTCTATGAACTGTTGTGGAATGTGGCGGTGTGTGTGTTCCTGCTGTGGGCGCACAAGGCGTTCAAACTCGGCCATGGCCGAGTGTTCGCGCTGTACGTTGCCGGATACACGGCGGGGCGCTTCGTTGTAGAAAACATGCGCGCTGATGAGGCCACGCACATCTTCGGGTTGCGTGTCAACGTCATCGTTTCGGTGGTCTGCTTCGTTGTTGCGCTCATCGTGTACTTCCGGTTGCCACGTGGGCAGGAGTCACCGGAGGAAGTGGATCCCGCTCGTGCCGCGGAAGTTGAGAAGAATGGTGGCTCCGCAGGCTTTAATTAGGTACAGCTTTCGTAGCGTCTGCCTGTTTTAGGCGCTGAAAACAGAAAAAGTAGCCGGGATCACACACGGTGTTTTTGAGCTCTTATTCGGAAGCCTGAGGTTCCGAATAATGAGTACGAAATGCCCAGATGTGCCCGGTTGTTCCCGTTTGTTGCCGAATATTTGGGGCGTTGCTCAGCTCCGGAGAGCACTCGGGACGAGGGTTGAAAATGTGCTACGAGCGCCATTCGTGGTGGCCGAGACCAGTAAACCGGGGTAGTTTGGGAACCGTTAGAAGCTCCCGATGTGAGTAAGGCATTCCATGTTGGATAGAAGAACCAAAATCGTTTGTACGTTGGGTCCCGCGGTAGCAAGCAAGGAAGGAATCCTTGGCCTCGTTGAAGCGGGCATGGACGTGGCGCGTCTGAACATGTCTCACGGCGAGCACGCGGATCATGAAGCGAACTATCGCTGGGTCCGCGAGGCCACCGATGAGACCGGCCACGCCGTCGGTGTGTTGGCGGACTTGCAGGGTCCGAAGATCCGTCTGGGTCGCTTCATCAACGGTGAAGAGATGTGGAAGGACGGCGAGATCGTCCGCATCACTGTTGAGGACGTGGAAGGCACGCACGACCGCGTGTCCACCACGTACAAGAACCTGGCGAAGGACGCGAAGCCGGGTGACCGCCTGCTTATCGACGATGGCAAGGTCGCCGTCGTGTGCAAGGAAGTCGACGGCAACGACGTCGTCTGTGAGGTCACCGAAGGCGGTCCGGTCTCGAACAACAAGGGCGTGTCCCTGCCGGGCATGGACATTTCCGTCCCGGCCCTGTCGGAAAAGGACATCGCAGATCTCCGCTTCGCCTTGAAGCTTGGTGTGGACTTGATTGCTCTGTCCTTCGTGCGTTCCCCGGCCGACGTGGACAAGGTCCACGAGATTATGGATGAGGAAGGCCGCCGCGTTCCGGTCATCGCCAAGCTGGAGAAGCCGGAAGCTGTCGATGCCCTCGAATCCATCGTGCTGGCATTCGATGCCATCATGATTGCCCGCGGTGACCTCGGCGTCGAGGTGCCGCTGGAGCAGGTTCCGCTGTTCCAAAAGCGAGCCATCCAGATTGCGCGTGAGAACGCCAAGCCGGTAATCGTGGCAACGCAGATGCTCGATTCCATGATTTCCAATCTGCGGCCGACCCGTGCGGAGGCGTCCGACGTTGCCAACGCGGTGCTCGACGGTGCCGATGCAGTCATGCTCTCCGGCGAGACGTCCGTGGGCATCGACCCGCAGAATGTCGTGCGCACCATGTCCAAGATCGTCGCGAATGCCGAGCAGGGTGGCCGCGTTCCTCCGCTGACGCACGTTCCGCGCACCAAGCGCGGTGTCGTGTCCTACTCCGCACGCGATATCGCTGAGCGCCTTAACGCGAAGGCAATCGTAGCGTTCACCACCTCCGGTGATACCGCAAAGCGCGTGGCTCGTTTGCACTCGCCGCTGCCGCTGCTTGCCTTTACCCCGCACCCGGCCGTGCGCTCGCAGCTGGCCTTGACCTGGGGCGCCGAGACCTTCCTGAGTGAATCGGTGGAGTCCACCGATAACATGATGGAAGCCATCGATGAGGCGCTGCTGGGGATGGATAAGTACAAGGAAGGCGACATGATCGTCGTCATCGCCGGTACGCCTCCTGGAATCTCCGGTAACACCAACATGATTCAGGTCCACGAGCTGGGTCAGACGCTGCGCGATAAGTAGGGCTCTCGCGCAGTAAGGCAACGCCGCCTCACTCGGCCTCTTTCCCGCAATGGCGGAAGGGGGTAATTGAGTGGGGCGGCGCTTTTGCCTTGAAGGAGCCTTGAAGGACTACCCATCTAAGGGTTAATAGGCACTAGCGCGCCTATTAACCCCGTCTACCTAGACGTTGGCGATGGGAGTCGGGGCCAGCTTCCACACCTCGTTGGCGTAGTCGGCGATTGTGCGGTCGGAGGAGAAGCGGCCGGAGTAGCAGATATTAAGCCATGCCTTCTTGGCCCATGCCAGCTCATCAGCGTCATAGTCGGCTGCCATGCGGTCGCGGGTCTCGCGGTAGTCGGCAAAGTCCCCAAGAACGTAGTAGGTGTCCTGGGCGTGCTCGCCAAATCCATCGAGCAACGAGGAGCGAAGATCTCCAAACATGCCCGCATTTTCAGAGCCCAGCGTGCCATCGGTGAAGGCGTCGAGGACGCGTGCCAAGCCCGGAACCGTGTTGTAGAGCTCACCCGGGTTGTACTCGGCGCGCAGCTGCGGGATCTCCTCGTTGCGGGCACCGAAGATGTAGGCGTTTTCTTCGCCCACTGCCTCGACGATCTCCACGTTGGCGCCGTCCATGGTGCCCAAGGTCAGGGCACCGTTCATCATGAACTTCATGTTGGAGGTGCCGGAGGCTTCCTTGCCAGCGACGGAAATCTGCTCGGAGACGTCAGCGGCCGGGATGATGTGCTCGGCGGGGGAGACGTTGTAGTTCTCAACGAAGACCACGTTGAGCACGTCCTTGGTGGCTGGGTCGTTGTTGACCACGTCACCGATGGCGTTGATGAGCTTGATGATGGCCTTGGCGCGGACATAGCCCGGGGCGGCCTTCGCGCCGAAGATGAAGGTGCGCTTCGGGACGGTCTCGCCGTCGACCTTGATGCGGAAGTACAGGTCCAGGATGTAGAGTGCGTTCATCAGCTGGCGCTTGTACTCGTGCAGGCGCTTAATCTGGACGTCGAAGATGGAATCCGGGTCCACGGTTGCGCCCTGGTGCGCGTCAATCCAGGCGGCGAAATCCTGCTTGTTGGCGCGCTTGATATTGATGAGTTGGCGCAGTACCTTCTCATCCTCTGCCAAAGGAGCCAGCTTCGCCAGCTCAGTCAGATCGGTGACCCAGGCATCGGAGCCAGCTTGTTCTGTGAGCAGGTCGGACAGGCGCGGGTTGCACATGCGCAGCCAGCGACGCGGGGTCACACCGTTGGTCTTGTTGTTGAACTTCTCCGGCCACAGCTCGTGCCACTCGGAGAGCGTGTCAGCCTTGATGATTTCGGTGTGCAGGGCAGCGACGCCGTTGATGGAGTACGCGGCATAGCAGGCGATCCACGCCATGTGCACGTGGCCGTCGGATACCGGGGCCATGTAGTCGATGCGGCCCTGATCCAAGCCGCGTTGGGCCATGTCCTCGCGGAAGCGGCGGTCGATCTCTTCCACCAGTTCCCAGATGCGCCAGAACAGCTTCTGGAAAATGGACACTTCCCAGCTCTCTAGGGCCTCAGCCAGCACAGTGTGGTTGGTGTAGGCGAAGGTCTCGGTGACGACCTTCCATGCGTCATCCCAGCCCATCCCGTGTTCGTCGAGAAGCAGGCGGAGCAATTCCGGGATGGCCAGCACCGGGTGGGTGTCATTGAGCTGGATGCAGTTGTACTCAGCGAAGCCGGTGAGGTCCTCACCGTGGTGCTCGATGTAGTTATCGATCATCTGCTGCAGCGAGGCCGAGACGAAGAAGTACTGCTGGCGAACGCGCAGTACCTTGCCCTCGTAGGTGGTGTCGTTGGGGTAGAGCACGCGGCAGATATCCATGACACGCTCGCGCTCGACGATGGCCTCGGTGAAGCGCTGCGAGTTGAAAGCATCGTAATCGAATTCATCGATGGGTTCGGACTTCCACAGGCGCAGGGTGCCCACGTTATCGGTGCCATAGCCGGTAATCGGCATGTCATAGGGGATGGCGCGCACGTCCATGTCGTCGAAGTGGACCAAGCGCTGCTCGGAAGCGCGGCGAATGATGAAGTCGTAGCCGTTTTCCATCCATGCATCCGGCTCCTCGCGCTGGAAACCGTTGTCGAAGGACTGGCGGAACAAGCCGTAACGGTACAAGAGGCCATAGCCGGTCACCGGGTAGTCCTGGGTGACGGCGGAGTCGAGGAAGCAGGCGGCGAGGCGGCCCAAGCCGCCGTTGCCGAGTGCGGCATCGTGCTCGGCTTCGAGGACATCAGCCAACTCGTGGCCCGCAGCCTTAGTAGCGGCGCGGGCCTCATCGACGAGCCCGACGTTGGTGAGGTTGTTGAGCAGGGCACGACCCTGCAGGAACTCAGCGGAGAAGTAGTGCTGCTGACGAGTGGCGGCGTAGGCGCTGCGGGTGGCCTCCCAATTGTCTGCAATCTGCTCCATCACCGAGGAGGACAGACCGGACCAAAACTTGCGGTCGGTCGCACGAGAGGGGGAGACGCCGGCTGCGGCGCGAACGTGTCCAGGAACTGCGGATTGGAAATCGGAGTGCTGGGGTTGGCTCATGAGAATCCCTTCACTTGAGGCATATAAATGCGGAAAAATACCAACTCCCAAGCTTAACCAGTTCTGTATGCGCCTGCAGACCAGGACACTGACCAACGTTTCACGCAGACCGTGATGCCGAGTGGCGTTGGGCACAGAGGCTTAGCGTCCAAGGAAAGACAGAACGGCGGCGGCCCCGGCGCGAGTGGCCGAGCGCATCGTGGGCTCATAGTCCGGTAGGAAGGTAGCCTGGTGGTTAACGGGCGGGTTGTCGAGGAGGTTTTCCGGTGTGGAGCCGATGAACCAGAAGTAATAAGGCACGCCCCAGGCCTGCGGGAGATAGCAAAAGTCCTCGGAGACGGTGGAGGGCGCGGCGGTGACGGAGAGCTCGCCGAAGACCTCATCGAAGGAGGCGCGAACAGCCTGGTGGGTGGCAGCGTCGTTATCGGTGACCTCGCCGTGAGCGAAGTATTCGAAGGTCGGTGCTACCGGGCACCCGGACGCCTCGCATTCGGCGCGCACCATGCGCTCGAGGGAGGCGTAGACGCGCTCGGCCAATTCCGGTTTGTAATAACGCGTGTTGAGCACTAGCTCGGCGCCGCCTGGAATGATGTTGTTCTTATCACCCGAATGTAGCTCGCCCACCGAGATGACGAAGAAGTCATGGGGAGGAACTTCGCGGCCGACGATGGCCTGCAGACGCGTGACCACCATGGCGGCCACATAGGAGGGGTCGATGGCCTCGTGCGGCATGGAGGCGTGCGCCGAGCGCCCCGTGATGCGAATGCGAAGGGAGTCGCAGCCGGCCAGGATGGGGCCGGCGGTGGATTGGATTTGCCCAGCGGGGCCCGGCATGACGTGCTGGCCGAAGCACACATCCGGTGCGGGAACGCGCTCGGTGAGCCCGTCGGCGATCATGAACTTAGCTCCCATGGACGATTCTTCGGCGGGCTGGAACAGTGCTAGGAAGGTGCCGCGCCAGGCGTTGTGGTGGGTGTCGAGAATCGCGCACGCGCCGAGCAACGCGGTGGCGTGCACATCGTGCCCGCAGGCATGCATCGCGCCGTTGGTGGAGGCGAAGGGGACGCCGGTTTCCTCGGCTACAGGGAGGGCATCGAAATCGGCCCGCATCAGCGCGGTGGGGCCATCCCCATTGCGGAAGATAGCGACGATACCGTGTCCGCCGATGCCGGTGACGAGTTCACAATCGTAGTTTTCTAGTTGTTCCAGAATCCGCCCGGCGGTGCGTTCCTCTTCATGGGAGAGCTCAGGATGGGCATGCAGATCCTCATAGAAGGCCCGTTGCCAGCTGAGATCGACGGAATCGTTCACTAAGAGCTCGGTCAGACGAGAAAGTGTGGGATCTGCCATAGTTACTGTCCTCCAAGTTTGGGTAGGGTTACCTACATGCCATTGATTCACTTTGATGTTCTGGTGCCGGATGCCCAAGCCGAGCGTGTGGCCGAAATCTTTAGTACTGCCACCCACAAGCTGGTGGACAGCAACTCGCTGGCCTCTGCTGAGGTTACTCGTGTGCACGAGCCCGCACTCCCGGAGGGGTTGGAAGAGCAGCTGCGCCAAACCTACCGGGAGGAGCACGAAGAGCGTGACCTCGAAGACGCAAATGTTTACCGCTACGCCATCGACGTCGATGGCGTCAAGGGGTCTGTTAACCAGCTGACCATGGTCCTCGCGCGCCTGTTAACTCCGCATTCGGTCTTGCCGAAGGATCACGTGTTGCTGGAGGATGAGCTCGCCCACGAGCGCCCGGCCATCTTCCCGTGGGCGGTGCAAGTAACCCCTTAGTCCTGCAGAGAAGGTTTAGCCCCGAAGAGAGCTAGCTCTGTAGAAAGCTGCGGACGAGGCGTTCGGCTGCGGCGCTCAAGCGCTGGGCGACGTCCCCGCGTCCCTCCCCGCCGAGCTCCTCTAGGAGTGCGCCTTGCGGCGCCGGTGCCGTAGCGGAGCCAGCGATGATGCCCAGCGTCGGCGGCCCGGTCATCTCCGCCAGCGTGCCCACGACTTTTCCGGTGAGCGATTGCTCGTCGAAGCGCCCCTCGCCAGTGAGGACGAGATCCGCCTCGGCGATGCGCGCGGGTAGGTCGAGCGCCTCGGCCACATAGCGCCCGCCGGGAACGATGCGGCAGTGCTCCGCCGTGCCCCACAGTGTGCGTGAGAGCCAGCTTAAGGCGATGGGGATGCCGCCGGCGGCACCCAAGAACTCTGCTTGCGGGTCGGTATCCGTGACCTCGCATAGCTTCAGCATCGCGCCGGCGAGCAGCGCCACCTGTTCGCCCTCGGCGCCCTTTTGAGGGCCGTACATCGTCGCGGCCTGGATGGGCACGGCGCGGGTGTCCGTAACCAAGGTGTAGTCCATCATCGCCGCCTTCATGTTGAGCTGTGCGGTGTCGATGTGATCGAGGTTGACCAGCGGGGCGCCGCCTTTGGGCAGGGCGTAGCCGCGGGAATCGTGGGCGGCGGCGCCGAGCGCGGCGAGGATGCCGAGCCCGCCGTCGATGCTGGCGCTGCCGCCAAGCCCCAAGACGATGTGCTTGGCGCCGCGCGATTCGGCGTCGGCAAGCAGCACTCCCGTGCCATAGGAATCCGCGTGGAGCGGATCGAGGGCGTCGGAGACAGCGGGCAGGCCGGTGGCCGCCGCGACGTCGATGAAGGCCGTGTCACCAACGAGCTGGTAGCTGGCCTCAGTCAGCCGCCCGATGGCATCGGTGGTGGGCAGCGTAATGGTCTGGCCCGCCGTGCCGTTGCGGTGTACGGCGGCGCTGGCGAGTACCTCCGCGGTGCCCTCGCCACCATCGGCCATGGGGAGAGTGGTCACCTGTGCCGTAGCGGCGTGCGGGGAAGAGCCGAGGGCGCGGCGCGCGCCCAAAGCAATGGCGGCGGCGGCTTCGGCGGCAGTGGCGGTGCCTTTAAATGAGTCGGGGGCAACAAGTATGCGCATGTTCATGAGTATATGGAAGCAGAAGCGGGAAAAAATTTTCGCCCTCTGACCTGCTTTTAAAAAATTTCCCCGTACGTTCGTCTTGCAATTTAGGTCGATTGATAGAAAACTAGCGGTTGTTCAACGGAGGACGCACCAGCAGCTAAACACGGTGCCGAATGAAAGGATTGCCATGTCCATCGACCAGCAAATCTCCGACTATTACAGCAAGCTTCTCAAGCGCAATGCTGGTGAACCGGAATTCCACCAGGCGCTCGCTGAGGTCCTGGATTCCCTCAAGATCGTCCTCAACAAGGACCCTCACTACGCTGATTATGGCTTGGTCGAGCGGCTGTGCGAACCCGAGCGCCAGCTCATCTTCCGTGTCCCGTGGGTGGATGACAACGGCCAGATTCAGGTCAACCGCGGCTTCCGCGTGCAATTCAACTCGGCCCTCGGCCCGTACAAGGGCGGCCTGCGCTTCCACCCGAGCGTGAACCTGGGCATCATCAAGTTCCTTGGCTTCGAGCAGATTTTTAAGAACTCGCTGACCGGCCTTCCCATCGGCGGCGGCAAAGGCGGTTCTGACTTCGACCCGAAGGGCAAGTCCGAAGCCGAGGTCATGCGCTTTTGCCAGTCCTTCATGACGGAGCTGCACAACCACATCGGTGAGTACCGCGATGTGCCGGCCGGCGATATCGGCGTGGGCGGCCGCGAAATCGGATTCCTGTTTGGCCAGTACCGCCGCTTAGAAAACAAGCACGAGTCCGGGGTCCTCACGGGCAAGGGGCTGACCTGGGGTGGCTCCCTCGTGCGCACTGAGGCCACCGGTTACGGCCTGGTGTATCTGACCTCGGAGATGATGAAGACCCACGGCGAGTCCTTCGACGGCGCCAAAGTCATTGTTTCCGGCTCCGGCAACGTTGCTATCTACGCCGCCGAGAAGGTTCAGCAGCTCGGCGGAACCGTCGTGGCGATGTCCGATTCCTCCGGCTACATCACGACGCCGAACGGCGTGGACTTGGAGCTGCTCAAAGACATCAAGGAAGTACGCCGCGAGCGCATCTCTACCTACGCCGGCGAGGCTGGCGCGGGCGTGGAGTACCACGAGGGCGGCAACGTATGGGAGGTCAGCGCCGACGTTGCCCTGCCGTGTGCGACCCAAAACGAGCTCGACGGCGATGACGCCAAGCTCCTGGTAAAGAACCACATCCGCTACGTTGCTGAGGGTGCAAACATGCCGTGTACCCCGGAAGCCGCGCACTACTTCGGGGAGAGCGGAATCGCCTTCGCGCCGGGCAAGGCCGCGAATGCGGGCGGTGTGGCAACCTCCGCGCTGGAGATGCAGCAGAACGCATCCCGCGACTCCTGGTCCTTCGAGTACACCGACCAGCGCCTGCATGAGATCATGTCCAATATCTTCCGCAACATCGACAAGACCTCCAAGGAATACGGCCTGGAAGGTGACTACGTGGCGGGCGCCAACATTGCCGGCTTCAAGAAGGTGGCCGACGCCATGCTGGCCCAAGGCGTAATCTAGCCGTTTCCTTATCTCTGTATCCGTGCTTAACCTCCTCGCTTGCCGGGGAGGTTTTCGCCATTTCTTCCCGCGTGGGATACGTCGCAGTGCGCGTGCGCTTGGATAGGCTGGTGCCATGTACCGCGTATTTGAGTCCCTCGATGAACTTGTTCGCAATCTGGAACAGGCCTATGCCGTTCCCATGACCTCCAACTGCATGGTTCCGCGCCACGAAATGCTGGCGCTTCTCGACGATCTCCGCAACGCCCTCCCCGTGGAAATGGATGACGCCCAGGACGTCCTAGACAAGCAGGACGAGATCCTCCAGGGTGCTGAGGAGCGCGCGGAGCAGATTATTTCTGAGGCCACCGCCGAGGCCGATGACACCGTTGCCCGTGCGCGTGAGGACTCAGATGCCATGCTTGCCGACGCCCAACACCGCGCCACTACCTTAGTGGCCCAGGCGGAAGATGAGGCCACCAACCTCGTAGAGAACGCACGCTCCGACGCCGAGCGCACCCGCGCCCAGGCGGATGAGGAATACCAGCGCGCCGTAGCCGCCGGCCAAGCCGAGCAGGACCGCTTGGTCTCCGAATCCGAGGTTGTGCGCCGCGCCGACGACGAGGCACACCGCATTGTGGAGACCGCCCACTCCGAATCTAACCGCCTGCGCACCGAGTGCGATGAATTCGTTGACGCCAAGCTCGGGGAGTTTGAGACCACCTTGTCCGACCTCTTGCGTACCGTCAACAACGATCGCTCCGCGCTGCGGCGGGGCGCCGGCGTGCGTTCCCGCGGTGAATCACATGGTGAGGGACGAAGCGCTGTGCGCGAGACCCGGGAGCCTGTGCGCCGTGCGCCGCGTGCGCCCCGTGATTACTAAGCCGAATTGTTGAATTAAGGTGCGGGCAACTACCTAGTGGTGACGCTTCGGCGTAGCCGAAGCGAGGTCGAGTGAAGCGAGGTAGAGTCCTGCGCCGCAGCGCGCGCCTGTTCCGCGCGGCGAATCCGGGCGGCTTCCTTGGCCGGCATGGTGCTTAAGGCTGCGGCCAATCCCGCGGCGACGAGGCCCGGCAGTGCATAAAGCACCCACATAATGCCGAAGTCCGTGCCCGTGGTGTGAGGCTCGGGGATGGGGCCCCAGGCGGCGTCGACAAGCAACAGCACCACATCGACCGCACCGACGGTCAGCATCATCACACCAATCCCCATGCCGGCGGCAGAAAAGGACTCGCGCGCGCTCCACGCGATGAGCGCGGCACACAGCGAGAACAGCGCCGATGAGAGTATGACGATAGGCCCAAAATGCAGGGGAAGAAAGGACACCGCGCCCACGGCCAATCCCGCAAGGGCGCTGGCGAGGGCCGCGCGGTGCAGGGAGAGGCCGGCATCGCCGAAAATGCTGGGGCGGACTCGCGTGATGAGGTGGCGGCAGGTCACTCCTACGACGGTCAGGACCACGGCGGGGACAAGGCACTGCAAGGGAAAGCTGAGCGCGAGTTCACGTGCCGTGGCGCCCAGAGACGCCGTGTCGGTCGCGGTGTAGCTCATGGAGTTTTAGGCTAAAAGCCACAGGCGAAAGAATCGAGCCTTGTGGGCAAGCGCTTAAGCGGCTATGACCCAACATTCAGGCCCTTGCCAGTCTAGGGCGCGTGGGTCAGCACAGGGTAAGCTGGTGGGCGTTATGAAATCACCATTGAAGTTCGACGTGACGGAATTGCTCCGCAGCCAAGGAGCTGAAGCGCTGCCTGAGCACCGCGTGCAAACCGGACCCGCCCCCGAGCGCATCGGCGTGGAAATGATCGGCATCCCGGAAGGTGCTGAGGTTAAGGTGGACGCCACCTTGACGCCGTTGGGCTCCGGCGTGTTGGTGGACGCTGATATCACCGGCACCCTCAGCGGCGAATGCGCACGCTGCTTAGCTGAGCTACATCCAGCACTAGATCTCCACGTATCCCAGGTTTTCTCCGCGGATGAGTCCTTCATCAGCGGAGATGAAACAGAGGAAGAGGATCGCGGTTCCGGCGATGAGATCCCCGAGATTGAGGACGGTGTCCTTGACCTCCTGCAGACCGTGATCGATGAGGCAGGTTTGGTGCTTCCTTTCGCGCCGACGTGTGAGGATGGCTGTGAAGTAGATGTTCCCGAAGGCGTGACCACGGGGGTCTCCGGGGAAGAAGAGCGCGTCGATCCGCGGTGGTCTGGGTTGGAGAAATTCCTATGAGCAAGAAGAAGAAACTCACCGGCGAGCAGGCACTTGCCGTAGCATTCGCGGAGGTAGACCACGGTCCGCTGCTCAAGGCACTCGGCGTGGAGCTCAACGATGAGCTGCTGTGCTTGGCGCTGACGCACCGTTCCTTTGCCAACGAGAACGGTCACCTGCCCAACAATGAGCGTCTGGAGTTCCTCGGGGACGCGGTCTTAGGCTTGTCCATCGCGGCCAAGCTCTACGAAAAGTTCCCATCGCGCCCCGAATCCGACATCTCTAAGATGCGCGCTTCCATTGTTTCGCGCTACGGCTTGTCTGACGTAGCCCGTGAAATCGGGGTGGGTCAACACGTCCTGTTGGGCAAGGGTGAGCAATCTACCGGCGGCCGTGACAAGGACTCCATCTTGGCCGATACCACCGAGGCCATCTTGGGGGCCATCTACCGCCAGCATGGTTTCGAAGTCGCCCGCGGGGTGGTGCTGCGGCTGTTTGCCGCCAAGGTTGAGAACGCCGTGGTATCCGGCCGCCACATGGACTGGAAGACGACCTTGCAGGAGCTGTGCGCCGAGCTGAAGGCAGCGATGCCGGTGTATTCGGCCACCTCGACTGGCCCCGAGCACGATCAGACCTTTAATGCCGTTGCCACGGTGGCCGGTTTGACCGTGGGTAGGGGAACGGGACACAACAAGAAGCTTGCGGAGCAGCAGGCGGCGGAAGAAGCCTGCCAGGCGCTGCGTGAGACTCCGTTACTGGTGCAGGGCACCGCCGGCAAAGAGAACTAACCCACGAGGACTCTATGCCGGAGCTGCCTGAAGTTGAGTCCGTCCGCCGCGGGCTCGAGCCCTACGTCGTGGGGCGTTCCTTCGCGGCGGTCGATGTCCTCCACCCGCGCGCCAATCGCAAGCAGGAGGCACCGCTGTCCGCGCTGCTCGTGGGCAGGAGGATCGCCGCCGTGGCGCGCCGCGGCAAGTTCATGTGGCTGGAGTTCGCCGACGAGGACCGCACTGATCCTGCCCGCGATGTGCTCTTTATCCACCTCGGAATGTCGGGGCAGGTGCGGATCGGTGAGGTGGATTCACCCCACGTGCGCATCGCCGCCGTGCTTGGCGACGCCACCCGCATCAGCTTCGTCGACCAGCGCACTTTTGGCTATTGGCACCTCGGCCCGTGGCTCACCATGGCGCATATCGCGCCCGATCCCCTCGAAGCAGACTTCGACCTTATTGCGGCGGGCAGGCGCCTGCGCGCAAAACGTACGGCGGTGAAAGTTGCCCTGCTGGATCAAACTGTGCTCAGCGGAGTGGGCAATATCTATGCGGATGAGGCGCTGTGGGCGGCCCAGATTTCTCCGCTGAAGAAGGCCAGCGCCCTGCGGCAGCGCGATGCCGTCGCGGTGATTTCCGCAGCCGCCGACGTCATGCGCTCCGCCCTTGAGGTTGGCGGGACCAGCTTTGACGCGCTGTACGTCAACGTCAACGGCGAATCCGGGTACTTTGACCGTTCCTTGCACGCCTATGGGCGGGGCGGGCAGCCCTGTGATCGCTGCGGCGAAGACATCGTGAAAACCGTGTTGGGCGGGCGCGGTACCCACTATTGCCCGTCCTGTCAGCGCCGTGGGGTGGGGAAGTAGTCAGGCTCCAACTAGGCCGATGGCGGGGGTTGTCACTAGTGTGTAACGTATGCAAGAAATCTTCAGCACCGTGATCGGTGTCATTAACGACAGCCTGTGGTCCTATGTCCTGCCATGGCTGCTTATCGCTGCTGGCCTTTACTTCGGTATCCGCACCGCTTTGGTGCAGGTCCGCATGGTGCCGGATATGTTCAAAGCGGTCGTCGAAAAGCCCAAGGGGGTCGGCGTCGATGAGGACGCCGATTACGGCGGTATTTCTGCCTTCAAGGCGTTCACCATCTCGGCGGCGTCGCGTGTGGGCACCGGCAACGTCGCGGGTGTGGCCGTAGCAATTTCTGTGGGCGGGCCCGGCGCGGTGTTCTGGATGTGGCTCATCGCCATCCTGGGTGGCGCAACTGCGTTCGTGGAGTCCACGCTGGCCCAGCTGTGGAAGGTCCGCGAGGGGGATACCTACCGCGGCGGCCCGGCCTACTACATGTCCCGCGGTCTGGGCTGGAAGCCCTTGGCAACCATTTTCTCCGTCGCCATCGCCATTACTTTTGGTTGGTTTTACAACGCTTTCCAGACCAACGCTATCTCTGATTCCTTGGCGGCCTCCTTCGGACAGGATTCCGGTGCCTTCAAGGCGGGCGTGGGTATTGCCGTCGTTGCCGTAGCTGGCCTCATCATTATCGGTGGTGTTCAGCGCATTGCCTCGATGACCCAGTTCATCGTGCCGTTTATGGCCGGTGCGTACCTCATCATGGGCTTCATCGTGGTGGTGCTTAACTTTGACAAGGTGCCGGACATGTTCGTCTCCATCGTCGGCTCTGCCTTCGGCTTCCGTGAGGCTGCTGGCGCGACACTGGGCATGGCCATGCTGAAGGGCATCCAGCGCGGTCTGTTCTCCAACGAGGCCGGCGAAGGTTCGGCGCCGAACGCGGCAGCAACGGCGACGGTCTCCCACCCCGTGAAGCAGGGCCTTGTGCAGACCCTCGGCGTGTACTTTGACACCTTGGTGGTGTGTACGATTACCGCCTTCATCATTTTGCTGGGTACTGATTTCGAAAGCTTTGGTTCCGACGCGATTGAGGGCGTGACCCTGACCCAGAACGCGCTGTCCAATGTGGTCGGCGAGTGGGGCATCCACTTCGTCACGTTCATCCTGTTCTTCTTGGCATTCTCCTCGATTCTGGGTAACTACTACCTTGCAGAGTCCAACGTGGAGTACCTCTCCGGGAAGAAGTGGGTGCTGTGGGCCTTCCGCCTCATCGTGTTGGCCTTCGTCTTCTACGGTGCGGTGGCCCCGCTGGGCACCGTGTTCGACCTGGCGGATACGGGTGCCGCCATCATGGTGCTGCTCAATGTGTGCGCCATCGTGCCGCTGTGCGGCGTGGCCATCAAGCTGCTGAAGAACTACAACGAGCAGCGCCGCAAGGGCCTGGATCCCGTCTTCCACCGTGATATGCTGCCGGAACTGCAGAACGTCGAGTGCTGGGATGGTACCGATCCTGTGACGCGCCGCAGCGCGGAAGACCGCCGCCGTCTCGATCACGAATTCGACCTGAGCGACCGCACAAACTTGAGGGAGTACTAGATGGCAGACACGGCAGCAGCCTCTGCGGGTCATGAACGCCTCACAGCTTTCGTCCTTGGCCACGTCCAAGGCGTGGGCTTTCGCTGGTGGACGCGTTCCCGGGCCCTCGAACTAGGGCTGGCTGGGCACGCGACGAACCTTCAGGACGGACGCGTCCAGGTGGTTGCTGAAGGCCCGCGAGCTGACTGCGAGAAGCTGCTGTCCTTGCTGCGCGAAGAACCATCAACCACGCGCCGCCCGGGCGCTGTGAACGCCGTGGTGGAGCAGTGGGCCGCACCGCGCGGTGAGTCGGGCTTTATCGAGCGCTAAACTAAGTCGAATGCACCTCAAATCGCTCACGCTCAAGGGATTCAAGTCTTTTGCGTCCGCGACGAACCTGAAATTCGAGCCCGGTATCTGTGCCGTGGTGGGCCCGAATGGCTCGGGTAAATCTAACGTCGTCGACGCACTGGCGTGGGTCATGGGTGAAGGCAGCGCCAAGACGCTGCGCGGCGGCAAGATGCAGGACGTCATCTTTGCCGGCGCCGGTGAGCGCAAGGCCCTTGGCCGCGCTGAGGTCACACTGACCATCGATAACTCCGATGGCGCATTGCCCATCGAGTACTCGGAGGTCTCCGTCACCCGCCGCATGTACCGGGATGGCGCGAGCGAGTATGAGATCAATGGGTCAAAGGCCCGCCTCATGGATATCCAAGAGCTGCTGTCGGATTCCGGCATTGGCCGCGAGATGCACATCATCGTGGGCCAAGGAAAACTGGCGGAGATCCTGGAGTCCCGACCAGAAGATCGTCGCGCTTATATTGAGGAAGCTGCGGGCGTGCTCAAGCACCGCCGCCGCAAGGAAAAGGCGCAGCGCAAGCTCACGGGCATGCAGGCCAACCTGGACCGCCTGCAAGACCTGACCGATGAGCTGGGAAAACAGCTCAAGCCGCTGGCCCGCCAGGCGGAGGCCGCCCAACGCGCAGCCACTGTGCAAGCGGATTTGCGCGATGCTCGCCTGCGCCTCGCCGGTGACCGTGTGGTCAGGTTGCGTGCCACGTTCGAGGATGCCGAGAAACGCGCTGTGGTGCTCGCCGAGCAGGTCGAGGTAGTCACGGCGCAGCTGGAAGAGGCCACGGAAATTCAGCTCGAGGTAGAGGCCGAGTTGGGGGATGTCACTCCGCGCGCGGAGGCCGCGCAGAAGTTGTGGTTCGAGCTATCGACGCTGAGCGAACGCATCTCTGCCACGCAGCGTATTGCGGCCGAGCGCGCCAGCAACGTCGGATCCCAGGTGGCCTATGCCGGCCAGGATCCGGAGGAGCTGGAGGCGCGCGCCCGGCGTGCCGACGAGGAGCACGACGAGCTGCTGGCCGCTGCCGAAGAAGCGGCGGAGCGCTTGGAATCGATCCGGGAGGAAGTGGCTGAGCGCCGGGAAGCCTTCGAGGCCGCGGACAAGGAGCACATGGCGCAGCTGCGCGCCATTGCGGATCGCCGCGAAGGCGTGGTCCGCCTCATCGCGGCCGAGGAAAACCTGGCGGGTCAGGTAAGCTCCGCGGAATCTGAGTTGGCGCGCCAGGAAGAAACCCTGGCGAACACGAAAGCGCGCACCAGGGGAGCGCAGGCGGAGGCCGATGAGGTAGCGGACAAACTAGAGCACCTGGCTGCCGAGCGTGAGCCGCTGGAAGAAGCGCACGTGCGCGCGGCCAGCGAGTCCGCCGCGGCCGATAAACGCTTGGAGCAGCTGCGCGATGCCCAGCGGGAGCGCGAGCGCACCGTGTACAGCCTGCGAGCCAGGATCGATACGCTGGGCCAGACCGCTCCGGAAGCGCTCGAGCTGGGGGAGGGTTTTAAGCCTCTCGCGGAGTTCATCTCTACGCGTTATGAAACGGCCGTCGCGGCGGCACTCGGTTCCTTCGCGGAGGCGCAGGCCGGCGCGGTGAGTGGGGACATCGTGGGTGATCTCGCTGAGGCGAGCCGCACTCCGTTGATCGACGTCTCCACGGAACCTACCGGTTCAGCCTGGCGCCTTGATGCGGACTTGCCCTCCGGTGCTAGCTGGTTGCTCGACCAGATGGTCTTGGTCCCGGAAGTATCGGCGGCGGTGACACGGTTGCTCTCCGACGTCGTTCTGGTGGATGACTATGCCGCGGCCCGCGAGCTCATTGCTGAAGATCCGCGCCTGCGGGCCGTCACCGCCGAGGGCTTGCTGGTTGGTGAAGGCTGGGTCGAGGCCGGAACTGGTGCCGTCTCCACGGTCGAGGTGAGCGGCCAGATTACAGAAGCCGAGCAACAGTTGGAAACCGCCACCCACGAGCTGGAGGAGCTATCAGGCACGCTGGAAGGCGCGAAGCTAGCCGCCGATGATGCCCGGGTAGGCGCGGCGAGCGCTAAGGCCGCGCTGCGCGAGCACGATCACGAGCTCGAGGCGTGGAAGCGCGACCACCAGCGCTTGCTCAAACAGTACGAGGCAAACAAGGCTGAGCACGAAAAGGCCGCCGCCCGCGCCACGGATATCGAGGTGCAGCTGGCCCGCCTGCGCAAAGAACTGGCGGAGGCTCGTGACCGCTTGTCGCGCGTGGACGCTGATGAGCAAGCGGATGAACCTTCCTCGGTGGAACGCGATGCAGCCTCGGCCGCCCTTGAACAGGTCAAAGCCATGGAGGTAGAGGCTCAACTGGCGGCCCGCAGCGCGGAGGAAAAAGTAGGCCAGGCAGCCGGCAAGGGAGAGGCCCTGCGGCGCCAAGCCCAACATGAGCGCCAGGCCAAGGCACGCCACGATCAGGCGATGGCCCGCCGGCAGGCGCAGGCGCGGTTGGCAGGGGCCGTCGACAAGCATGCCCAGGACCTAGCCGCCCGCACCACCCAGGCACTTGAGCGCGCAGCTGAGGAACGCGATGAGCTAGTGACCCAGCGCGGCGTGCTGCAGGGGCGTGCGCAGTCGGCGAAGCAGGCGGTCTCCGCGACCCGTCAGCAGCTTGATCGCCTGACCGATTCCGCGCACAACTCGGAGATTACCCGCAGCCAGGCACAGGTGCGCGTGGATGAGGCCGAGGGCAAGATCGTGGAGCAGCTGGGCATTGCGATCCCCGACCTGCTCAAGGACTACACGCCGGGCGAGGACTTCGATCGCTCCGCCGAGACCAAGCGGTTGAAGCAGGCCGAGAAGGACCTCAACTCCTTGGGCAAGGTGAACCCGCTGGCCTTGGAAGAGTACAAGGCGCTGGAGGAGCGCTATAGCTTCCTGTCCACGCAGCTTGATGACGTGATTCAGGCGCGCAAGGATTTGGCCGGAGTCATTGAGGACGTTGACGCGCAGATCTTGCAGCTGTTCACGGATGCCTGGCACGACGTGGAGGCGGAGTTCCCCAAGGTTTTCCAAACACTCTTCCCCGGCGGCGAGGGCCGGCTCATCCTTACTGAGCCAGATGACATGCTGGCCACCGGCATCGAGGTGGAGGCCCGCCCGCCGGGCAAGAAGGTCAAGCGCCTGACGCTGCTGTCGGGCGGCGAGAAGTCGCTGACCGCGCTGGCGATGCTCGTGGCTATTTTCCGCGCGCGCCCCTCGCCGTTCTACGTCATGGATGAGGTGGAGGCCGCGCTGGACGACGTCAACCTGCGCCGCCTCATCGCCCTCTTCGAGGAATTGCGCAAGGATTCTCAGCTCATCGTCATCACTCACCAGAAGCCGACGATGGACGTGGCCAACGTCCTTTACGGCGTGACGATGCGCGGTGATGGTGTCACGCGCGTGATTTCACAGCGCATGACCCGTGCGGGTGAGGCGCCGGGCACGGCTCAGGCGGCGGAGGACGCCACGCGCCTTGGTGTGGACGCTCCGCGCTAACGGCGCGGTGCCAGACCGAGGCTTTCGCCCTCCTCATCGTGCCGGGCGCGAACAACCCTGGCACTATGGAGGGCATGAATACTACTTTTCTGTGGATTGCGATAGCAGTCATCGTCCTGATTCTGCTGGTGGTCTTGTTCATCGTCCTGGGCAAGAAGCGCGGCGAGTCGAAGAAGGTCTCCTTCGAAAAGCCCGCGGAGGAGCCGAAGGAGCTGACCCAGCAGCAGAAGTCCGGCAACTACCAGGCCAAGTCTGGTTTTAATTTTGCCCCGGCTGGCGGCGGCGCTACCAAGGAGCCTGTGCCTGCGGCTAAAACTGAGAAGCCCGCACCGGCTGAGCCCAAAGCTCAGCCGCAAGCGGAGAAGAAGTCTGAGCAGCGTGATGCCACCGAGTTAGCGAACGCTCAGCTCAAGGGTGAAGAGGAGACACCGAAGGCAGCGAAGCCTGCGGCGGAACCGACGCCTGAGGCAGAGTCGAAGCCTAAGGCAGAGCAGAAACCTGAGGCAGAGCCCAAGCCGGAACCTGTTGCAGACGCGAAGCCGGTGAGCGCGCCGGAACCGGCTGCACAGAAGGAGCCGGCAAAGGAAGAAGAAGAGAAAGATTCTTCCGCTGGCCTAGCCGCTGCAGGAGCTGCGGGCGTTGCTGCCGCTGGTACTGCTGCTTCCGGCGCCGCTGCCGTTGAGAAGGACGAAGAGGACACAGAGGAAGTTGTCCCGGCCACCGAACCGGAGACTGCTGAACCGGAGCCGGTAGTTGAAGCCCCGAAGGTAGAAGAGGAGACTCCGGAAGAACCTGAGGTTCCGGCTGAGGAGGAGCCTTCTGCTCAGTCTGAAGCCGAAGAAGAGGTAGCGGAAGAGGTAGAAGTACAGCCTGAACCAGAAGCGCAGCCCGAGCCAGAAGCACCGGCCGAGCCAGAGGAAACTGAAGCAGAGGAAGCCGCTGCGGCGGCGGGGGCGCAGGCGGCGTCGGCAAGCGCGGCGCTCGAGGCTGAGCCCGAGGAGCTGGAAGTTTCCGAGGACGCCGAGGTCGTTGAGGCCCCGGCAGCCCAGCCGCAGGAGGACATCGCACCGGCCGCCGGCCGCTTGGGCAAGCTGCGTGGACGCCTGTCCCGCTCGCAGAACGCCATCGGCCAAGGCCTCATGGGTATTCTTTCCGCTGGTGATCTGGATGATGATGCCTGGGAAGAGATCGAAGACACCCTCATCATGGCTGATCTGGGCACCAAGTCCACGATGAAAGTCACCGACTCCCTGCGCGAGAAGATCGCTGAACGCGGCGTGAGCTCCGAGGCGGAGGCACGCGCCATGCTGCGAGAGGCCCTCATCGAGGTTGGACATCCGGAGATGGACCGCTCTATCAAGGCCATGCCGAACGATGGCAAGCCCGCAGTCATCATGGTCGTTGGCGTCAACGGCACCGGCAAGACCACCACGACCGGCAAGCTCGCGCGCGTGCTCGTGGCGATGGGCCACAACGTTTTGCTCGGCGCTGCGGATACCTTCCGCGCCGCGGCCGCGGATCAGCTCGAGACCTGGGGCCGCCGCGTAGGCGCATCGACGGTGCGCGGCAAGGAAGGCGCGGACCCGGCCTCCGTGGCCTTCGATGCCGTCGCCGCTGGTGTGGACCAGGGCGTGGACGTGGTTCTCATCGATACCGCTGGGCGTCTGCACACCTCCGTTGACCTCATGGACCAGCTGGGCAAGGTCAAGCGCGTGGTGGAGAAGAAGACCGAAGTCGACGAGGTCCTGCTCGTCCTGGACGCGACGGTGGGGCAGAACGGCCTGACGCAGGCGCGCATCTTCCGCGACGTTGTCGACATCACCGGTGTTGTCCTGACCAAGCTCGATGGCACGGCAAAGGGTGGCATTGTCTTCCAGGTTCAGGAAGAACTGGGTGTACCGGTCAAGCTCGTGGGCCTCGGCGAAGGAGCCGATGACCTCGCTCCGTTTGAGGTTGAGGGATTCGTCGATGCCTTGCTGGGGGAGAAGTAAGACCTTATAGATCCCTGGGCTATACCTAAGTTCTTTCGAGACGCAGCGCCTCCATTGTGAGGCGCTTTCGTCGTCTCCGTCCCATTAAAGATGTGCTTTGGGGGAGGTCACAATGGTAGTCTAGGATAGTCCTGTCTATGTGAGGCTGAGTTTTCAGCCCTAACAACGGTTCGTGAGGCTACTCTTTCGTGACACTCTTGTATGTCGTCCTCCTCGCAGCTGTCGCAGTGGCGCTAGCACCGGTAGCCGTCAAGGTTGCTGATCGCGCAGCCGGCTACCCGCTAGCCGGCATTTTTATTATCGCCGCGGCACTGTTGGCTAAAGAATTTCCGGCACTGGCCCGTGGCGAAGAACTGTCCTATTCCGTGACGTGGGTGCGTGACGTCATCGCGCCGGGCGTCGACGTGAACCTCGCCTTCCGCGGCGATGCGCTGGGCGTTTTCTTTGCGATGTTGGCTCTCATCATCGGCGCGGTGGTTTTTACCTATTCCGCTGCCTACCTGCCCAAGGGGAAAGGCAACGTCAGCTTTTATGTGCTGATGACCGCGTTTACGCTGTCGATCCTCTTGCTCGTGCTGGCTAATGACGTCGTCGTGCTCTTCCTGGCGTGGGAGCTGGTATCGCTGGCGTCGTTCATGTTGATCGCGCGCAGCGGCAAGTCCGGTGAGGCCGGTTCGCAGCGCACACTCATCCTGACCTTCATCGGTGGCCTCACCTTGTTGACAGGTGTGGCGATTGCCGCGACGGCTGCGGGGACGACGAACCTGGAAGACATCCTCGCCTCCGACGTCTGGGCCGAGCGCCCAGGCCTGACCACGGGGGTTGCCGTTCTCATTGCAGCCTCGGCATTCACCAAGTCCGCGCAGTTCCCCTTCCACTTCTGGCTGCCGGAGGCTATGGCGGCTGCCACGCCGGTCTCGGCCTTCCTGCACGCGGCGGCCGTGGTCAAGGCCGGCGTTTACCTGTTGATTCGTTTCTCCACCATCTTCCACGACGTTGCCGCGTGGAACTGGCTGCTCATCGTCGCCGGTATGGGCACCGCCGTCATGTCGGCGGTCTTCGCCGTGCAGAAGACGGACCTGAAGAAGCTGACCGCGTACTCAACCGTATCCCACCTGGGATGGATCGTGGCCACGATTGGTGTGGGCACCCCCTTCGCCATCGCGGCGGCGCTCGTGCACACGCTGGCACACGCGCTGTTTAAGTCCTCCATCTTCATGCTCATCGGCGTGATTGACCATGAGGCTGGTTCACGTGACATCCGCCGCCTCGGCGTGCTGTGGAACAAGATGCCGTGGACCTTCGGATCCATGCTCATCGGCGCTGCCTCCATGGCTGCGGTCCCGCCGCTCTTCGGTTTCGTGTCGAAGGAAGGCATGCTGACCGCTTTCGAGGACGCGCCCATCGGATCGGCCGGCCAGGTGCTCTTGCTCATCGTTGCGGGCGTGGGTGCGTTCTTCACGTTTACCTACTCCGCCAAGATCGTCTTTGGTGCTTTCTTCGACGGCCCGCGCGATATGTCCAAGGTCCATGAGGCGCCGGTGCGGTTGTGGCTGCCCGCGGCTCTTCCCGGCGTGATGTCGGTGCCGATCATCTTCGTCATGGGCGCGCTCGATGGGCCGCTTGATGACGTCGTGGCGGCCATCGGCATGGAGGGGCATTCTCACCTTGCTCTGTGGCACGGTCTCAACGTCCCGCTGCTTATTTCCGTCGTGGTTCTCATCGCTGGCGTCGTCGGTTTGTTCTTCCGCACGCCGCTGTGGACCGCGATGGAGGAGCGCCAACTGTTGCCGCGCACTGGTAACCAAATCCTGAAGTGGATTCAGGACGTGTGCGCAGCCTTCGGCCGCTTCGTCGGCCGCATGTCGGATACCCACAACCCGTCGAAGCTCATCCTGCCGATTGTCCTCCTCGTCATCATTCTTGCGGGCTCCACTCTGGTGTCGACGGGCGTCGACGGCGTGGCCTTGAACCCGCGCGTGGATGGCCTGGACAACCCGTGGGATCTGCTGCCGCTGGGCATCGTGGCGCTGTCGATGTTTGGTTTGGTTCGTACCCGCAACCGCCTCACGGGTGCGGTCATGATTGGTACTGCGGGTACCGGCGTGACCTTGCAGATGTTCCTGTTGGGTGCACCGGACGTTGCCTTGACTCAGTTCACGGTGGAGGCGCTGTCCGTCATCGTCATGATGATGGTCCTGCGCTACCTGCCGGAGAAATTCCACCCGGTACAGAACACCAACCGCAAGGTTGGCTCCATCGTGGTGGCGGTGCTCGCGGGTATCACCGCATTCCTCGGTGTGTGGGCGCTGATGGGCCGCCACGAGCGCTCCGACTTGTCCATGTGGTACCTCAATAACGCCCCAGACATCACTGGCGGCGATAACGTCGTGGCCACCATCATCGTGGAGTTCCGTGCACTCGATACCCTGGGTGAGCTGTCGGTGCTCGGCATGGCCGCCGTGGTGATTGCCGCGGTCACGTCGACGCTGCCTCGCTTCCCGTTTACCTCCGGTACGCGTCCGGCGCCGTTCGGTCAGTCGCAGCTCAACTCGGTTCCGCTGCGCAAGGGAATTTCCATTGCCATCCCGATTCTGGTGGTCATGTCCTTCATCGTGTTCTACCGCGGGCACCAGGCTTCCGGCGGCGGCTTCCCGGCTGCTCTCATCATGGGCGCGGCCATCGGCCTGACGTATCTCTCTCGCGGCACCGATGAGATCGTCTTCGGCCGCATGACCCCAATTCACCTCACCGGCGTGGGCATCATCGTTGCGCTGACGGCTGGATTCATCGGCTACATTCCGACCTCGCACGGCTCCGGTGGTTTCTTGACTGCCATCCACGGCCACGCCCTGGGGCAGCACTGGACCACGTCGCTCATCTTTGACCTGGGTATCTACCTGGCGGTCCTGGGCATGCTCACCATGGCTATCAACGCCCTGGGCGGCTACTTGCGCCCGGGTACTGAGCGGGACTTCCTGCCGTGGGTCCACGACGATGATTCGGCGCTGCCGAACACGCCGCGCGTGGTGATGGAGGACGTCGATGATCCGTACCCCGAATCCATCAACCCATCCTCGGATCCACTGGCCTTGCTCAATGAATCCGAGGCGCGCCACCGCGCGTCTTCGCCCCACCACACTCCGGCTACAGAGGAGAAGAATTCATGATCCTCGCACTGACTATTGCACTGCTCATCGGTAGTGCTGTCTACCTGATTCAGCAGCGCGGCTTGGTCCACATTGTGTTGGGCATGATGGCCTTTGGCCACGGAGCCAACCTCATGCTCTTGGCCACCGGCGTGTACTCCTACCGCGGTGAGTCCTTCCCGTCACAGGTCCCAGCGGACCAGATGGCGGACCCGCTGCCGCAGGCATTCGTTCTGACCGCCGTGGTGATCTCCATGGCCACCTCCACGATTCTGCTGACCATGGCGGCGATGGGCGCCAACGATGACACGGATGTTGTCGAGCCGGTGGATGACAACACCATTGACCACGCCTTCTCCACGCTGGGCCGCGATACCCAAAACCGGGAGATTCTGCAGCGTTCGGCCAACAAGATGGACCGTCTGAAGGAACTTGACCACGAGGGGGAGAAGTAAATGTATGACACTGTAAGCGCTCTTCTTCCGCTCTTCCCAGCGGTTCCACTGGTATCGGCGGCGCTGGCGCTGCTCGCGCCGTGGCACCGCGTGCGCGATGCCATCATGCTCATCGTGCCGGGCGTAGGCATCTTCGCCTCCTTCGCGCTGCTGCTCTACACCATGAACAACGGCGTGGTGGCGCACACGGTGGGCAATTACGTGGGCAACGCGGGTATCGCCTTTGCTGCCGACACCTTCTCGGCTCTCATGCTCATCACGACGATGATCGTGGCCTTCGGCGCCAACTGGTTCGCAATCGTTGGTGGTGAGACCAAGTCGCGTTATTACCCGTCGCTGACTCTTATTCTGATCACCGGCGTGTGCGGCGCCCTGCTCACCGCTGACCTCTTCAACTTCTTCGTGTTCATTGAGGTTATGTTGCTGCCGTCCTATGGCCTCATCACGATGTCGGGCACGTGGTCGCGCTTGGCCGCAGGCCGCGCTTTCGTGCTGGTCAATCTGTTCGCCTCCACGCTGCTTGTGGTCGGCGTGGGCTATATCTATTCGGTTACGGGCGTGGTCAACTTGGCGGCGCTGACGGGCGCTGCTGCCGGCAACGGTCCGGTGACGGTGGCCTCCGGCATCATCGTTATCGCCATCGCCGCGAAGGCCGGCGTATTCCCCGTGCAGTCGTGGCTGCCGCGCACCTACCCGGGTACGTCGGCTGCCGTCATGGGCCTGTTCTCTGGCCTGCACACCAAGGTCGCGGTGTACATGCTCTACCGCCTGTGGGTGCAGCTCTTTGATATGGACCAGCGGTGGGGGACACTCATCATCGTCATCATGATCATCTCTATGCTGGTTGGCGCTTTCGGCGGCTTGGCTGAAAACTCCATCCGCCGCGTGCTGGGATACCAGATGCTCAACGGTATGCCCTTCATCCTCGTGATGATGGCCTTCACTACCCACGATGCGCAGCGCGCGTTGGCTGCCGGCATTCTCTACACGATTCACCACATGCTCACGGTGGGCTCCCTCATCTTGGCCTCCGGTGCCATCGAGGAGACGTACGGTACGGGCAGGCTCAACAAGCTTTCTGGCTTGGCGCGCCGTGATCCGATTATCGCGTGGATCTTCGCCGCCGGTGCCTTCTCCGTCGTGGGCTTCCCGCCTTTCTCCGGTATGTGGGGCAAGGTCCTCATCGTCGCGGAAATCGCCCGTACCGGCGGGGGATGGGCCTGGACCGTTATCGCGGTGATTATCATCGCCTCCTTCGCAGCGTTCCTGGCCATGTTGCGCGTGTGGCGCCGCGTCTTCTGGGGCAAGGACCTGCCCAAGGAGAAGGTGCCCGATGAACTTGTGATTCGCAAGAAGCTGATGGCTCCCTCGGCGGCGTTGATCTTGGGCTCGCTGACCATGTTCATCCTGTCCGGGCCGGTCATTAGTGTCACCATGGAGGCATCGGAGGATTTGTTGGACACGGAGGCCTACGCACACGCAGTGCTTGGCGACGACCCCGTAGCCCTACCCGATATCGACTCCCTTCAGGAGGGCCGTTAAATGAAGAGTGCTGTGCATGCCGTTGTCTACGCGCTGTGGCTCATTAAGGAGATCTTCGTCGCGGGCTTTTCGCTCGCCATGGAATCCTTCAAGCCGCATAACAACTATCGCCCAGTGGTGCTTCGGTACCCCTTGCGTGTGACGAGCGCCTGGGAGATCTTCTGGTTCACCTCGTCCATTACCGCAACGCCGGGCACCTTGTCGTTGGGCTTGCGCGAGCCAGTTGCCGAAGGCCTTCCGCGCATCGTGCTGGTCCAAGCCGTGATGGGGGATGACCCGGCCAGTGTCATGGCGGACCTCGCGGACATGGAGGAGCGCCTCGCGCCACGAGTGAAGGGCATCGATTATGGCGTGCCTGGCCAGGGTCCGACGGAGGAGCTCGCCCCGACGTTCTACGAGTATCCGCTGGATACGCTGGGACGTCATATGCGCGCCCCCGATATCGCGAAGGCGGACGATACCCCGTTGGCAGCGAACGACGTGGAGAAGTATTCCGTGTGGCCGCTGCGTCAGGTCGTGCCGGGCAAGGACGCCCGAAAGGATGATAAGAAGTGATTGATTTTTCCTCGATGAGCGCCTTTCAATGGGTTGTCTTTGTCTGTGTGTTCCTCATTGGCGCATCGGTGTGCTCGGCGTTGGTGCTGGCGTTGCGCTCCCGCGATGAGCTCACCCGTACCGTGATGAGTGACATGGTCTTCTACGGCATGATGTGCATGTACTTTGCATGGGCCATGACCAATCACGCGTCCATCGTCTACGACATCGCGATGCTCGCGGGCATCGCGGCGGGCGTGCTGCCGACGTTGTCGATGGCCCGCATCATCTCGAAGGGCAGGAGGTAAAACCATGACTATCGCGGAGATTATTGCTTCGGTCCTGCTGGTTGTGGCCACGGTCCTGGTTATCGCGACGGCCATCGCTTTGTGGCGCGCGCCCGATGCCTTGACCCGCGTTAACCTGCTGGGGCCGACGGTCGGTTTGGCCGTTCCTCTTCTGCTCGTGGCGAAGCTGGTCGTTGACTTTGCCGAGAACGGGTTCTCGCTATGGTCGCTGGTCCGTGTCCTCATTGCTTGTTTCGGCGTGTGGATCATCGGTTCGGTGGGCTCTTTTTACATGGGCCGTTCCATCTACGGCGTGACCGTCACCGACGTGAAGTACGCCAAACGTATGCGCCAGCAAGCACAGACCGTGGAAGCGTCCGAGGAGGAAATCTAGGGCGCACGCTTAAGTGAGCGGCGAGGGCAACAATGCTCTCGCCGCTTTTTTGGAGCCCAGATGTGATCTGTGACTCATTCCTCTTTCTAAATCTATAGGCCTATAGGCCTTTTGAGAACTGTACCTATCAAGTTATAGAAAAGAGGTTAGTTGAAGTATGACTCCTGATGCATTCTCTTCCGGTGATGCAGCGTGGATGCTGGTCAGCGCATCATTGGTTTTGCTCATGACCCCCGGATTGGCGTTGTTTTATGGCGGCATGGCGGGCAATCGTCATGTCCTTAACATGATGATGATGTCCTTCGGCGCGCTCGCGCTTGTGCCTGTGCTCTATGTCTTGTGGGGCTGGTCCATGTCCTATGCGGGAAGCTCTTTTGCCGGCATCGTGGGCAACCCGTTTGAAGCGTGGGGCTTGCGTGGCCAGATCACAGGTCCTTCCAACGAGTATCTTCTTGGTAGTTCTGGCTACCCCGCCGTCATCGATATCGGCTTCCAAGCCACCTTCGCTATTATTTCGACGGCTATTATCTCCGGTGCCATCGCCGGCCGCGTGAAGTTCTCGGCCTGGTTAACCTTCGCGGGTATCTGGGTAGCCTTTGCCTACTTCCCGCTCGCCCACATGGTGTGGGGAGGGGGAATTCTCTCCCACGCCCCGCGCTCCCTCGCGGCGTGGCTCTTCGGTGTCTCGGAAGGTGAGGCGCTCATCGCTCCCATCGACTTCGCCGGCGGTACCGTCGTGCACATTTCTGCCGGAGCTGCAGCCCTAGTCCTCGCGATTGTCGTGGGCCCGCGCGCGGGATTTCCGAAGCACGTCGATAGGCCGCACAACCTCCCGATGGTGATGCTCGGCGCCGCGTTGCTGTGGTTCGGCTGGTTCGGTTTCAATGGCGGTTCTGCCTTCGCTGCGGATGGCCTTGCAGGTGTGGCGTGGTTGAATACCACCGTTGCTGCGGCCGCCGCGATGCTCGGCTGGATGTTGGTGGAGCGAATTCGTGACCGTGCCGCCACTTCACTCGGCGCTGCATCCGGAGCTATCGCAGGCCTCGTCGCCATCACCCCGGCGGCAGGAGCGCTGACTCCGCTCGGTTCCATCGCCCTCGGCTTCCTCGGCGGGATTATCGCCTGCTTGTGCATCAGCCTGAAGTACCGCTGGGGCTTCGATGATTCCCTGGACGTCGTCGGGGTGCAACTGTGCGCAGGATTGTGGGGCACGATTGGCCTAGCCTTCTTCGCTACGGATAACGGCATCCTCACCGGTCACTTCACTGAAGGGCTCAAGCTGCTCGTCGTTCAAACGCTGATTGCGGTTGTGGCGATGCTGGTGTCGGGGCTCGTCACCTTGCTTGCGGCGCTCCTCATCCGCGCCACCATGGGCTGGCGAATCGAGGATGAAGCGCAGGGTATCGACCTGGGCGAGCACCGCGAAACCGCATATGATTTCCGCGAATCCGTGGCGTCGCACCGCCGCCACGCCCACGACGCTAGGATTAGTCCTGCACCAACCGTCCAGCCGCGGGTCGACACCGCCGGAGCTAAGGAGTAACAGATGAAGCTCATCACTGCCATCGTCAAACCGTTCACGCTGCCGGACATTCGCGAGGCCCTCGAACAGCACGACGTGCATGGCCTGACGGTGACCGAGACCCAAGGCTTTGGCCAGCAGCGCGGCCACAGTGAGGTCTACCGCGGCGCCGAGTACGCCACCGATTTCGTTCCCAAGGTCAAGCTCGAGGTGGTGACCTCTGACGAACAGGTTGAGGATATCCTCTCCACCATCGTGGACGCCGCCTACACCGGAAAGATCGGTGATGGCAAGATCTGGATCACTCCTATTGAGGACGTCATCCGCGTGCGCACCGGCGAGCGCGGCGAGGCGGCCCTGTAACACGTGTCTACGGCCGCTCAACTGCGTGAGGACGCTTATGCTGCGGCGATGCGCCTCACGCAGTCCCTGCAGCTTCCGCCCGGCTGCGCGCTTGCAGCCACCGGTTCCTTTGCGCGCCGCGCGATGACCCCGTTTTCCGATCTCGACCTCATCCTCCTTCACCCGGATGACACGGAGCTGCCCGAGGAAGTCGTTTCCGAGGTCTGGTATCCCATCTGGGACGCTAAGTATCGGCTCGATTATGCAGTGCGCACCCCGCGCGAATTCGGCGCCATCGCCGGTTCCGATCCCGCCGCCGGCTTCGCGCAACTGGATCTGGCCTTCGTTGCCGGAGACAAGCAGCTGGTGGATTCCACCCGCGCCCAGGTCTATGCCTCGTGGCGCCGCCTGTTGCAGAGCAATTTCGATGCCTTCGTTGATCTCGCCATTACGCGCTGGCGTCGCTCCGGCACCTTGGCCACGATGACCCACCCGGATATTAAGAATGGGCGCGGCGGTCTGCGCGATATCCAATTCCTCCGGGCCCTCGCCTTAGGAAACCTCGCGGACGCCCCAGCGCTCGAGGAGGAGCAGGCCCTGCTTCTCGACGTCCGCACGCTCCTCCACGTCACCGCCCGCCGCCACCGCGACATCCTCGACCCAGAATTCGCCGCGGAGATCGCACACGAGATGGGCTTTGCCGACCGTTATGAATTATCAGCGGCCGTCGTCACCGCCGCCGCGGCGGTGGATAGGGCCGTCGAGAGGGCGCTCGCGACGGCTAGGGGAGTGGTGGCCAAGCGCAGCCACAACCGCACTCGCAAACCCCTCGACATCGGTGTCGTGGATGTAGGCGGCGAAATCAGGCTCGCCCGCACCGCAGACCTAGACGAGCCCTGGCTGCTCCTGCGCGTCGCCGCTGCTGCGGCCCGATCGGGCAGGAGCGTGCCCGCCCACGTTTGGGAACAACTACGCGAGCTGCCAGACCTCCCGCAGCGCTGGCCCGCGGGGGCAACGGATGCCTTCTTCAGCCTGTTGTCCTCACCGCTCAATACCCCGCGCCTTATCCAGGAAATGGACGCCCATGGCTTGTGGGAGCGAGTCGTTCCGGAGTGGGAGCACATCCGCGGATTGCTGCCTCGGGAGCGCACGCACTCTCATACCGTGGACTATCACTCCATCCTTACCGTCGCTCGGTGCGCTGAAGCTCGCACGTCCGTAGCGAGGCCCGATCTACTGCTCTTGGTGGGGCTCTACCACGACATCGGCAAAGGCTACGGCCGCCCGCACGAACTCGTGGGAGCTGAGATGGTGGCGCGCGCTGCCGCCAAGCTCGGCCTTGACCTGGCGGATCGCTCCCGCGTGCAAACCGTGGTGGCCGAGCACACGACTCTGGCACGCATCGTCTCCCGCACGGACCCTTACTCCGACGAAGCCCGCGATGAGCTTCTCGAAGCCGTGCGTTATGACTACCTGACCCTGGCGCTCCTCGTCGTGCTCGCCCGCACCGATGCCGAATCCACCGGCCCAGGCGTGTGGAACCGCAGGCTCGAGAATGGAATCGAGGCGGTCAGCGCTCGCGCTTTTGCGCAGCTGGAGGCCCTGAGCCCGGTGCGGCCGCTGGTGGCCGTTGACCGCGACATCGGCCTGCGCCACAACCCGGAGGATGATAGCTTCACCGTCCTGTGGCGCGGCAGCTACCAGCGGGAGGCCGTGCGTCCGCTAGCGCTTATCGCTGCGTTGGGCTGGAACATCCTGTCCTCGCGCTTGGTGCGCACGGAGGAGGGCTACGCCGGCGAGTTCGACATCCGTGCGCTCCACGGCGCCATCGATCTCGCGACGGTGGAGGAGCGCTTGGTGCAGTCTTATAAGTCCGGAACCTATACCGTGCTGCCCGATTTCGTACCGGGACCTGCAACCGCCATGTGGACCAGAGGCGTCTTCGAGCTCAGAATCGATGACTACCCGGGTACCCTCGGACACGTGCTCGCGCTGCTTCCGGAGTGCGAGTGGCTATCCACCACCACACCGGGCGCCACGATGGTGCTTCACGCCGTGCCGCTTGGCGACGTCCCCCGTGCCACCCTCGTCCGGAATGTGACCCAAGCACTGGTCAACGGCTAAGCTGGGGAAGTTATAAATTTATCCACGATAGTTGAGGGAGCACTCTAACGTGTTTGAGTCTTTGTCTGACCGCTTGCAATCAGCCCTGTCCGGCCTGCGCGGCAAGGGCAAGCTGACCGAGGCGGACATCAACGCCACAGCGCGCGAAATCCGCCTTGCGTTGCTGGAGGCGGACGTCTCGCTCAACGTCGTGCGCGGCTTCATCAAGCGCATTAAGGAGCGCGCGGCAGGCGCCGAGGTCTCCGAGGCGCTCAACCCTGCGCAGCAAGTGGTCAAGATCGTCAACGAGGAACTCATCGAGATCCTCGGCGGCGAGACCCGCCGCCTGAACCTAGCCAAGAATCCGCCGACGGTCATCATGCTCGCCGGCCTCCAAGGTGCTGGTAAGACCACCTTGGCGGGCAAGCTGTCCAAGCACCTGGCTTCCAAGGGGCACACCCCGATGCTGGTGGCCTGTGACCTCCAGCGCCCGGGTGCGGTGCAACAGCTGCAGATCGTCGGCGAGCGCGCCGGGGTCGATGTCTACGCTCCGGATCCGGGCACCTCCCTGGATTCCCACGAACATGAGATGGGTACCTCGCACGGGGATCCGGTGGACGTCGCCAAGCGCGGCATTGAGGAAGCCAAGCGCACGCAGCACGATATCGTCATCATCGATACCGCCGGCCGCCTGGGCATCGATGAAACCCTGATGACGCAGGCTCGCAACATCCGCGACGCCGTCAACCCGGACGAAGTCCTCTTCGTCATCGATTCCATGATCGGCCAGGATGCCGTGCAGACTGCCGAGGCCTTCCGCGACGGCGTCGACTTCACCGGCGTCGTTCTGACCAAGCTGGACGGCGACGCCCGCGGTGGTGCGGCCCTGTCCATCCGTGAGGTGACCGGCAAGCCCATCATGTTCGCCTCCACCGGTGAGAAGCTCGATGACTTCGATGTCTTCCACCCGGAGCGCATGTCCTCGCGCATCCTGGGCATGGGTGACCTGCTGACGCTTATCGAGCAGGCGGAGTCCAAGCTGGATCAATCCAAGGCGGAGGAAGCCGCCAAGAAGATGGGCTCCGGCGAGATGACGCTCAATGACTTCTTGGACATGATGCTCATGGTCCGCAACCTGGGGCCGATGGGCAACCTGCTCAAGATGATGCCGGGCGGTAACAAGATGAACCAGATCGCCGACATGGTCGACGAGAAGCAGCTCGACCGCATCCAGGCCATCATCCGCGGTATGACCCCGGAGGAGCGCGAGAACCCGAAGATTCTCAACGCTTCGCGCCGCAAGCGTATTGCCCTTGGTTCTGGTGTGAGCGTTTCTGACGTCAACCAGCTCATTGAGCGCTTTACTGAAGCCAAGAAGATGATGTCCCAGATGGCCGGCCGCTTCGGCATGCCGGGCATGGGCGGCGGGCGCTCGGCTACTAAGAAGAAGCCGAAGGGCCGCAAGGGCAAGAACGGCAAGCGCAAGCCGCCGAAGCGTCGTGGTGGCGGCGGAATGCCAGGCATGGGCGGCGGTATGCCGTCGATGCAGGAGCTGCAGAAGATGCAGGAGCAGCTCGGCGGCGGCATGCCCGGGCTAGGCGATATCAAGATGCCGAAGGGCATGGAGAATATCGACCTCAACAACCTGGACTTTGGCCAAGGCAAGAAGAAGTAGGCGATTACCCACGCGACAATATGTCCGACTAAAGTTGGATAAAACTGTTCTCGTGTGGAAAGGTCCTCACTGTGAAGGCCAGCCCTGTGGTGCGCCAGATGCGCCACGACATCACTACCAAACCGTTCATCGCCATCTGGGAGGTCACCCGTGCCTGCCAGCTGGTGTGCCAGCACTGCCGGGCCGACGCCCAGCACGACCCCGCACCGGGCCAGCTTACTACCGCCGAAGGCAAGGCGCTGCTGGATTCCCTGGCCAGCTACGACAAGCCACGCCCGCTCGTGGTGCTCACGGGAGGGGATCCGTTTGAGCGCGGCGACCTGGAAGAGCTCACCGCCTACGGCACGTCCCTGGGACTCAACGTGTCGCTTTCGCCGTCGGTCACGCCCCGTTTGACGCGCGAGCGCCTCGAGGGCCTGCGCGCGGCGGGAGGGGCCGCGCTGTCGCTGTCTCTCGACGGCGCGAGCGCTGCAACCCACGACTACTTCCGCGGCTTCTCCGGCATCTTCGACCGCACGATTGAGATGGCCAGCGTGGTCACCGACGTGGGCTTCCGCCTCCAAATCAACTCCACCATCACGAAGAACAACGTCCATGAGGCCCCGCAGCTGTTGGAGCGGGTTATCGAGATGGGTGCCAAGCTCTGGAGTGTGTTCTTCCTCGTACCCACCGGCCGCGGTACGGGCTTGGAGGCGCTGACCCCGCAGGAGCGCGAGGACGCGATGCAGTGGCTGCACAGCGTGTCCACGCGGATTGCCATTAAGACCACGGAGGGGCCGCAATATCGGCGCATCGTCCTGCAAGCCCAGCGGGGAGAGAAGTACGAGGGCGGCGAACTGTACCGCTTCCTTACCGCGGAGACCGAGCGGATTTTGGGCCCCGATCCTCACACGCGCCGCCCGCGGCCGCCGATGGCCATCAACGCGGGTTCCGGCTTTGTCTTCATCGACCACGTGGGGGACGTCTATCCAAACGGCTTCCTGCCGCTGCACTGCGGCAACGTCAAGAGTCACCTACTGCCGGACATCTACGCCAACTCGCCAGTGTTTAAGAAGCTTAGGGATCCCAACGCGTGGAGCGGCAAGTGCTCCGTGTGTGAGTTTGCTTCTGTGTGTGGCGGCTCGCGGTCCACGGCTTTTGCCATGACGGGCGACCCGCTCGCGTCGGACCCCACCTGCGCCTACGTGCCCGAAGCCCTGCGCTAGCGGCGGCTACTAGATGGCCTCGCCCGCAGGGAAGGCAGGGTAGGGGACCGGGTTGGCGGGAGTCGGCGCCGCCGGGGTGGACGGTGCTGGGCCCGCCTTCGTCGTGGAGGTAGACGTGGCGGTTTCCGGGGGCTGCTGTTGGACGGTCTCGCCATTGAGGAACGGGGTGATCGCTTCACGGATGAGCGGGATGGCCGAATCCGCGAATGCCGTGGTGAAGTGGTGCATATCGCGATACACCATGATATTGCCGATGATGACCGGGCAATCGCCGTTGGCATCGCAGAACCACTTCGAGGTGTCTACGGCCAGCATGTTCTTGTACTGGGAGAGGACCTCTGCGCCCGGATCGTAGGGCGCATAAACCTCCTCGAAGCGCATACCGCACCCGAGGGAATCCTGGGTGGCCACGTAGCACTCATCAAACTGGCGGCCATTGCCGTGCTCGTCGAATCCCCACGGATTATCGCGGAAACCGAGGAAAGGAATATCGTGCTTGGCCAGTTCGTCCCAGAAGGCCTGATATCCCGGCGGGACGGCGTCCGGGCCGTGGCCTAGGGCCTGCCCGGGGCGCGTCGAATTCGACACCACGAGGGCTGGGTCCGCGTCGATGATGCGCTTGACCACTTCCTTGCTCCACTCGGCGCAAGATGGCTTGACGCTGAGCTCATCGCCCAACTCGATGGGGCAACCCACGCGGGTGAGCGGCACCAGCTTGAATCCCATCTCGCGGCCCAAGTGATCCAGGGCTGAGGAATACTGCTCCGCGTGCGAACCGCCCACCAAGTAGACCTCAACGTCGGAGTTGACGTCGCCGAAGACACACGGCGTTACGCCGTCCTTCTGCGTCTCGATGAAATAGTCCGACGGCTCCTGCTCTGGAATGAAGCACCAGTTATCGGCAACCGGTGGCTGGATGCCGCGCGCGAGAATCGGATCTGGCTTAATCTCCACGTTCTCAGGCGGGGTGATGTTCTCCACGAAGGTCGTTGCCCCAGGGTAGAGCTGCGGATCAAGAATCTCTTGGTTTGCCTCCTGGAGGCTGCGCTGCCACAGCGGCTGAACGGCCACGAGCGCAACGGTGCACGCCGCGACGACAACTCCACCGACGCCGCGGAGGGCACCAGTGCGGGTGCGGAGGTCGGCGAGGCCGCGGTGGACGGGGAGGTCGTCGGCAAGCGGGCGCTTGCGGTGCTGGCGCAGGGGCTTCTCGACGAATCTGTGCGTCACATCCGCCAAGCCCAGCGACACCGCGATGATGATGGCACCGAGCCACCATGGCGGGGTTTCAAAGCCGAGCGCGGCGGTGGAGATGATGAGGAGCGGCCAGTGCCACAGGTAGAGCGGGTAGGCGATATCACCGAGCCAGCGGGAAGGGCGAACCGTCAGTACCCGCGAGAAGGAACCACCGGAACCAATAATGATGAGCACCGCGCCGCCGATGGGCAGAAGTGACAGCGGGCCCGGGAAAGCCAAGCTGTCGGAGATGAGCATGCCGGTGCCAGCCAGGGCGGCTAGGCCGAGGGCGGTGGCGACGTTGGACAAATGCTGCGGCATCTTTAGGCGCGAGCCGTAGATGACGAGAACCGCGCCCAGGGTTAGCTCCCACGCGCGAGACCACGTGGAGTAGTAATTCTCAGGGGTCCCGTAGAGACCGTCGCGCGAGGCGTAGGCAAAAGAGGCGACGGTGATCACGAGGAGGATCGGGCCGGCGATAGAATTTACGGAGGGGAAGCGCTGCGCCTTAAGCCCCGACTTCTTCGGGCGCAACCGCATAAAAGCGGCCAGGCCCAGGGCAAAAAAGATGCCCATGAGATAGAACTGCCCCTGGACCGCCATGGACCACATGTGCTGCAGCGGCGACGTGGTTGCGGAGGCGGCAGCGTAGTCGGCGTTTTGCCGTGCTAGCTCCCAGTTTTGGTAGTAAAAGACTGTCGCCGTGATCTGCTTGGTGAGCTCGGTGTTCATGAGCTTCGGGGTAAATATCCGAACAAGCACATAGCTCACACCGATGACGAGCACGAGGGCAGGTGCCAACCTGCGCAGCGTGCGCCAGATGGGCCACCACGGGTTCAGGGAGGCGTTCGGCCGCGCGGCATAGCGCAGCTGCGAGCCCAGGAAGAAGTACCCGGACAGGAGGAGGAAGACATCGACGCCACCGGAAACACGACCGACGAAGACGTGGTATAAAACAACCAAAGCGATCGCGATGCCGCGGAGGCCATCGAGGTCGTAGCGGTAGCGGAATGTAGATGGGGCTTGTTTATTCATAAAAAGAGGTTTGTGTGGCAGCGAAATAACCGCATTACAGGCTACCCCTTTCGCGGGGTAAGGCCTAACCATGCAAGCGGTAGGGGGGATTTCCTATTTTGCGTGCGTACCGCTAAAATCATTGGGGTTGTCCATGTGCAGCATGGAGGACACCTAAAACTTCATTTCTGCGTAACGCCGGTACCGCCCACGGACGGCCGGCATGTCACACGCAGGATAAATCCAAGGGTTGAACCGGCGCGCCACCAAGCGGCGCGTGTCTGAACTGCCCGGTGACTAGAAAAGGAGCCAATCATGGCCGTTAAGATCAAGCTGCAGCGTATGGGTAAGATCCGCAACGCTGAGTACCGCATCATTGTTGCTGATGCACGCACCCGCCGCTCCGGCAAGGCTATCGAGAACATCGGTATCTACCAGCCGAAGCAGGAGCCGTCCCTGATCCAGATCGATTCCGAGCGCGCTCAGTACTGGCTGGGTGTCGGCGCGCAGCCGACCGAGCCGGTTCTCGCACTGCTCAAGGTGACCGGTGACTGGCAGAAGTTCAAGGGCCTGCCGGGCGCAGAGGGCACCCTGAAGGTTGCTGAGCCGAAGCCGTCCAAGCTGGATCTCTTCAACGCCGCTCTGGCTGAGGCCAACAACGGCCCGACCATCGAGGCCATCACCGAGAAGAAGCGCAAGGCCAAGGAAGAGGCTGAGGCAAAGGCTGCCGCTGAGAAGGCTGCAGAGGAAGCCGCTGCCGCTGAGGCTGCAAAGGCAGAGGAAGAGGCTGCCGAGGCTGACTCCGCTGAGGAGTCCGCAGAGTAAACTACTCGCCTAACAGAAAATCCCCGCACCAGCGGGGATTTTCTAGTTTTGCGGGGCAGCGGGGCGTGCTTCCAAGGGGTTCTCGAAATCCAAACCGCGGATGGCGGAGGCGATGACCGACTGCGCAATCCTTTCCATCGCTTCTTCCGATACTGATGCCAAGTGGCCGCTCAAACACAACACCGTAAAGCCGTGCACCGTGGACCACCCAGCAAGACAATTTTGCATCATGAATTGCCGGTTAGGCTCCTGCCCAATGTAGCGTGCGTACTGCTCCATGTAGTCATAGAAGTTGAACGTGGCCTGGACCCGCGGATCCTCTCCCGGTCCCTCTGCGGCGGCGGCCAGCGCACCAGGGATGTCAAAGCCGCTCGTGGCCATCATGCACTCAAAGAAGCTTTGCTCCTCCAAGGCATAGTGGTAGTAGGCAAAGCCAGCCGCCATCATCTTGTCGACAATGCTTCCCTCGGTATTCTCGAAGGCCTCACTCAGCTTGGTAATGAGTTCGAAGGTGGCGACGTCTGCGACGGCGTCGAGAAGCGCGGCCTGATCCTTGAAGTGGCGGTACGCGGCGGTGGGGGAAACGCCGACCGCGCGCGTTGCCGCGCGAATCGTTACTGCCTCTGGTCCACCCTCCCGGCCGAGCTTGATGGCCTCCTGGAGGATCTCTTCATGCAAATTTCCATGGTGGTAAGGCTTAGAACTACTCACAATCCAAGAATAATACTAAAAGTCTAGACATTCACGCCAGTGTTTGGCGTCAACATTGTGAGCAGCATTAGCGCAGGTTGATCGCTGCAGGACACCGCATGTGGGACATACGCTGGAAGGTGTACGATGCGCCCGGGAACGAGCACGTAATCTTCATCTCCGCAACTAAAAGTCACCGCGCCCTGTAGCACCTGGACGGTGATGGGGTGCGCGGCTTTGTGATCGGGCAGGACCTGCCCGGGCAAGAATGAAAAGAGGATGAGGTTCGCTCCGTCGGCACTGAGGACTCGCTTAACGGCTGGTCTCGGGCGCGATGGGCCCGGCTTAGGGGCCTCATCGAGCAAATTTAGCGTTGTGAGCGCGGCGCTGTCATGGGTGGCGGCACCAAAGGTGGCTGCATCATTGATCGGAAGCTCAGTCATGCCACTCCAGCGTAGCCCGTTAAGCTAGCAGTCATGGAACTACTCATTGGTCGCGTGGTGAAATCCCACGGCATTAAAGGCGAGGTCTCCGTCGAGGTGACCACCGATTCCCCCGAGACCCGTTTCGCCGTCGGCGAGGTTCTCCACGGCAAACAAGGCAAGAAAGAACACGAGCTCACCATCGCGGCGGTGCGCGCTCATAAAGGGCGCCTGCTCATCACCTTCGAGGAAATCCCAGACCGCACGGCCGCGGATTCCCTGCGCGGCACCCAGTTCTTCGCCGAACCCTTGGATGATCCCGAGGATGACGGCTTCTACGACCACGAGCTGGAAGGCCTGCGCGTCATTCTCGACGGCTCAGACGTGGGCGAGGTGACCGGCGTGACGCACGGTCCCACGCAGTCCCTTCTGGAAGTCACGCTCACCGATGGCAAAGAGGCGTTGGTCCCCTTCGTTGAGCAGATCGTGCCCGAAGTCGATCTGGAGGCCGGGACCTGCACCATCACCCCGCCGGAGGGGTTGCTTGACCTATGAGGATAGACGTTCTCACCATTTTTCCGGAGTACCTCGACCCGCTGCGCCACGCGCTGCTGGGCAAGGCCATCGAGCAGGGAAAGCTCGCGGTGGGGGTGCATGATCTGCGCCAGTGGGCCACCGACGTGCACAAATCCGTCGATGACTCACCCTACGGGGGCGGCCCAGGAATGGTCATGAAGCCTGAGGTGTGGGGGCCGGCGCTTGACGACGTCTCCTCCGGCACCGCCTCCACCCAGGACCTCCAAAGCGCGCTGCCGCACCTGAGCAAGCCGCGCCACGACGATATCCATGGCGTCGAGGCGCGCTCCTATGGTGAAAGCGAGGGTTCGGATAAGCCGCTGCTCATCGTGCCGACACCTGCCGGAACGCCCTTTACTCAGGCCGATGCCCGGGCGTGGTCTACCGAGGAGCACATCGTGTTCGCGTGTGGGCGCTACGAGGGCATTGATCAGCGCGTCGTCGAGGATGCCGCGCAGCGCTACCGCGTGCGCGAGGTGTCCATCGGCGATTACGTGCTCATCGGCGGCGAGGTAGCCGTGCTGGTCATTGCTGAAGCTGTGGTACGCCTTATACCCGGGGTGTTGGGAAACCGGCGCTCGCACGAGGAGGACTCTTTCTCCGATGGCTTGCTGGAAGGACCGAGTTACACCAAACCGCGGGAGTGGCGCGGTTTGGCGGTTCCGGATGTACTGACTTCCGGTGATCATGCCAAGGTGGACCGGTGGCGCCGCGAGCAGTCGCTGGCCCGGACGTGGAAGCGCCGCCCGGAGTTGCTGGACGCGGCGGACCTGAGCGATGCCGACCGCGCGTACGTGGAATCCTTGAAGGAGGAATGAGATGGACATCAGTACTGACTTGTCAATACTTATGACCGAAGCCGAATGGGGCAAGATTCTCAAAGATATGCCGCAGCGTTTGCGCGAAGGCGGCGTCGAGCCGCTCGATATCAACGCAGAGATCATCTCCTTTACCTGCGAGCCCGACAATATCCTGGTCAACGAGTACATGGATAAACATGGCCAGCCGCCGGTGGGTGAGCACGTGTGGAGGGTCATCGTCAACGGCTCCTCTGAGCTGCCGTTGACCAAAGTCACCGCGGCCGTCGCGGACTGCTTGCCGCCGCACACGCTGTGGTACGGCACCTCCGAAATCGGCCACACCGAGTTTGGGCTGGGTACTTCCTGCGCGTGGCAGGGCGGGGTATAGGGTAGGAAGGTCTTTTAGTCCCCGACCAAAAAGAGGTTTTGTGAATATCGCAGCCACCATCGCCGGAGAGCTGGGCGTCAAAGAAGCACACGTTGACGCCGCCCTGAAACTCATGGCGGAGGGCAATACCGTCCCGTTTATTGCCCGTTACCGCAAGGAAGCCACCGGCGGGCTGGATGACTCCCAGCTGCGTATCATCGAGGAACGCTCGACGTACCTGCGCGAGCTGGAAGAGCGCAAGGAAACGGTGCTCGCCGCGATTGAGGAACAGGGCAAACTCACCGATGAGCTGCGCGCACTGATCCAGGGCTGCGAGACCAAGGCGCGCCTGGAGGATCTGTACCTGCCGTATAAGAAGCGCCGCAAGACCAAGGCGGATATCGCGCGCGAGGCAGGACTGGAGCCGCTGACGGACAAGCTCATCGAGGACCCCTCGGCGGACCCGACCGAGCTGGCGGGGGAGTATCTCACCGAAGGTTTCGAGGAAACGAAGAAGGCCCTCGACGGCGCCCGCGCCATTCTGGTGGACCGCTTCGCACTGGATGCGGATCTGGTGGGCGAGGTGCGCGAGCGCATGTACACCAGCGGTTCCATGAACGCCGGCGTGGTCGAGGGTAAGGAAACCGAGGGCGCGAAGTTCAAGGACTACTTCGAGTTCTCTGAGCCTTTCGAGAAGCTCCCCTCGCACCGCATTTTGGCGCTGCTGCGCGGCGAAAGCGAGGGCGTTCTGCATCTCAACCTCGACGCCGGCGATGACGCCATGTACGAGGGCATGATCGCAGACCGCTTCGACCTGGACGTGTCTACCTCCCGCTGGCTTGCCGACGCCGTCCACTGGGGCTGGCGCACCAAGCTTTCCATCTCTTCCGGTCTGGACGTGCGCATGCGCCTGAAAGAGAAGGCGGAGGAAGGCGCGCTCAAGGTCTTCGCGACAAACCTGCGCGACGTTCTTCTGGCCGCCCCGGCCGGCCAGCGCGCGACGCTGGGCCTAGACCCGGGATACCGCAATGGCGTCAAGTGCGCGGTCGTTGACCCGACGGGCAAGGTCCTGGCCACCACGATTGTCTATCCGCACCAGCCGCAGCAGAAGTGGGCTGAGGCGGTGAGGGAGTTGGCGTCGCTAAGCGCTGCCCATTCGGTGGACCTCATGGCGATCGGCAACGGAACCGCATCGCGTGAGACGGAGAAGCTGGCGGGTGAGGTCGCCGACCTCATCGCGCAGGCCGGCGGTGCTCGCCCCACGCCGGTGGTGGTCTCCGAGGCTGGCGCGTCGGTGTATTCGGCCTCCCAGTTGGCGGCCGATGAATTCCCTGACATGGATGTCTCCCTGCGCGGCGCCGTTTCGATCGCGCGCCGCCTCCAGGACCCGCTGGCGGAGCTGGTGAAGATTGACCCGAAGGCCATTGGCGTGGGGCAGTACCAGCACGACGTCAACCAGGTCGCGCTCGCCCGCACCCTCGATGGCGTGGTGGAAGATGCCGTCAACGGCGTCGGCGTGGACCTGAACACGGCGTCGGCCCCGCTGCTGGAGCGCGTGGCCGGCGTGAATTCCACGATTGCGGCCAACATCGTGGCCTACCGCGATGAGAACGGCACGTTTGCCTCGCGCAAGGAGCTGAAGAAGGTGCCGCGCTTGGGCCCGAAGGCTTTTGAGCAGTCCGCGGGCTTCTTGCGCATCAATGGTGGCAAGGATCCGCTCGATGCTTCGGCAGTGCACCCGGAGGCCTACCCGGTGGTGGCGCGCATTGCGGAGAAGACCGGTCTGGGGGTTTCGGAGCTCATCGGCAATTCGCGAGTGTTGACGAAGCTGTCGCCGGCGGACTTTGCTGACGATACCTTCGGTGTGCCGACGGTGACGGATATCATCGCGGAGCTGGATAAGCCGGGCCGCGACCCGCGTCCGGAGTTCAAGACGGCTACCTTCAAGGAAGGTGTGGACAAGGTCTCGGACTTGAAGCCGGGGATGATTCTGGAGGGCACCGTGACCAATGTTGCGGCCTTTGGCGCGTTCATCGACGTGGGCGTGCACCAGGATGGTCTTGTCCATGTCTCCGCGATGAGCCACAAGTTCGTCTCCGACCCGCACGATGTGGTCCGCTCGGGCCAGGTGGTGAAGGTGAAGGTCATGGAGGTAGACGTGGAGCGCCAGCGCATTGGCTTGTCGCTGCGGCTTGACGATGAACCCGGCCAGCCCGCTCCCAAGCGCCGCAACGGCGGTGGGCGTTCCGAGGGGCGCGGTGGCCGCTCCGACCGGCGCAACTCCCGCCGCGACGGTGGGCGTGGCCGCTCGGACCGCGGCGGCGGTGGTTCGATGGCCGATGCCCTCAAGAAGGCTGGCTTCTAACCGTTCAAACGGTTGAGGGTTCGCGTGTTTTCCGGGAGAGCATTCTGTGAGGACGGCGTATTCGATGGCCCCGCAGAAAGAGATTCTGTTGAGGGATCGCTGAAGACGCGGAAAGCCTTGCGGTTCTGCGGGGCTTCCGCGTGGAGTAGGTGAGCCAGCCAGGTGGGTGAGCTGGTCAGGCGGCACGGTGCTGGGGAGTGAGCTACCCAGGAGGTGGGCTACCGTTTGGTGGATCCGGCGGTTGGGAAGGGGATGCGGCTGTCGCGAGCCGGTTGACCGCTTCTTGGTAGGCCGGCTGCGCTGTAATCGGCGTTCCCCAGGGCGGGATGTAGTCAACCGGTCCTTTCAACCGAAAGACATAACCTCTGCCGGTCGGGCTGGTGGGGTCATCGTCGTTAATGCCGTTGTGGTAAGCGCACAGCATGGTGAGGTTGGGCGGATTGGTTTCCCCGCCCGCTTGCCAGGGGACGATGTGGTGGACTTGGCAGTAATCGGCTGGCTTGTTGCAGTCTTCGATCGCGCAGGTGGGGTGCTCCGCGCTGGCCATGATGCGCTGCTCGAGGCTGGCAAAGCGCGAAAGCCGGTGCAGCCACACCGGGCCGATGGTGGGGTGGACCAGAGTGGCGTAGCCAGTCTCGGCGAATTTGTAGGTTAAAAACTCTGCGCCGCTCATGCGCCCGCCGTTGGTGAGTTCGAGCTCGATGTCGTCGCCGTCGTGGTGGATGATTTTGTCGAGCTCGTCGAGTGTTATCACGACGTTTGTTCCCACCGCCGGACGGGAGCCAACGCCCTCCTTGAAGAAGACCTGGCGGGTGGCGTCTAGGAGGTCGGTAGGGTTAATGGATTCCAGGGTGCTGCGCATGGTGGAGATGTTGAGCGCGGAATCAGTAACCGTAAGCGAGTATGGACCATTCTTGCGGTAAGTCAGCCGCACCCCTGGTGAAGGCACGCGTTTCGGTTTGAGTTCCTTCACTCGCTGCGCCGCCACTGAAGGCACCCGTTCCGAGGGCACGGAGGCGAGCGCGACGCGCAAATTCCAGACGTCAACCTGCTTCTTCAGCTTCGCGGTGTAGGACTCAATCAGGCTCAGCGTGGCCAGGTCGTGGCCTTGGCGTTGGGCCGCCTGGCGGGCGGTGCGCTGCTTGCCGGTGAAGCGGGTATCGCCGAAATAGATGGCATGAAGCGACGCCAGCTCCGCCGCATCGCCGTGCGAGGCGCCAAGCGCGCGCAAGCTTTCGGGTGTGCTGGTTGCTGCTTCCACCAGCGCAATCCCCGAGTTGCGAAGGCGGATGTAGGTTTCTATATCCCCCATGTGCACAGAGAATAAAGCGGGTTAGCCCATCCCGCAACCGGAGAGGGAAACGCCCTGCCTACAGACAGTAAAGGACAGGGGCTTGCCGGGTGAAAGCCCGATTCGAATGCACTCGCTCGCCCGTCACAAGGGAGTGCGGGGTGATGTAATTCAGGTAGTGCGCAGCGCGGCACAACGTGACGAATGGCCATAAGTTCACAATGTCAACTTATTCGGTGGTATGTTTGTTGAAACAAATGACCTAGTGGCCTCGCTCACGTTTGCGTGTCTAGCTTAAAGGGCTGGATAAACGAATAAAGGCGGACCTCAACCATCACGCTAAGGAGACGGACATGAGCCGTGAGGCTGAATCCAACCGGGAAGCAGACGCGAATAGCGCTTCGCCCAGTCTGGTAAATGAGGGGAGTGCTGCTACCCAGAGCGCGGCAGGCCACGACAGCGAGGCCATGGGGTGGCACCGCGTCCTCGATTGGCGCCCCACGAGTACCTTGTCGCGCGTGCTCATCGTCTTCCTTCTCGTCGCACCCATCGTCATCGCCGGCACCATGATGTGGGCCATGTGGGACCCCTCCAAGTACATGCGCAACATTGACTTGGCGGTGGTGAATGAGGATGCGGGCGTCGAGAAGCAAGGCACCTACACCAACTACGGTGATCAGGTCGTGGAAGGCCTGATGGAGACGCAGTACCTGAACTTTGCCGAGGTCAACAAGGTGGACGGTGATGAGGGCCTGCTCAAGGGCAAGTACCTCATGGTCGTGACCATCCCGAAGAATTTCTCCGAGCAGGCCGTCACCATCATCAGCGATAAACCGGTCAAGCCGGAGATTCACTTCGCCACCAATGATTACTACGGCACGAATGGTTCGGTGATTTCCTCCAGCCTCATCCCGCAGGTGCAGACCAGCGTGGAGAATGCAATTTCCAAGAAGTATGCCGATCAGGTCATCGAGGGGCTGAATAAACTCAGCGATGGCCTGGGAACCGCAGCTGAGGGCGCGGGCCGGCTCGACGAGGGCGCGGGCAAGCTGCAGGAAGGCGGCGGGCGAGCGGTCGAGGGAATCGCCAAGCTGGACGCCGGTGCGGGCGATCTCAACAACGGTACGGGCCAGCTGCTCGACGGCACGACTCGTCTCAACGAGGGCGTGGGGCGCTTGAGCGGTGGTGCGGCGCAGCTGGATGATGGCGCCGCCCAGCTTGCCGACGGCTCCGACAAACTACTCGCCGGCACCGGCCGCCTGGCGGATGGCGCGGGTCAGATCGATGGCGGTGTCAATCAGCTCACCGGGATGCTCATCCCGATGCTCAAGCAGGCGCAGGTTGTGGCCCCGGCGCTGCTGCAGCTTGTCGACGTTCTCCGCGGCCTCGGCATGCACCAACAAGCCGATCAACTCTATTCCCTGGTGTCCAAGCTCGACCCGGCCGCCAGCGGAAACATGGTGGCGCAACTGGAGAAGCTTTCCGCCGGCACCGGCCAGCTCTATTACAACCTGTCCGATCCCAACTCGGAGTACCTGGGCGGCATGATGGCCCTCAATGACGGCGCGCACCGCTTGTCCGATGGATCGCAGCAGTTGCGGGCAGGCGTCGGCGAGCTGAGCAACGGTGCCGCCCAGCTGCAGGACGGAGCATCCCGCCTGCATGAGGGCACCGGCACGCTGAAGGACGGCACGAGCCAGCTGGCTGCCGGCGGCACGGAGCTCAAGGACGGCATGGACCAGCTCAAGGCAGGCTCCAATGAATTGGCCACCAAGCTTGCCGACGGCGCCGCCAAAGCCCCCTCCATCACCCAGCCGGATACGTCGGCGCAGAACATGGCCGTGCCCATCAACTTCACCTCCTCTAATCTCCACCCTGTACAGACGGTGGTCAGCCCGGTCGACCCGACCGAGAAGAACATCACGGGCGGCGCCTCCTTGCTCTTCGTGCTGGTCTTTGGGTTCCTCGTCATGCTGCTTCTGGCGATGACGTTGCCGTATTACCTGGGCCGCCGCGGAGAGGCAGTCACGAGCCCGGTGCGCGGCATCCTCGCGGCTTTCGGGGTGGTGGCGGGCCTGAACTTCCTGGTCTTGGCCTTTATGGGTCTGATGTCCTCCACCATGGGCTGGAACCCCGCCAGCTGGCCGATGATGCTGCTCGTCATCGCAGCGATTGCCGCCGTCGGCGCGGCGACCTACCAGTTCTTCCTCGTAACCTTCGGCCGTAAGATTGGTGCCGTCTTCGCAGTCGGTGCTTTTGCCTTAGGCGTCATGGTCTTCGGCGGCGTGTGGCCGGTGGCGGCTATTCCGCGGCCGCTGAGTTTGCTGCATCCTTTCCACCCGATGTCCTATGCAAAGAATGCCTTTACCCGAGCCACCGACGGTATCCACGATGGCACCTTCTGGGCGGGCATCGCGGTGCTGTTCATCGTGACGGCCCTGGCGTTGGTGGCCTCCTGCGTGATTTTCCGCGCCCGCCACCACGGCACGGCGCGCATCCTCGACGAGCACCTCTTCCGCAGGCCGGCGGTGGCCGGCGCTTAGAAATCGTGTGCTGCGAGGCCACCGGGGAGGTTGCGCAGCTCGATGCCCATGTCCGCTGCCAGATCGGCGTAGCGCAGGACAAAGCCAGCGCTTCGCCCACCGGAAGGGCAGGCCACGTAGACCAGTTCGGAAGAGCATGAAGTTAGCGCACGGCGAACGGAATCATCATCGGTAACGGTATGCCAGGGCATTGACACCGTGGCACGAGGAAAGGCGGGGTCCTCGGAGATATCAAGGAGGGCAGCGTGGCCGGTGACAAGTTCCGGCGGCAGGATGTGCCGGGCAGGTAGGGCAGTAACGAGGGGGCGGTCGGGATCGGCACCTACCCGCAGCGTGCGGAAGCTTCCGGGGAGCGCGTCGTAGGAGGTTACGCGCCCGATCATGTCTCGATGTTCCGGGAGTGCGCCGAGCGTGGCGACCGCCGCGGTGGCCATGAGCCCTGCGATCACCGATGTCGTCGCGCCCAGCACCCCGGCCGTCGAGCACTCGAGCGCCTCGCCGCTGGGCGGGGCGGGGAAGAGATCGCGCAAGCCCACCCCGCGCCCGTCGGCGGAGTCTTTCCCGGAGTGCCACAGCGCGGCTTGCCCGCCGTAGCGCAGCACGGTACCCCAGGCCAGCGGGGTAGAGGTGAGCTCGCAGGCATCGGCGACGAGGTACTTCGTGTCAAAGGTATCGGAGCCGTCGAGGACGAGGTTGGCCTCGGAACACAGGTCAAGAACGTTGGAGGAATCGAGGCGTTCCTTAAGAGCGGTGATGGTGAGCTCGGGGGCAAGCTCGCGGGCGCGCGCGGCGGCTACTTCCGCCTTGGGCTTGCCGACGTCCCCCGCACCAAACAGCACCTGCCTGTGCAGGTTGCTGATATCGACGCTATCGGAATCAATAAGAGTGATGCGCCCGATGCCTCCTGCGGCGAGCTGTTGGATAGCCGGGCAGCCCAGCCCGCCGGCGCCCACGACGAGCACGTGCGCGGCATGAAGCCGCTCCTGGGCCGCATCGCCGAAGCCGGGCAGGAGACGTTGGCGCGCGGTCCGGGCGCGTTCGGTTTCGCTGAGCATGATGTCTGTCCTTTTAAGCAGTGGGCTACAGGACCTGGTCCGCCCAGCTGGCCAGGCCTTCGAAGGTGGAGGAAGCCTGGGCGTGCTCGCGCTGTGGGATGCGCCCTGCACTTCGGGCAAGTCTGCCGGCTTCGACGGCATGGCGCATGGCGGTGGCCATCGCTTCCGGGTTCTGGCAGCGGTTGACCGCGCTGGCGAGCAGCACGCCGGAGCAGCCGAGCTCCATGGCGAGGGCGGCGTCGGAGGCGGTGCCGATGCCGGCGTCGACAAGCACGGGCACCGAGGCACGCGAACAAATGAGCTCGAGGTTGTGCGGGTTGAGAATCCCGAGACCAGTGCCGATGGGGGCGCCGAGCGGCATGACGGCCGCGGCCCCAGCATCCTCGAGGCGTTGGGCAGCCACGGGATCGTCGCTGGTATAAGCCAGCACGGTAAACCCCTCGGCGGCAAGCAGCTCGGTGGCGTCGAGGGTTTCCACGACATCGGGCAGCAGCGTGTGTTCGTCGGCGATGACCTCGACCTTGACCCACGTGGTGCCCAGAGCTTCGCGGGCCATGCGGGCGGTAAGCACGGCCTCGCGGGCCGTGCGACACCCGGCGGTATTGGGCAGGGGAGCGATGTCCAGGCGGCGCAGCAGATCGAAGACGCTCTCACCGTCGCTGGTGCCGGCATGGCGGCGCATGGCCACGGTGGTCAGCTCGGTCCCGGAGGCGAGGAGCGCGCGCTCGAGGGCCTCGTGGCTCGTGGCCCCACCGGTGCCCATGATGAGGTGGGAGGAAAAGGTGGTATCAGCGATGGTGAGCATTTAGCCTCCTTGGACAGCGGTGAGGATTTCCACGGCTGCGCCTTCAGTGAGTGGGGTGGTTTCCCATTGTGAGCGGGGGATGACCTGTTCGGCGACGGCCACCGCGGTGCCGTCAGGAGCGATGTCCTTTTCCTCCAGCAGCTGGGCGACGGTGCTGGCCGCCGTGTCATAGGGCTGGCCGTTGAGGATGAGGATCATTGTTGCTCCTTGAGGTGTCGCAGGGGATTGCAGGCTGTGAGATCAATGCTCGGTTCGGTGCCCTCGATGAGCTCGCGGGCACAGCGCGCGGCCAGTGCCGTGAGCAGGATGCCATGGCGGAAATAGCCGGTAGAGATGACGAGCCGCTCGCTGACGCGGCCAAGATAAGGAAGGTCATCCGGGGTGCCGGGGCGAGCCCCCGCGCTGGCCTCGAGGAACTCGCATTCTTCGACGGCGGGGAGGACGCGGATGGCGTCGCGAAGCAGCGCGTAGACGCCTCCGGCCTGCGCTGAGGACAGGGAATCCTCGCGGGTCGTAGCGCCGACGGCGAGGGTGCCATCGCCGCGCGGGATGAGGTAGATGGGGCGGTCCTCCACGAAGCCGCGCACCACGCGGGTCAGCAGCGGCTGCAGGTGATCCGGAACCCGCAGGCGCAGGATATCGCCGTACACCGGGCGCAGGTGCAGCGGGGACTGTTCAAGCCCCGCAGAGTCAGCCCACTCGATCTCGCGTGCCCCCAGGCCTGCTGCGAGCACCACCTGTTCAGCGTCGAACTCACCGACGGCAGTGGTGACAACCCCTGTAGTCGCATCGATCGACTGTGCCGCTGTACGGAAGAAACGCACGCCGAGTCCTTGGGCCGCGCTCAGCAGAGCAGCCGCCCATTGCCGGGGAAAGACCTGCGTGTCACCCGGGATACTGACGGCACCGGCCAGACGCGGGGACAGCAGTGGTTCCGCGCGCCGGGCTTCGCGCACGGTGATGCGCTCTACCTCCATGCCGTGGAGGGATTGATACTCGGCCAGCTCGGTGAGGTGCTGGGCATCCGCGCGATCGGCAGCGACGACGAGAGTCCCCTCGGCGCGGTAGCCGGTGGGCACCTCCGCGTGTGCGGCAACCAGATCGATAAGCTCCGGGTACCACGCGCCGGAAGCGCGCATGAGCGGGAAGAGCGGATCCTGCTGGTAGACCACCTCGGCGGCGGGGGCGAGCATGCCTCCGGCGAAGTGGGTAGCCCCGGAGGCTGGCGCCGGATCTAGCACCGTGACCTCGTGGCCCCGCGCGGCCAGTTCCACCGCGGTGGCCAGGCCGATGACACCCGCACCGACGACGATGACTGAGGAATCAGAGCTAGTACTCATCGCGCACCTTCATCGAAGCCGGACAGCAGCTTGCGGCAGTAGGCTTCCGGGTCATCGGCATGCATGATGCCGCGCACGACAGCTAGGCCGGCCACGCCGGTTGCCGCAAGATCGGCAGCATCCTCGGCGGTGACATCCCCGATGGCCACGAGCGGTACGCAGGAGAGCTTCACCAAATCCGGGTAGGCATCAAGTCCCAACGGGGTGCGGCCGGAGTCCTTCGTCGGCGTGGCGCGGAACGGGCCGCAGCCGATGTAATCAATCAGGTCTGCTACCTCATTGGCGGCCTCGACTAACTCGCGCGTGCCGGTGGTCAGCCCGATAATCGCGTCCGGCCCGAGGAGCGCGCGGGTAGCGGCCACGGGCAGATCATCCTGGCCGATATGCACGCCGTGCACCGGCTCGCCGGCGTGGCGGAGGGCGGCGGCGACGTCGACGCGGTCGTCGATAAGCACGCGCGTTTCTGGGTTGGCCTCGGCCACCGTGCGGGCTACGTCACGGCCCAAGTGGAAGAGGCCGCGGGCGGAAATCGGCTTGGAGCGCACCTGTACCACCCCGGCGCCGCCGCGCGCCGCTGCGGCAGCGATGCGCACGACGTCCTCATGCGAGCCCGCGCCCGTGACGAAGTAGCAGCGAAGATCAGGCATGTGCGGTCTCTTCTTCCTGATAGAGCTGTGAGCCCTGGGCCTTGAACTCCTCCGACATCTGCTTCTCGCCCGCGCGGGCAGCTGCCACGACCTCCGGATCGATGGCTCCCTTACCCGGGAAGCTTGGCATCCCTAGCGAATCGGAGAAGGTATCCCGGATGTCCTGGCTGATGCGCATGGAACAGAACTTCGGCCCGCACATGGAACAGAAATGTGCGGTCTTCGCCGGCTCCGCGGGCAGGGTCTCATCGTGGTAGGCCTGCGCGGTGTCCGGGTCGAGGGAAAGCGCGAACTGATCGTGCCAGCGGAACTCGAAGCGGGCCTTGCTCATCGCATCATCCCAGGCGCGTGCCCCTGGGTGGCCCTTGGCCACATCGGCCGCATGGGCGGCGAGCTTATAGGTAATCACGCCGGTCTTGACATCATCGCGGTTGGGCAGGCCCAAGTGCTCCTTCGGGGTGACGTAGCACAACATGGCCGTTCCTCCCATGGCGATGTGCGCCGCGCCAATGGCGGAGGTGATGTGGTCATAGCCCGGGGCAATATCGGTGACCAGTGGGCCTAGCGTGTAGAAGGGAGCGTCCGAAGCCCAGTCCTGCTCCAGCTCATTGTTTTCCTGAACCATGTTGAGCGGGACGTGGCCCGGGCCCTCCACCATGACCTGAACGTCATACTCCCAGGCGCGCCGGGTGAGCTCACCGATGGTCTTGAGCTCAGCGAATTGGGCGGTGTCGTTGGCATCCGCCAGCGAGCCGGGGCGCAGGCCATCGCCCAAGGAGAAGGCGACGTCGTAGCGCGCGAAAATCTCACACAGCTCATCGAAGTTCTCGTAGAGGAAGGACTCCTTGTGGTGTGCCAGGCACCAGCCCGCCATGATGGAGCCGCCGCGGGAGACGATGCCGGTGACGCGGTCCGTGGTCAGCGGGATATACGGAAGCAGGACGCCGGCGTGGATGGTCATGTAGTCCACGCCCTGCTCGCACTGCTCGATGACGGTGTCTCGGAAAATCTCCCACGTCAGGTCCTCAGCTACGCCGTTGACCTTCTCCAGCGCCTGGTAGATGGGCACGGTGCCGATGGGCACCGGCGAGTTGCGCAGGATCCACTCGCGCGTGGTGTGGATGTCATCGCCGGTGGAGAGGTCCATGACGGTATCCGCGCCCCAGCGCGTGGCCCAGCGCAGCTTCGACACCTCTTCCGCAATGGAGGATGTCACCGCGGAGTTGCCGATGTTGGCGTTGATCTTGGTGAGAAACTTCCGCCCGATGATCATCGGCTCCGACTCCGGGTGATTCACGTTATTGGGCAGGATGGCGCGGCCGCGCGCGATTTCGGAGCGCACAAACTCCGGGTCGCAGTGCTCGCGCAGGGCTACGAACTCCATCTCCTTGGTGATGATGCCCTGGCGCGCGTAATGCATCTGGGTAACGCGCTTGCCCTCCTTCGCACGCAGCGGCTGGCGACGCTCCCCCTTCCACTCCTGGGAAGCGGCACCGCGGCGCTCGGCGGAGCGGCCATCATCGGCGAGGTTGCGGGCGCGGCCCTCATACTTGTCGACGTCCTCGCGCTCCGCAATCCACTCCGCGCGCAGCGCCGGCAGGCCTACCTCTGGCTCACACTCTGGGCCCCGGGTGCGGTAGACGCGGAAAGGCTCATTCGGGCCGGTGGGGGAATCATCCAACTGAATCTCGGTCTCGGGTACCTCGAGGCCGTGCTCCCGGATGGGGGAGTAGGAGTGCTTGGGGTGGATCTCGCCGGAGTCAGAATTCTGAATGGGGGTATGGGTAGCCGTCATGGCTGCTCCTCTCTTCCTTCGCTGGTGTTAACCAGACAGGTTCAAACGGTGCAGGCGCGGTATCAGCGCCACTCTCAGCCCACTTCCCGTGGGCACCCGTGGGGTATCAGTGCGCCACCCACCTTAGAGCCCGCAACGAGGAGATGTCAGGCGTTTGGCACAATTTGTTCTGCGGGGGTGGGGTGTGGAAAGATAGCGATGTTCTGTGTAATAGGCACGAACCGGTCAGCCGCCGCGAGGTGGCGCCAGGGTCCTCTGTCTTAAACTGAAAAGGAAAACACCAATGGCAAACCTCATTGACAAGGTTGATGCAGCTTCGCTGCGCGACGATATCCCGTCCTTCCGCCCAGGCGATACCCTTGACGTCAACGTCAAGGTGATCGAGGGCTCCACCGAGCGTACCCAGCTCTTCAAGGGTGTCTGCATCCGCCGTCAGGGCGCTGGCATCCGCGAGACCTTCACCGTGCGTAAGGTTTCCTTCGGCATCGGCGTTGAGCGTACCTTCCCGGTTCACTCCCCGAACATTGCCTCCATCGAGGTAGTCCGCCGCGGCCGCGTTCGCCGCGCCAAGCTGTACTACCTGCGCGACCTGCGCGGCAAGAAGGCCCGCATCAAGGAGCGCCGCTAGTTCTAGCTGCTCTGTAGCCCTCAGCCCTTCGCTTCCACACCGATTCTTGTGGGTAAGGCGGAGGGCTTTGTGCTTTCAGCAGCCTCCGGCCGAGCCGCATACCGGGATGTCGGCGCGCATTGCTAGGATTTAGCCCGTGGAAAAAGAAAACGACATTACTGAAGGTTCCCAGGGCGTGGGGAAAGAGGCGTCGGAAAGCGCAGCACCCCCAGCTGAGGAAAAGAAGCAGATGCCTTGGTTGCTGGAGACCGCACTGGTGGTGGTTTCCGTGCTTGCGGTCGTTGGTGTTTTCCAAAACTTTGTGGGCCGGCAGTACGTCATTCCATCAGGGTCGATGGAGCCGACCTTGCATGGCTGCGAAGGCTGCAATAATGACCGCATTTTTACCGAAAAGGTCTCCTATTACGGCGACAAGAACCCAGAGCCCGGTGATGTCGTGGTGTTCAAAGGAACGCCGGACTGGGACAGGAATTGGGTATCGCCGCGTTCCGACAACCCGGTCATCCACCGAATTCAGGACGCGCTGAGCTACGTTTCGCTCACCCCACCTGATGAGAACACCCTGGTCAAGCGTGTTGTTGCTACCGGAGGCCAGACTGTGTCCTGCCAGGAGGGAGATCCTGCGGTCATGGTGGATGGCAAGCCCATCGAACAGGACTATGTGCAGGACCCGCCGACGTATCGCGTTGATGAGACCACCGGTTCTTACGCCTGTGGCGGCGCGTATTTTGGCCCCGTGACCGTGCCAGAGGGCAATATCTGGGTGATGGGAGATAACCGCACGGCTTCCGCGGATTCGCGCTATCACATGCAGGATCAGTACCAAGGAACGATCCCGCTGGAGAACGTCCGCGGCAAGGTCATGTTCATCTTCTTCCCCTTCAACCGCATTGGTGGAGTCGATGACCCGGACATCCAGTCCTAGGGGCCGCGATGTCCTCACGGCGCTAGCACTCACCTTCGTGGTGCTGGCGCTAATTCAGGCTTTAGTGGGGCGGATGTATCTCATCCCGTCTTCCTCCATGGAACCCACCCTGCATGGCTGCCCGGGGTGCACGAATGACCGCATTGCCGTGCAGAAGGTGAGCTATTACTTCAGTGATCCGCGCCCCGGAGAGGTTGTAGTCTTTGCCGGTCCGGATTCGTGGAACACGTCTTTTGAGGTCAAGCGGTCCCGCAATGTAGTGGTGCGCGGACTGCAAAACATTGGCGCCGTTGTGGGGTTGGTGCCTAATGGCGACAACATCCTGGTCAAACGCGTCATCGCTACAGGTGGCCAGACCGTGTCGTGTCAGGAAGGGGATCCGGCCGTCATGGTGGATGGCAAGCCCACTAACCAGGACTTCGTTCTGGATCCGCCGGAGATTCCGATTGATGAACGAGTGGGATCGCAAGCCTGTGGCGGCGCCTACTTCGGCCCGGTTACCGTCCCGGAAGGCCATCTGTGGGTGATGGGGGATAACCGCACGAACTCCTTGGATTCGCGCGCGCACCTCGGGGACAACCTGCAAGGCACAGTTCCTGTTGAGAACGTGCGCGGCAAGGTCGCTGCCGTGGTGGTTCCGGTCAGCCGTGCGCAGACTATCGACGACATGCCGTTATAACCGCTATGCGCCGATTGAAACAGAAGAGAACCTATGAGGTCGCGCTCTCCAATGCAGGGCTCGGTCCAGTTGCAGGGGTGGATGAAGCTGGGCGCGGGGCATGCTGCGGGCCAGTGACCATTGCCGCGTGCATCTTGCCGGAGCGCATCCTGCCCGGCTTGGAACGGCTTGATGATTCGAAGAAGCTCACGCCGGCGGCTCGGGAAAAGCTGGAGCCGCTGATTAAACGCCGCGCGTTAGCGTGGTCGGTGGTGCACGTGGGGGCGAAGGACATCGATACCTTTGGCATCCAACACGCGAATGTGTCGGGGATGCGCCGGGCGGTGGCACGACTGGGGGTCCGTCCGGGCTACGTGCTGAGCGACGCCCTCTTCGTCCCCGGTCTGCCCGCCCCGCAGCTGCCGATCATCGGTGGTGATGCCGCCGCGCGATGCATTGCGGCGGCAAGTGTCCTGGCCAAGGTGTCCCGTGATCACCTGATGATGGAGCTGGCCAAGCAGTACCCGGGATATGCCCTGGAAAGCCATAAGGGCTATGGCACGGCAGTGCATCAGGAAGCTATCGCCCGGCTGGGGGCGACTCCTGAGCACCGCATGAGCTATCGCAATGTAGCTGACGCACATGCGCGATTCCTCGCGCGCGCCTGAAGCCTTATTCAGGACGCGGGAACTAAGCTGGTGCTGATTCTGTGACACCGTGAATCCGGGTAATTGTGAGCGAAGGAGAAGCACACCGTGAGCGCTGAGGAACTCGATAACTACGAGGCTGAAGTCGAGCTGTCGCTGTACCGCGAATACCGCGATGTGGTCAGCCAATTCTCCTATGTGGTGGAGACTGAACGTAGGTTTTATCTGGCCAACGCTGTGGAGCTTATTCCGCATACGTCGGGTCCGGACGTCTACTACGAGGTCCGCATGTCTGATGCTTGGGTCTGGGATATGTACCGCTCGGCGCGTTTTGTGCGCTACGTCCGTGTAATCACCTACAAGGACGTCAATATTGAGGAGTTGGATAAGCCGGATTTTGTCCTACCGGAATAGAGCTCTAGGTAAGTGATCTAGATATAAGTGGGTGGGGAACGCCATGTTGGTGACCCCGGACTAGTTATCCACAGATTTGCGGTGGCGAGGCATTAAGTCCTCGCCACAACGCAGTTAATGGGGTGTTCTGGAAGTGCCGTAAGGGGGTGTTCGGCACGGGAATTGTCTTGTGTCGTGCTTGCGGCGTGTTGTGTACACGTTCAATTCCAAGGAGCACCATAGTGACAAGAAATCTAGCAACCACTTTGCATTCACCGACCGTGGGCCAGTGCATCCGCCCGGCGGATGCACTGGGAAAAGCGGGGGAGAAATTTGCCGCTGACTTTTATCGTGCGCGCGGGGCGCAGGTCATCGCTGCGAACGTCCACTACCGCGTGGGCGAGCTTGATCTCGTCGTGCGTGAACCCGATGGGACCATTGTCTTTTGCGAAGTCAAGACGCGGGCAAACCGCAACTTCGGCGTCGCGGAAGCGGTAACCCCACGCAAGTTAGCGCGCCTGCGCAAGGCGGCAGCGCAATGGCTGAGTGCCGTGCGGAGTGATGGGCAGGCGTTGAGCAAGGTCCGTTTCGACGTCCTCGGGCTGGTAGCCACCGGGGCGAAGTCGGGGGAGGCGTTTGAGGTGGACTACTTCCAGGGAGTCGATCATGGCTCTCGGTAGGTGCGACACGATAGCGCTGGATGGGGTCCTGGCCCGGGTGGTCACGGTGGAGGCCAACGTTGGCCCCGGGCTGCCGGGGGTTCACGTGGTGGGGCTGGGGGATGCCGCAATCTCAGAGTCGCGGGATCGCATCCGTACTGCGGTAAGCAATTCGCACTTGCCGTGGCCCAAGACGAAGGTGGTGGTGTCCATGTCACCGGCCTCGCTGCCTAAAGCAGGGGCGCACTTTGATCTCCCGATGGCCTTGGCAATTCTAGGAGCAGGCCAGGCGGAGAAGAGTCGCCTTAGCGGGGCGCTGGTTCTTGGTGAGCTGGGGTTGGACGGGCAGGTACGCCCGGTCTCCGGCATCATCCCGGCCATTCTGGCTGCGCGTTCACAGGGCTATGACACCCTGATCATTCCGGTGGGAAACGCTGCGGAAGCAGCATTGGTGTCCGGCATCACGGTACTCGTGGCTGAAACGCTGTGGGATGCTTTTGCGTGGGCGTGCGGGAGTGATTGCCTGCCGGACGCGCACCTCATTGCGCATGCGGCAGCGCCTGCGTGTGAGCAAGTCGCCGATTTCAGCGAGGTGGCAGGCCAGAAGGAAGCCAAGTGGGCGGCGGAAGTTGCCGCTGCCGGCGGCCACCACGTGATGATGGTGGGTCCACCCGGCTCCGGTAAGTCGATGATTGCCTCGCGTTTGCCGGGGATTCTGCCGCGCCTGAGCACAGAGCAAGCAGTGGAAGCCACGGCCATCCACTCGGTGGCGGGAGCCGTCGGCACCGCCATCTCACGGGCTCCGTTCATTGCGCCGCACGCTTCGGTAACGAGGGCCGCGCTGATCGGTGGCGGCTCAGGGCGCCCACGGCCAGGAGCAGTGAGCTTGGCGCACCATGGCGTGCTCTTCCTCGACGAGGTCAGTGAGGTGCCCGCGCAGGTTCTCGATAGTTTGCGCGCCCCCTTGGAAGAAGGACAGGTGCGCCTGACGCGGGCGAGCCGGGAGGTTATCTTCCCCGCCCAATTCCAACTAGTGCTGGCTGCAAATCCCTGCCGGTGTGGAGCCGAAGAACCGGCGCGTTGCGAGTGCCGCGTATCAGACAGGATGAATTACTTATCCAATCTGTCGGGGCCGCTGCGGGACCGCCTCGACATCATCGTGTCCCTGTCGGGGCAATCAGCGGTGCTCCAAGCGGAAGGTGAAGAGACCTCTGAGGTCATCGCTCAGCGCGTGGCCGCAGCCCGGGAACGCATGAAGGCGCGCTGGGAGGGCGACGGGTTGGGAAGCGTGGTCAATGGAGCAGTTCCGGCTTCATATTTGCGGCGCCACCGCCCAGCAGCGGAGTCTGCGATGATCATGCTCGCCGCCTACCTGGCGGAAGGGGAGCTGAGCCAGCGCGGGGTCGACCGTGTTCTGCGCCTAGCCTGGACGCTGGCAGACCTCGACGGCTCATCTCGCCCTGAGCTCGAGCACGTCAGCCGGGCGCTGGATCTCCGCGGGGCTGGGACGATCGAAAGGCTGGCGGCATGAGTGAGCTCAATCTATCGAGTAGCCGGCATACCTGGGCCTATCTCAATCGCGTGGTGGAGGGTCCTTCACCAACTCTTCACGGGCTGTTGACCCAATACTCGGCTGAGGAGATTGCTCGGGGAATCTACAAAGGAGAGGATTGGATTGGGCCCCTGAGGCAAGCCACGGCTTCGCGGCGTGAGTGGCTGCGGCAAGATGAAGACCTGGCTGTAGCAGAAGCGCAAGGCGCTCGGCTTATTACGCCCGCGGACGCTGAGTGGCCCGGGGAAGAGTTCTCCCGTGCCTTCGGTTTCTATCACCAAGGGGTGGTTGATGCCCCGGCAACGTTTGATGACCAAGCAGTTCCACCGCACAGTCTGTGGGTACGCGGTGGAAACCTGCGCGAAGTGGTATCTCAATCTGTGGCCCTCGTGGGCACGCGCGCGGTGAGCAGGTATGGCTGGGAGGCTGCGTCACTCTTAGCGGGTGGCCTTGCGGCTCATCAATGGACAGCGGTGTCCGGCGGAGCGGTAGGCGTTGATACGGCGATCCATGAAGCGGCCCTCGATGCGGGCGGACTGACCGTCGCCGTGGCGGCCTGCGGCATCGATATTTCTTACCCAGCGCGAAATGCGAAACTCTTTGACAGAATCGCCGAGAAAGGATGCATCGTGTCTGAGTTCGCGCCGGGCACGCGGCCGCAGCGATTCCGCTTCTTGTCCCGCAACCGCCTCGTGGCGGCGATGACAAGTGGCACTGTGGTGGTCGAAGCGGGGTTCCGCTCTGGTGCTCTTAACACGCTGAATTGGGCGGAAGCACTGGGCAGGGTTGCCATGGCCGTACCGGGGCCAATCACGACGTCTGGTTCCTTGGGGTGTCATCAACGAATTCAGGATGGGCGGGCCCAATTGGTGGCGTCTGCGGATGAAGTTCGGGGGTTGGTCGGCAAAGCAGGGGAGGTAGATGTGGTGGGGCAGTATGAGCTCGAGTTTCAGCCGACTGCTGTGCAGCGCCTGTCCCGTAATGAGCTTCGGGTGTATGACTCCACTCCACCGGAAAGCGCGGAGGAAGGCGCGAGCGCTGAGGACATCGCGGCGGCCGCGGGAATGCGGGTGGCGTTGACCATTCACCTTCTCGTGGCGATGCAGAAGATGGGGGTGATTACTCGCTCGGGGGCGATGTGGCAGCGCACCTGAGTACACTCATGAGACATGAGTGGTGCAAGTGGTAACGGTGAGCGGCACGTGGGCGGACAGCTGGACGAGGCGATCGAAGACTTCGCGGACTTCCAGCGCATCGTCCGCGGCCGTTCCGATGCGACCGTTCGCGGCTATTGCTCCGACCTGCGCTTGCTGGCGACGGAGGTTCCGGACTTCTCAGCGTTCACACTGAATTCCCTGCGCGAATGGTTGGCCCACGCCGTTTCCGAGGGCAAGTCCCGCTCCACACTGGCGCGCCGCACCGCCGCGGTGCGCGCTTTTTCCACATGGGCTGCGCGTGAAGGCTATTTAAAAACTGATGTGGCGCAGCGTCTGGCCACGCCCAAGGTAGGCAAACACTTGCCGACGGTGATGTCGCCTTCAGCGGCGGGGGAGCTGATGGGCAATGCCGTCTCCGCCGATGAAATCCATTTCCTACGCGATAGCGCCATGCTCGAATTCCTCTACGCCACTGGCGCGCGCGTGGCTGAGCTCGTCGGTCTTAACATCGGGGATATCGATGTGTCCCGGCGTACTGCCCGCGTCACAGGTAAGGGCAATAAACAGCGCGTCGTCCCGTTCGGGGATGCAGCTCACGATGCGCTTTGTGCCTGGTTGGAAACGGGCCGTCCCCAGCTTGCGGGTGATACGGACGCGGCGTTCGTGGGGACCCGCGGCGGGCGTATCGACCCCCGCCAAGTCCGCCGTGTTGTCGAGCGCGCCGCGCAAGTGACGGGAACGCCGGGTTTGACCCCGCACGGATTGCGTCACTCGGCGGCAACGCATCTGCTCGAGGGCGGAGCGGATTTGCGTATTGTCCAGGAGCTGCTCGGGCACTCTTCATTACAGACCACGCAGGTCTACACGCACGTCTCCGCCCAGCGGCTTAAGGACGTCTACGCCCGCGCCCACCCACGGGCTTGAGGCGAATGACAGGTTCCCCAAGCAAGTCCAGCGGATTGATGTAGTCCTCGCGTCCTTCAATCGCGCCCCAATGCAGTCCCGGATAGCCGTCCACGGACGGGGCGAGGGTGCCAATCACGTCTCCTTCCTGTACCCGGTCACCTTTCTTGACCCGCGCAAACACTGGTTGATAGGTCGTGCGCAGGCCGTTTCCATGGGCAATCGATAGGGCGGGTTTGCCCGCGATCGAGCCGGCGAAATACACGACGCCATCGCCGGCCGCGAGGACCACCCCGCCGACAGGCAGGTCCAGATCGACACCGCGGTGGCCCGCCATCCAGCGCTTTTCGGGAGGCTCGAAGCCGCGCAAAACACGCGAAACGACAGGTTCCCCGGTGGTGGGGTCGACGTAGGCGGCGGCTAGGGGGACGTCGACAAGCGCGGCCCAAGCACACAGCAAGACGGATACATAAAGAAGACGGTGACGCATGCCTCCAAGCCTGCGCGCTGACGCCTCTTCAGAGAAGGGGTGCAGCCGCTGTTGTGGATAACCTGTTAAAGAAGAGGCCACTGTTGCGGCAGAGGAGAAGACCGTAGAGTCATCAACAATCCTGCTGAGATAAATCAGGCCCGTCGTTTGGAATCACCGTGTGTGCAGTACTAAGCTAGCCCACAGCAGTCTGTGCTCAGGCCTAAAGGCTGGTGCATGGATTGACTACGCGCGGCGAAGCAGCCGCTTCCTGGGTTAAGGAAGAGGCAGTCTGTGGTTGACGTGGTCCCCGCAATAGTGGGGTGTTGACCAGGGCCTTCGTTGCTAGGGTGCGGAATAAAACACCGCACAATTTTTGCAAAACCGAAACAACATATAGAAAGCGAGCGAAACATGGCAGTCGTAACCATGCGCGAGCTCCTCGACGCTGGCGTCCACTTCGGTCACCAGACCCGTCGCTGGAACCCGAAGATGAAGCGCTTCATCTTCACCGACCGTAACGGCATCTACATCATCGACCTGCAGCAGACGCTGACCTACATCGATGAGGCCTTCGAGTTCGTTAAGGAAACCGTCGCACACGGCGGCACCATCCTCTTCGTTGGTACCAAGAAGCAGGCTCAGGAAGCCGTTGCTGAAGAGGCAACCCGCGTGGGAATGCCCTACGTTAACCACCGCTGGCTCGGCGGTATGCTCACCAACTTCCAGACTGTCTCCAAGCGCCTGAAGCGCATGAAGGAGCTGCAGGCTATGGATGCGGCTGAGGACGGCTACAAGGGCCGCACCAAGAAGGAAGTTCTGATGCTGACCCGTGAGCGCACCAAGCTGGAGCGCGTCCTGGGCGGTATCTCCGACATGACCAAGGCTCCGTCCGCACTGTGGATCGTTGACACCAACAAGGAGCACATCGCGGTCAAGGAAGCTCAGAAGCTGAACATCCCGGTCGTCGCCATCCTGGACACCAACTGTGATCCGGATGAGGTTGACTTCCCGATTCCGGGTAACGACGACGCCATCCGCGCTACCAAGCTGCTCTCCGGTATCATCGCCACCGCTGTGGAAGAGGGCAAGAAGGCTCGCGAGGAGCGCCAGCTGGCTCAGGCCAAGGAGGCCGCCGGCGACAGCGCTGAGAAGGACGCCCGCGACGCCGCTGAGGCCGCCGCTGCGTCTGACCCGGCTTCCGCAGAGAAGTCTGAGGACGCTGAGAAGTCCGCAGAGTAATCTGCACACCTTAAGCCCCCGTACCGCACGGCCCACAGTGTCCGCGGCGATGGGGGCTTTTTCTCACGTGTTTTCTTAGCGTGCTAAGACGCGTGGCACATTAAAGGGTTGAAAACACCACGCTGAAGGTCTTCAGATTCTTCGCTGGGGGAGCTGGCGAAAAACTAGCACCCCCTCAACGCGACGTGGTGGTAGTGATTCCGCTACGCTGTTTCAACGAATACCGTTCAATTCCAAGGAGGATCGCTCCAACTATGGCGAACTACACTGCTGCAGACGTAAAGGCATTGCGTGAGGCCACCGGCTCCGGCATGCTCGATTGCAAGAAGGCTCTCGAAGAGTCCCAGGGTGACTACGACAAGGCCGTTGAATACCTGCGCATCAAGGGCGCAAAGAACGTGTCCAAGCGCGCCGAGCGTGAGGCCACCGAGGGCCTGATCGCCGTTTCCGGCAACACGATGGTCGAGATCAACTGTGAGACCGACTTCGTGGCTAAGAACGAGGCTTTCAAGGCTTTTGCCGCCAAGATCGCTGAGGCTGCCGGTGAGGCCAAGGTCAACTCCGGTGAGGAGCTCAACAACCTGGAGATCGACGGCAAGAAGGTCTCTGAGATCGTTGACGAAGAGTCCGCAAAGACCGGCGAGAAGCTGCAGGCCCGCCGCGCAGTCACCATCGAGGGCGACAACGTTGCTGTCTACCTGCACCAGCGTTCCGCTGACCTGCCGCCGGCAGTGGGTGTCCTGGTCTCCTACGAGGGCAACGCAGAAGGCGCTCACGCAGTGGCACTGCAGATTGCGGCCATGAACGCCGAGTACCTCACCCGCGAGGACGTTCCGGCTGAGGTCGTTGAGAAGGAGCGCGAGATCGCTGAGGCCACCACCCGCGAGGAGGGCAAGCCGGAGGCAGCCCTGCCGAAGATCGTGGAAGGCCGTCTCAATGGCTTCTACAAGTCTGTGGTTCTGCTTGAGCAGGCAGCTCTGTCTGACTCCAAGAAGACCGTCAAGCAGGTCGCAGACGAGGCCGGCACCACCATCACCGGTTTCATCCGCTACGAGGTTGGCGCTTAAGCTTTACTAGAGCTTTCGTAGCTAGGGAGTATTGCTCCGTAGCTGCGGTTTCTCCCTCCTCCTCTTCATCCCTGTGGCCGCCTGGCCGGTGGGGAAGAAGCGGGGGAGGGAGTTTGCTGTTTTCTGCCGCCCCTTAGGGTGGGGGTTGTGCGCAGCTGAATATATAAGAGCGGCTTCCTATGGTTAAGATGGAACGGAATTATTCGTGCGCTTAACTGAAGCGTCGCCATGCGTGAAGGAGACGATGAAGACCGTGACTAACCCTGAACCGAAGCGAACCGGATACAAGCGAGTCATGCTGAAGCTGGGCGGTGAGATGTTCGGCGGTGGCAAGGTCGGCATCGATCCTGATGTTGTAGAAAACGTCGCCCGCCAAATCGCCGAGGTGGCCGAACAAGGAACTGAGATTGCCGTCGTTATCGGTGGCGGTAACTTCTTCCGCGGAGCGGAGCTGTCCCAGCGCGGTATGGACCGCGCTCGCTCCGACTACATGGGCATGCTGGGTACAGTCATGAACTCCCTGGCGCTGCAGGACTTCCTCAAGCAGCAGGGCATCGACTGCCGTGTGCAGACGTCCATCAACATGGCACAGATTGCGGAGCCGTATCTGCCGCTGCGCGCCGACCGCCACCTAGAAAAGGGGCGCGTGGTTATCTTTGGCGCCGGCATGGGCATGCCGTACTTCTCCACCGACACCACCGCAGCGCAGCGCGCGCTGGAGATTGGTGCAGAAGTCCTCTTCCTGGCCAAGGCTGTCGACGGCGTCTATTCCGCCGACCCGCGCACGAATCCGGACGCGGAGCTCTACTCCGAGATCACCCCGCGCGAGGTCATCGAGAAGAACCTCAAGGTGGCTGATGCTACGGCGTTCAGCCTGTGCATGGATAATAATATGCCGATTCTGGTCTTCAACCTCCTTACCGAGGGCAATATCAAGCGCGCCGTGAACGGCGAGAAGATCGGCACGCTGGTCCAGTCTTAGTACAAACGGGCCGCGACCTGCTACATTCTTTCCCAGTACTTTTGACTATTTCAAGGGAGTTGTAACCCTCATGATCGACGAGATTCAGCTCGAAGCTGAAGAGCACATGACCGCCTCGGTGGAGCACGCCCGCGAGCAGCTGATCACCATCCGCACCGGCCGCGCCAACCCAGCCATGTTTAACGGCTTGGTCGCTGAGTACTACGGTGTGCCGACCCCGATTACCCAGATGGCAACCATCTCGGTTCCTGAGCCGCGCATGCTGCTCATCAAGCCTTATGAGCAGTCCGTGATGAATGAGATTGAGAACGCAATCCGCAACTCGGATCTCGGTGTGAACCCGACCAATGATGGTCAGGTGCTGCGCGTTACTATTCCGCAGCTGACTGAGGAACGCCGCCGTGAGATGGTCAAGCTGGCTAAGAGCAAGGGTGAGGACGGCAAGATTGCTATCCGTAACATTCGCCGCCGTGCCATGGAGCAGCTGAAGAAGCTGCAGAAGGACGGCGATGCTGGCGAGGACGAGGTCATCGCTGCAGAGAAGGAAATGGAAAAGATTACTTCCGGCTACATCGAGCAGGTGGACAAGCTCGTCGCCAATAAGGAAGAGGAGCTCATGGAGGTGTAGCCTCCACACACGAGCTTTGACTTGCCGCCGCGCCAGGCACCGACCAGCACGGCGGTCTTTTCTGTGTAGAGCTTAAGCACCCACGACTACCTGAGGAGCATGCGTGAGCACTGAGCACCCGAGCCGGATGCCGAAACCCAAGAATTCCGCGGGCCGAGACATGCCCGCGGCGATTGCCGTCGGCGTCGGCTTGGGCGCGCTCGTCGTTTTTGCGGTGTGGGCCGGGCCTTTGGTGTGGTATCTCGTCGTCGCCACCGCAGTGGGCTTGGGCATGTGGGAGGTTCTCACCCGGTTGCGGGAGCACTCCTACTATGTCCCGCGCACCCTGCTGATCGTTCTTGGCCAAGCCATGGTGTGGGTCTCGTGGTTCCTCAACGCCCCGGGCCTCGTTGCGGTGTATGTGGTTGCGGTTCTGGCGCTCATGTTCGGGCGCCTCTTCCACAACGGCAGGCACCGTCCGCCAATTAACTATCTCCGTGATATGTCGATGGGCATCTTCGTGCTGACCTGGATACCCCTCTTTGGCACGTTTGCCGCGATGCTTTCGCGGGTGGAGACGCCCTTTGCTTCGGGGGCGGCGTCGATTGTCGTGTTTATGCTCTGTGTCGTCGCCTCAGACACCGGTGGCTTTATCGCCGGCGTGATGTTTGGCTCGCACCCCATGGCCCCGGCGGTCAGCCCCAAAAAATCGTGGGAAGGTTTTGCCGGTTCGGTTGTTTTCGGAACCCTTACCGGCGCGCTTTCTTTCGCATTCCTGCTTCACCACAAGCCGTGGGTGGGCGCACTGATGGGATTGGGTCTTGTCTTTTGCGCCACCCTCGGTGACTTGGTGGAATCCCAGTTCAAGCGCGAGCTAGGCATCAAGGACATGTCTGCCTTGTTGCCGGGACACGGCGGCATCATGGACCGCTTGGACGGCATGCTGCCGTCCGCGATGGTGACGTGGGTGGCAATGAGCTTCCTTACCACCCTCGCACCTTAAGGCTTAGCGGCGAGCTTGCTTGCGCACCTGGCGGCGTAGCTCGAACATGCGCCAGCCGCCTACTAGGGCCATGATGAGCGCACCGGAGATGGCGCAGATGAGGTAGGTGACGCCGGCAGGGAACTGGACGGTCCAGTTAAGGAAGTTGAGCGGTACCTGGTGCTGGTTCTGCAGGATGAAAATGATGAGGACGATGAGCAGTAGGAAGCCCACGATCAGGGCGATCCACGTGCTGGCTGCGAAGGAGCCCTTCACCTTGCCATCATTTTTCTCCGCATAGTCCGAAGTTGTCGGAACCGGCTCTACTGGCCCTTCGGTCGCGGGGGCTTCCGCGGTGTAATCATTCAGCGGCTCCTCGGCCGGAGTGCTGGTGCGGAATTCCTCAGGGGAGTTTTCTGGATTCGTCATGCATCCATTAAATAGGTTGAGATGTCACTTTCGCCACTCCAGCAGAACTTAGATTGGATAATGTGGCCGAAAACGTGGAAAATGGGCTCTATCATGGCTGAACCACTGAAACTGAATTTCTCCGCTCCGCGGCGCGGGCTACCCCCGAAGCACTTCGCGGACCTGACCGAGGCCGAGCGCATTGAGGCGCTCGCGGAACTTGGCCTGCCCAAGTTCCGGGCAAAGCAGCTGGCCAAGCACTACTACGTCCACCACACCGCCGATGTCTCTGAGATGACGGATATCCCGGCCGCCTCCCGCGAGGCGGTGCAGGAGCGTTTGTTCCCCACGCTCATGGAGCCCATTCGTCAGACCTCTACCGATGATGGGGAAACCACCAAGTCCCTGTGGCGTTTGCACGACGGCACTTTGCTGGAATCCGTGCTCATGCGCTACCCAGGGCGCGCAACATTGTGTATCTCCTCCCAGGCTGGCTGCGGCATGGCCTGCCCGTTCTGCGCCACCGGCCAGGGCGGGTTGGACCGCAACCTGTCCACCGCGGAAATCGTGGAGCAGTTTAGGCACGCTGCCCGCCTCATGGAAGAGGAGGGCGGGCGCCTAAGCAACGTTGTTTTCATGGGCATGGGTGAGCCGTTGGCTAACTACAAGCGCGTGGTTCACGCGGTGCGCCAGATTACCGGCGCTGACCTCACCGGTTTCGGCCTTTCCCAGCGCAATGTCACGGTGTCGACGGTCGGCTTGGCTCCGGCCATCCGCAAGCTCGCGGATGAGGACTTGTCCTGCACCCTCGCCGTCTCCTTGCACACCCCGGACGATGAGCTGCGCGATACCCTCGTGCCGGTCAACAACCGCTGGCCGGTTGAGGAGGTCCTCGATGCCGCTAAGTACTACGCCGACAAGTCTGGCCGCCGCGTCTCCATCGAGTACGCGCTGATCCGCGATAAGAATGATCAGGATTTCCGCGCTGACATGTTGGGCCGGAAGCTGCATGCGGCTCTGGGCTCCAAGGTTCACGTCAATGTGATCCCGCTGAACCCCACGCCGGGCTCGGAGTGGGATGCTGCCCCGAAGGCGCGCCAGGACGAGTTCGTTCGCCGCGTCATCGCGCAGGGCGTGCCGTGCACCGTGCGCGATACCAAGGGCGATGAAATTGCTGCGGCCTGTGGCCAGCTCGCCGCCGACGAGCGTGAGAGCGCTTAAGAGCTCTGCTTACAGTTTCCTAACAATAGTTTCGCCGGAGGAGAAAGCATTAATGGTTCTTGATACCGTTAATGCTTATGACTCATCCTTATCGCGAGGACTTAGCGGCAGATCCACGCACCCAAGCTTTAGCGGTGCGCGATCTGCGCAAGTCTTTTGGTTCTCAGATTGCCGTCAACAGCCTCAACCTGGATGTACCGCGCGGTTCCATCTACGGAATTGTGGGTCCCAATGGCGCGGGCAAAACCACGATGCTGACCATGGCGTGTGGCCTCCAGCGCCCTGATGCCGGCCACAGCTTCATCGCCGGCCACAACGTGTGGGAGGAGCCCATCCCCGCCAAACAGGCCATGGGGCTGCTCATGGATGGGGCGCCGGTCTTTGACCGTCTCACTGGCGCTGAATACCTTCACTACCTCGGCGCCCTTCACAAGTTGGAGCGCTCCGAGTCGCTGCGCCGTGCGCAGGAGCTTCTCGATGCCCTCTCCCTCTCCGAGGCCGCCGATAAACGCATCGCGGACTATTCCGCCGGCATGACCAAAAAGATTCTCCTGGCCGGGGCCGTCCTGCACAACCCGGAGGTGCTTATCCTTGACGAGCCTCTGGAAGCCGTGGATCCGGTCTCCGGGCGCCTCATCCAGCAGATGCTGCGCGCCTATGCCTCCCGCGGCGGCACGGTTATTTTGTCCTCGCACGTCATGGAGCTCGTCGAGGGGCTGTGCGACCACGTCGCCATCATCAACGGCGGCCAAGTCATCACCGCGGGCCACGTCGACGATGTCCGTCAAGGCCAAAGCTTGAGCGACCTGTTTATCGCGGCCGTCGGCGGGCGGGACCTGGATGCCTCGAAGTTTGGGTGGCTGCGCTCGCCAGCGGCAGGTGAGGCTGAATGACATCCACTCTGTTCAGCCTTCATCGCACTCTGTGGTGGCGAAGCGTTTCTTCCAATCCGGCGACGCTCATGATGGGGCTCATGATGCTGATCTACGGAGCAATCGGCCTCTTTTCCATCGCAGCCATGGTGTATGCAGATATCACCACGCCCGGACACGGCTACCAAGCACTGACCGTCGGCGTGGCGGGCGGCATGCTCATTTACATACTCCTCGCTCTCTTTATGCCGGCGGGGGAGAATCAATTGAGCCCGACAACTCTGGGAGCCCTTCCTCTGACTCCCCGTGAGGTCCTTCCGGGCTTGTTCTTCTCCGGTCTGCTGACCACCCGCGCCATCATGTCGGTCGTCTTTTCCCTGGTGTATGCGATCATCGGCAGCATTTTCCTCATCCTGACAGGAACCGGGTGGGCTGCGGTGCCCTTCGTCGTGGGCATGGTGCTGTCGTGCGCGACGACCATCATCGTTGGCGAATGTCTTGGCCAAGTGGCTTCCGCTATCGCGGATTCCCAAAAGTCGCGCACCCAAATTGCGGCGATGGTGGTTATGGGCCTGCTGGTCTTTGGCATGCTGCAGGCACAGAGCGTCCTCGAGTCCTTGCCTCCGCTCGATTCGGTGGGCACCATCATGGCCTGGACCCCGTTGGGTGCCGGGGTGGGGTGGGCGCTCGCGCTTGCCGACGGCCACCTCATCACCGCCCTATCCCAACTACTGATCGCGGTGGGCAGCCTTGTCCTGCTGGTATGGGCATGGTCCCGTCAGATAGGCGGCCTCATGCGCAACCCCGGAACAGGCGGTGACGCAGCCAGCGAAGTGACGGGCAAGGGTGTGTCCAAGTTGGAGTTGGGCGCTTGGTCTTATTCCAGCCCGGCGGCGATGGAATACTCTCGCGCACTGCGTTATCTCACCCGCGATAAGCGGCAAACCGGCATGCTCTACACGATGCCTTTGTTTGGCGTGCTGACCCTATATCAGTTGTGGAAGGGCGATGATTTCACCGCATATTTCATGCTGTGCTTCAGCGCGATCGTGCTCTCTTCGCTCTTGGCTAATGATTATGGCTTCGATGGGCCGTCGAATTGGGTCCACATGGTGGCGCCGGTTGCTCCGCGTACCATCCTTCATGCGCGCCACCTCGCACACGTCACTATTCCCTTGATCGGGTTTGTGCTGCTTGCTGTAGTGGTTCTTGTCTTTAGCGACAACTTCACCTTGGGCATGTTGTGCACAGCTGTGGCTCTAGGCGTGTTCATTTCCACGGCGGCGGTGGGCTTGGGACTGACCGTGCTCAACCCTTATCCCTTGTCAGCCCCGGGACAGAACCGGTGGAATGACAAATCCGGCTATTCCGCTGGCGCTTTCTTCACGGCGTTCGTCGGCATGATGCTGGTGTGGGTGCCCGCGCTTCCCGGCATCGTAGTTTCTGCCCTCAGCTATGAGCGCGGCGGCTGGCTGCTGTATGCCGCTGTGATAGTTTCTCTGCTGGTTCCGTCACTTGTCTACGCCGCTGTCTGGCGCTTCGCCGGAAAGAGGGCGCAGGAGCGAACCCCGGAGATTTACGCCACGGTAAACCGTTACGTGAGCTAGGGGTTGAGCAGATAGTACAAAAGCTCCCTTCCATGTGCAGTTCATTCATGAACTGCGGGAAGGGAGCTTTTGTTTACAGCGAAGAAGCTTTAGTTAGCCACCGGCTTGGCAGCGTGGCGGCCGTCGGACACGCCGCGGAGGTGAGCGACGCGGGAGGGCTCAATGTTGAGGGCACGCAGCTCGTCATCGGTCAGGGAAGCGTAGACGTTGCCAACGGTCTTCTGCTCGTATGCCCAGTCCGGCTCCTCGTGGCCCACCGGCTTGTTGCGGGCGGTCAAGGTGCGTACCTGGGAGAGCTTCGGCTGCAGAGCGTAAATGACCAAGCCGAGGGCGATGAGGACTGCCAGGGCGATAAGCCAGACCGTCTCTACGTGGCCCTTATGGTTACCAAAGTTATACGCAAGCAGGAACACGACGGACGTCCAACCGGCGATCTGTACGCCCGAGCGGCTGATGCGGGACCAACCGAAACCTGCGGACGGGACGTCATCGGTGGATACGCCGTCGAAAACCTGCGATGCCGGCTTGTGGGAAGACACTTGCTCTCCTTTGCGTGTACATGCGGCTCGCCCTGGTTAGAACTAGTTGCGTGAGGCGAGCGCACGAAAATGCCAGTTATTCTGTGTAGTAGTTTAAATGATCCCACCGATAACCGCGATTAAACACCCCCGCCTATCGTTATCGGAGCGCACGGGACTCCGACTAGGGGTGACCGGCTAGGGTTGAGAGGGTGAGTACCCAACGCATTCTTATTCTCGGCTCTACTGGCTCGATCGGCACCCAGGCTCTGGACGTTATCGCGGATAACCCGGATAAGTTCACAGTCGTAGGCATTGCCGCCGGCGGCTCCAACCCGCAGCTCATCATCGAGCAGGCTCGTGCCCTCAACCTTTCGTTTGACCACGTGGCCGTCGCCAAGCCCGATGCGGCACGCACCGTCTCCGAGGCCCTCGGCGGCACCGTGCTCTCCGGCCCAGATTCCGCAGAGCAGCTGGTCCGGGCCATCGATGCGGATAAGGTCCTCAACGCGCTCGTCGGTTCAATGGGCCTAGCCTCCACGGTCGCGACTTTGGAAAAAGGCGAGCTTCTAGCGCTAGCGAATAAGGAGTCCCTCGTCGCCGGTGGCTCCATCGTGACCCGCCTGGCGGGGGAGGGTCAGATCATTCCGGTGGATTCCGAGCATTCCGCCATGGCGCAATGCTTGCGAGCGGGCAGTGATGTGGAGCTTGATCGCCTCGTCCTCACCGCCTCCGGTGGTCCCTTCCGAGGCTGGACCCGCGAGGAGATGTGGGATGTCACCCCGCAGCAGGCTGCGCAGCACCCAACGTGGTCGATGGGGCAGATGAACACCCTGAATTCCGCCACGCTGGTCAACAAGGGCTTGGAGCTCATTGAGGCCACGCTGCTTTTCGACGTCTCCCCAGAGCGCATCGAGGTCACCGTCCACCCCCAGTCCATCGTCCACTCGATGGCAACGTTCACTGACGGCTGCACCATCGCGCAGTGCTCGCCACCGTCGATGAAGCTGCCGATCTCCCTCGCATTGGATTGGCCGCGCCGCGTGCCGGGTGCCCAGCCGGCATTGGATTTTTCCACCGCGCATGATTGGCGCTTTGAGCCGCTGGATGATGAGGCCTTCCCGGCCGTTCGCTTGGCGCGCGAGGTTGCCGCCGCCGGAGGTACCCACGCTGCCGTGTACAACGCCGCCAACGAGGAGGCGGCCGCGGCCTTCTTGGCGGGGCGCATTCACTTCCCGGAAATTGTTGACGTTGTCAGCCACGTCGTGGATCAGGCCGCGCAGTTCGCTGGTGTACCCTCTAGCGTCGATGATGTCCTCGCCGTGGAAGGCGAGGCCCGCCGTCGCGCCAACGCGATGGTGGATTCGCTCGCTCGTTAGAAAGCCCTACGATCTATGGCAAATGTCCTCGGCATAGTTCTCTTCGCCTTGGGGATCGGCATCACCGTTGCCCTGCACGAGGCCGGTCACATGTTTAGCGCTCGTGCCTTCGGCATGCGTGTGCGCCGCTATTTCATCGGCTTCGGTCCGCGCGTTGCGTCCTTTACGCGTGGACACACCGAGTATGGCCTCGCTGCCTTCCCGGTGGGTGGTTTCTGCGATATCGCAGGCATGACGGCGCAGGATGAGTTCCTCACGGAAGAGGAAAAGCCCTATGCCATGTACACCAAACCGGCGTGGCAGCGCATCATCGTGCTGGCCGGCGGCATCACCGTCAACCTGCTTTTAGGATTTATTATCCTGCTGATCATCGCCATGACGACGGGTTTGCCCAACCCAGACGCGGATGTGCGCCCGCGCGTTGGCGAGGTGTCCTGCGCGGCGAATCAGAAGGCCGATGGCGAACTCGAACCGTGCCAGGGTGTAGGCCCTGCTGGTGAGGCGGGCGTGGAACCTGGGGACATCATTCTCGCGCTGAACGGCGAGACCATGGACTCCTTTGCGCAGCTTCGCGATACCGTCATGAGCTACCCCGGTGACACTGTCACCCTCAAAGTCGAACGCGATGGCGAGCCGCGTGACTTCGACATCACACTTGCTACAGTGACTCGGCTCAATGCCGAGGGGCAATTGGTGAAGGTCGGTGCCATCGGTATGAGCAACCAGATTATCGATATCAGGGAGACCTACTCCTTCGTCGACGCCTTCCCGGCGACCGCCCGCTACTCGGGCTATGCGCTCAACGCCACGGTCCAAGGAATCGCGCAATTCCCAGCCAAGATCCCGGGCGTGGTGGCCTCCATCTTTGGGCAGGAGCGCGATGTTAACGGACCAATGTCTGTGGTGGGAGCCTCCCGGGTGGGCGGCGAGTTGGTCGAGCGGAGCCTGTGGTCATCCTTCTTCATGATGCTGGCCACCCTCAACTTCTTCCTCGCGCTGTTTAACCTCATCCCACTCCCGCCGTTCGATGGCGGCCATATCGCCGTCATTATTTATGAGAAAATCCGCGACGCCCTGCGCCGCCTCATGGGCAAGGACCCGAAGGGGCCCGCGGATTACACCAAGCTCATGCCGGTGACCTATGTGCTGGCTTTCCTCCTCATGGCGGTGGGTGCTCTCATCATGATTGCGGACGTGGTTAACCCAATCCGGCTGTTTGGCTAGTGATCCACCTGCGGTGCGCGGTGCTAGAGTAGGGGCGTTAAAACCCAATTAGCAAGGAGCACACATGTCGACCCCTATTGGTCTTGGAATCCCCGACGGCCCGCCTCCCACCCTGGCGCCGCGCCGCAAGACGCGTCAGCTCATGGTTGGCCAGGTGGGCGTGGGCTCTGAACACCCGATTTCAGTGCAGTCGATGACCACGACGAAGACGCACGACGTCAACGCCACCCTTCAGCAGATTGCACAGCTGACCGCGAGCGGCTGCGACATCGTTCGCGTTGCCTGCCCGAAGACGGTTGATGCGGAGGCTTTGCCGGCGATTGCGCAGAAGTCCCCGATCCCGGTGATCGCAGATATCCACTTCCAACCCAAGTACATCTTTGCCGCCATCGATGCCGGCTGCGCTGCGGTGCGCGTCAACCCGGGCAACATCAAGGAATTTGATGGCCGCGTTAAAGAGGTGGCGAAGGCCGCCGGCGATGCCGGTATCCCGATTCGCATCGGCGTCAACGCGGGCTCCCTGGATAAGCGCATCATGGAGAAGTACGGCAAGGCCACCCCGGAGGCTCTCGTCGAGTCTGCGTTGTGGGAGGCCGGCCTCTTCGAGGAGCACGGCTACGGCGATATCGCCATTTCCGTCAAGCACAACGACCCCGTCGTCATGGTGGAGGCCTACCGCCAGCTCGCCGCTCAGTGCGACTACCCGCTGCACCTCGGCGTCACCGAGGCCGGCCCGGCATTCCAGGGCACCATCAAGTCTTCCGTGGCTTTCGGCGCCCTGCTCGCCGAGGGCATCGGTGACACCATCCGCGTGTCCTTGTCGGCGGATCCGGTCGAGGAGATCAAGGTCGGTGACCAGATCCTGCAGTCCCTCAACCTGCGCCCGCGCAAGCTCGAGATTGTTTCCTGCCCGTCCTGTGGTCGCGCACAGGTGGACGTCTACAAGCTCGCCAACGAGGTCACCGAAGGCCTCGACGGCATGGAGTTCCCGCTGCGCGTGGCTGTCATGGGCTGCGTGGTCAACGGTCCGGGCGAGGCCCGCGATGCCGACCTCGGCGTGGCCTCCGGTAACGGCAAGGGCCAGATCTTTGTCAAGGGTGAGGTCATCAAGACCGTTCCCGAGTCCAAGATCGTGGAAACGCTCATCGAAGAGGCAATGCGCTTAGCTGAAGAACAAGGTTTGGAAGCTGTGGAGGGCGCCAAGGCTGAGGTCCGCGTTACCAAGTAACCCACCTGCGGTGTGGGGCGGCCGTCTAGCCGCCCCAGGCTGCTACGCTGCCCAAGCATGAAGAGGTTCGTGGCGCTGCTCGGTGCGGCAGGTATCGCGGCGTCGTCATTGGTGGGATGCACCCCCAAGCCGGTGTCCGCACGTCCAGTCGCTGAGCAATTCCTGGAAGACATGGAAACCCGCAATAATGAGGACTTGGCGCAGCTTGTCGATGATGGCAGCACAGCTACGAACACGCTTGACGCAACCTTCGCGGGCCTGCAAGCGGAGGGGCTCGACGTCGAATTGACCGGGGTTGATCAACAAGAGGCCCAAGCCACCGCGCACTATTCGGTGACGTGGACCCTGCCTCGCAATCGTTCCCTGCGCTATGACACCTCGATGGCCTTAACGCGCAAGGAGAAAGACTGGACGGTGCGCTGGCAGCCCAGCATTATCCATCCCGATCTCGGCGCGCACCAACACCTCGAATTGCGCTCAATTGCGCCGAAACGCGCCGGCGTGGTCTCCTCCGATGGAGTGGAACTCATGTCTCCGGGCTTGCAATACCGCCTCGTTGTCGATACCGACGCCGTAGACGACCCACGCCCCGTCGCCGCGAAAGTATCCGGCGCGCTGAGCCAAGCTCATCAAGAGGATGATTCCATCCCGGAGATTGACTCTGGTGAGCTAGCCAAGAATCTCGAGGAGGTCGATGGTTCCTACTCAGTCACCATGCTCAATGAGGCTCAGGCAGCGCGGCTGCGCCCGGTTCTGGAGAACCAGAAAGGGATCCGCTTCAACGAGGAACCCGCGCTTATCACGCGCGATACTGGCTTGGCCCCGGACATCCTCGCCCGCGTGCGCTCCATGGTCTCCGAGGAGGTCGACGGAACAAATGGATGGTCCGTTTCTGTCGTCAACGAACACGGAGCCGCGCTTTCCGACGTCGAGCATCACGAACCCGAGGCAGCTCCGTCCATCAAGGTATCGCTGGACTATGACGTCCAGCGTGCCGCGCAAGAAGCCGTCAATCAGCGTGCTGAATACGAGGCCATGCTCGTGGCCATGCGCCCTTCGACCGGCGAGATTCTAGCCGTGGCCCAAACCCCGGAGGCAGATAAGAAGGGCGATATCGCCCTCCAAGGTCAGTTCCCACCGGGTTCGGTGTTTAAGATCATTACGGCCTCGGCGGGCGTCGACAAGCAAGGCCTGTCTCCAGACTCTATCGTTCCGTGCCCCGGCACCATGGAGCTGTATGGGCGCACCGTCACCAACTACAACGGGTTCTCCCTTGGCTCGGTGCCGCTGCGTCAAGCCTTTGCACAATCCTGCAACACCACTTTTGCGCAGATCTCAACGGATCTGCCGAAGGGTGAGCTACGTGATGTGGGCAAACAATATGGTCTGGGAATTGACTATGAGGTGCCGGGCTTATCGACGCTCACCGGCTCCGTCCCCGAGGGCGAGACACCCCTCGAGCGCACGGAATCTGGTTATGGACAGGGCCTCGACCTTGTCTCTCCCTTCGGCATGGCGCTTGTCTCCTCGACGGTCGCGGCGGGCAAGACCCCGACGCCGACGCTTATTGAGTCACGTGAGACCAAGGTGTCCGAAAAGGTCCCCGCGCCCAGCGAGGAAACATTGACTCAGGTGCGGGACATGATGCGCCAGGTGGTGGCAAGCGGTACGGCATCAGGGATGCAGGCGCAGGGCACCGTCTACGGCAAGACCGGTGAAGCGGAGATCAATGGTGGCTCGCATGCCTGGTTCACCGGCTACCGCGACGACGATATCGCTTTCGCAACTCTGGTTGTTCTGGGCGGTGGCTCGACGATTTCGGTCAACATCACGGACAATTTCCTGCAGCGCCTCGACGCCCTCCGCGCGGAAGGCCACGGCGAGGTGGCCCCCGCACAAGAGCAGTAGCGCGTCGTAGTCAGCGCGCCTGTGGTGTCCTTTGTCGGGCGCTGGGGAAGAGGGCTACCATGAGTAGTTATGACTAAGCGCGCGATGCTGAAGCAAGAAAAAGATACTCCAATCCGCAAGGTACCGAAGGACATTGAGCGCCCGGAGTACGTGTGGAAGGACTCGGTCCAGGAAGCCCAGGGCGAGCCATTCGTGCAGACCCCAGAGGTTATTGAGGCCATGCGTGAGGCCTCCCGAATCGCCGCCAATGCTCTCCAGGAGGCCGGAAAAGCAGTGGCGCCTGGCGTGACCACGGATGAGATCGACCGCGTGGCGCACGAGTACATGTGTGACCACGGTGCTTACCCGTCGACTTTGGGCTACCTGGGGTTCACGAAGTCCTGCTGTGTCTCCCTCAATGAGATTGTCTGCCACGGCATTCCGGACACGACGGTGATTGAGGATGGAGACATTGTCAATATCGACGTCACTGCCTTTAAGAACGGTGTCCATGGCGATACGAACGCTACGTTCCTTGCCGGCAACGTCACCGAGGAACACAAGCTGCTGGTTGAGCGCACCAAAGAAGCGATGATGCGTGGCATTAAGGCCGCGAAGCCCGGCCGTGAGATTAACGTTATTGGACGCGTGATTGAGTCCTACGCTCACCGCTTTGGCTACAACGTGGTCACTGACTTTACCGGTCACGGCGTGGGCCCCACCTTCCACAACGGGCTGGTCGTGCTGCACTATGATTCCATGACCTACCGCGACATCCTCGAGCCCGGGATGACCTTGACCATCGAGCCGATGATCAACCTGGGCTCCCTGGATTATGAGATCTGGGATAACGGCTGGACCGTCCAGAACACCGATGGCAAGTTCACTGCCCAGTTCGAGCACACCATCGTCATTACCGATGACGGCAACGAGATCCTCACTTTGCCGGACGAGGCCTAGCGTTTAAGCGCCAGCGTTTAAGCGCCGAGCGCTTAAACCTAGCCAAGATGAAACAAAGCCCTCCACCTCCCGTGCACTACACGGTGGGGTGGAGGGCTTTGTGGTGCCAGTAAAGAGCGCTAACTAGAAGGAGACGTTCTTCAAAGCCTGGCCAACGTAGTCCGGAATCATGCCGGAGAACACGGCGTAGTTGTAGCCGGCGACTGCGGTGGAGACAGCGGCAGCGGCGACCATAGCGATGGTGCCACCACGCCAGAGGTCCAGCCACTGCGGAACCTGGGACTCGTTCTTGGTGGAGCCGAAAGCGTCGGCGCCGTTGCCGGTGATGTTGCCGTCGGTCACGCCACCCAGCTTGGAGGAGAGGGAGCCCTCGCCCTCAGAGGAGAGCGCGGAGGACATTTCGGAGGAGGTAGCGTCCTTCTGGAGCTCCTCCTGAACCTGCTGCTCGGTCAGGCCGGAGCCCTCAACAGCCTCAGCGGCGGAAGCAACGGTGGTGCCAGCGAAGGCGATGGTAGCGGCGGTTGCAGCAGCAACGGCGGCGGTGCGGAATTTACGCATCTTGAGTAAAGCCTTTCAGAAAGTGGGTTAGAAGGGGAAGGGGAGAACTACATGCCGTACTTGAGGTAGTTCAGTGCCGGGCCAACCAGACCACCGGCGATGGTGATGATGGTGGCGACGATGCCGATGCCAGCGAGGGCCTGTGCCCACTTCGGCTCACCGGAGATAGAAGACTTCTGGCCGAAGATGTTCTGGGCGTTGGCTTCCTTGTCGGCGTCGAGTGCCTTGCCCAGCTCGGAGGAGCCGCCCGCCTTCTGGTTGCCCTGCTGCTCACCAGCGGTTGCGGAAGAGTTGGTTGCGGAGTCGTTGCTGCTGCCCTCTGCAGCGGAAGCAACGGTGGCGCCGCCGAATGTAACAGCGAGAGCGGTAGCACCGGCAATGGTGGCCTTGCGAATGCGCATAGTGTGAATCCTTTTAAACATCGTAGGAACTGCAGTAACTATAGGGTGCCCCAAGTCACTTGAGCGATTCTAGCGTAAACATTGGAGGGATTCACGGAATTCCTATCATTAATATGCCCGCATATCCCGCTTAAAGCGTCCCAGCTACTCAGCATTGGGCCCAAGCATGCAAAAGCGCCCATCCTCACGACAAGAGGATGGGCGCTAGAAAAGTGCGCTGAACTAAGTCAGCGTACCCGCAACTTAATTAGCGGCGGAAAATCGGATCCAGCACGTGCTGCGGGATGATGTTGTTGTACACAGCGTAGTTGTAGGCACCGATGATAGCGCCGATGACGGAGGAGACGCCCAGGGCGATAGCACCCTTCTTCCACTTGGAAGCCCACTCCGGCATGTTCGGGTCGGTCTCGGTGCCCCACATATCCTCGCCGGTGACCTTGTGCTCAGGTTTAACGACAGGCTTGCCGTCCTCGCCCTCTTCCCATGCGCCCCACTTCTTACCCAGCTGGGTAAAGGAGCTGGAGGAGCCCTCGTTGGAGGAGCCCTCGTTGGTGTTCTCGGTCGAGGAGGTGGTGCCCTCGTTGGTGTTCGCGGTCTCTGCGGAGGCAACGACGGTGCCGCCGAAAGCTACGGTGACAGCGGTAGCAGCTGCAACGGCTGCAGTGCGGAAGTTACGCATTGTGAAAATTACCTTTCGGAAGTTTTGGTGAAGCCGTGTGGCTGTTGCTTAGAAGGACGGGCCGTGTACGAGGAAGTTGTGTACGGGGCCGATGATGGTGCCGAGCAGAGTGCCGAGGCCAGCAACAACGGTTAGACCGTAGAGGATCTTTGCCCACTCCGGCTGGCCGGAGAAGTCCTTGGAGGAACCGAAGATGGCAGTGCCGTCGGCTGCCTGGTCGCCCTCAACCTTGCTGCCAATCTTGGAGGACAGGGAAGGCGTGTAATCCTCAGGGGTGGTGTCGGCTTTGCCGCCCGGAGCGGTATTAGACTGGCTCTGATTAGACTGGCTCTGGTCCTCAACGGTGACGGTGTTATCGCCCTGCTCAGTGGTCTCAGCGAAAGCGACGGTGGAGCCGCCGAAGGCAACAGCGAGAGCAGTAGCGCCGGCGAGGGCTGCATTGCGGATACGCATATCAAAAGTCCTTAGTGTCGTACGTGCAAGGCCTCTGGTTGGGAGGTCTTGATTTACAGGGATAGGGATTAGTTTGGTATCCCCAAAACACACTGAGCCGGTAGAGAGTATCGGCTCGTTCCGGTGTCCGTAATTAACCTAGCCAACGGTCAGGCAAAATGCACGTCAGTTTGAGCGTTCTTTTATCGCCTGCCTGTTATTACCCCCGAAATGGGTGAGTTTCGTAAAGGTTTCTGGTAGATGTTGCTGGCGTTAAAACGTGCTTGTAGTGGTGTTCAGCGGGAATGGTGAAACTAGTTCAACGCCAATGTGAAAAACGTCACTCATTTCGATGTAACTTTCACTCCAGCTACTCTAGTCCCAAAACTGCGTTTTCCACTACTTCTGGCAGTGCCGGATGGATCCAATATTGAGAGCGGGCGAAATTGCGCATGTCGAGGTCGTAGCTCATCGCGGTGATCAGTTGCTGTATAAGGGTGGAGGCCTGTGGGCCCATGATGTGGGCGCCGAGGAGCTTGCCGGTCGCCCGGTCGGCCACGAGCTTGCAGATGCCCGTTGAGTCTTCCATGGCCCAGCCATAGGCAACGTCGCCAAAGTTTTGCACCTTTACTGTGACGTCGTAGCCCTCCTCGCGGGCTTGCGTCTCAGTGAGGCCGACCGTCGCAATCTGTGGGTGCGTAAAGACGGCGGCGGGAACGTGTTCGTGGGGCATGGGCTGGAGATCATCCGGGTGCAGCAGATTATGCTGCACTGCTCGTTGCTCCGCATTGGCCACATGCTTGAGCATGTATGGAGATGAAACATCCCCGAGCGCCCATACGCCTTCACACGTTGTGCGGCCGAACTCGTCGACCTTAATGCGTCCGTCCTCGTGCATCTCGATGCCGCTGGCGGAAAGATCCATCTGGTCGCCGTTGGGCTGGCGTCCCGTGGCAACGAGGATGGCTTCTGCCTCCACGGCGTCCCCGCTATCCAAGGTAAGGCGTACTCCATCCTCGGTTTCATCGAGCGCTGTGGCGGTGCCGATGCGGACGTCGAAGCGCTTGCGTGCGATGTCGTTGAAGCGGGAGCTTAGGTCCTCATCGAGGAAACGGAGGAATTTCTCCGAGCGGTTGACCACGGTGACGTCGGTCCCCAGGCCGTCGAAGACGTGAGCAAACTCCATGGCGATATAACCGCCACCGACCACTATGAGGCTGCGCGGCTGCTTCTCAAGCCGCATGATGTCTTCGTTGGTGTGAACCGGGGCAGTGGCGCTGGCATAAGGCTCGGGTAGCACGGGACGTGAGCCGGTAGCAATGACAATATTGTCACCGGTGATGATGTCCTCACCCGCCTGCAGGGTCTTTGGCCCGATGAATCGGGCGTGCTGATCGAAGACTGTAATATTAGGCGTTTCCTCGCCGCGGCGGTACTCTTCGCCGCCTCGGGCGATCTGATCAATACGGTTGTGGAACACGCGCTTGACGATGCCCTCCCAATCCACCGCATCCACGTGGGCGCTGAGCCCAAGGCGCGTGGCCTCGCGCGCGGCAAGCGCAACGTCGGCGGCGTAGACGTACATCTTCGTGGGGATGCAGCCTACGTTGAGGCACGTGCCGCCGAAAGTTCCCTTCTCAATGATGGCGATGGATTTATCGTCAAACTCGGGAGAGGGGATTGAATTTCCCGAGCCGGTGCCGATGATGACGAGATCAAAGTGCTGTGCGGAAGTCATGCCGATCATTCTAAAGGTTGACTAGCCGCAAACCGTGCAGGCTTTAAGGGAGCGCGAGGCGCGGGAAGTTAATCCGTCTCAAGTGGTGCTACTGTCCTCAACCATTCCGCCGTGGTGGAGAGAGCGTCTTGTAGCGGCTCGGGGCGCGAGAGGAAAAGATCGTGGCGCCCATTGTTGACAACGTGGAGCGTGTAGCGAGCACTGAGCTCCTTGGCCCAGCGCTGGCTTTGGCGTACGTCGACCACAACATCGGCGGTATTGGAAGACTCGCTGTATGGCCGGTTGAGCTCGGAGCGCCCAGAGGTCATAGTGAGCAGCGGAAGCCCAATGTTGACGCGGCCGGAGTGGATTGCGTCGAAGCCGCGGAAGACTGCCGCAACCCAACCCAGGAACTTGGGGTGCCCGCCCAACGGCTTCAGGCGAAGATCGAAGTCCCAGTCACCCTGTTCCCCGGAATAGACTGACTCCCCATAGGTTGTGAGGGCACCGGCGGGTATTTCGAGTCGTGGGGCGATGGCAGCGCCGGCATAGATAACGTGCTTGAGTGCCTCAAAGGCACTATTCGGTATTCCCATCATGGCAAGCCAGGGGCTGTTGAACACGACACCAGCGATGCGTGCGAATCGCTCGCGATCATGGCGGCGAAGGCGATCGAGCCAGAGCGCAGTGATGGTGCCAGCGGTGGAGTGGCCCATGATGATGGCACGTTGGTTGGGGAGGGCATCGAGAGCCGCGTTGAGATCAGCGTCGTAGTACTGCAAGTCGCTGATGTAGTGCCAGGTCTGTCCGTCTCGTCGAGAGCGTCCGCACTTGCGCAGGTCGAGGGCGTAGAAGGCATAGCCGAGCTCATAAAAGTACCGCGCCACGTGGTCGTGGAAGAAATAGTCCGTCATCCCGTGGACCCACAGTAAGGCGGGCCGATCATCATGGGCATCGCCGCTGGGGCAATAGCGCACGAGCGTCGCGCAGACATTGCCTTCGCCGTCAGGGTCGGTGCCGAGTTCGAGTGAGGCGGCCTGGAAGTCATGGCCGAGGATATCTTCTGACCATTCGAGTTCGTTATGCGTCATGGGATTCATGATAGGTCGCGCGGCCAGATGCGTCCGACAGGGCGGAGCGCCGCCGAAAAATGCCCTGCACCACAAATGGGGTAGCAACTTCGAATTCGGGCATTTATTCATTCAGGAATGCCTATTTCGCAATTAGGGGCGTAAAGTGGAATTAATGCTTGACGGACCTTCCGCAGGGGTGGTCTGTATGCCAGCTTGGACCCTAGCATCGTCGAGCGCTTTCTCACCGCGCCCTGTGCACCCACATGTGCGGGGCATTTGACCACATCGAATACATCGACTTAAAGAGGTAATAAGTACAGTGTCCTCCGATAAGAAGACAGCACAAGTAGTAGACGAGGTTGAGGTCGCACTCATTGGTGCAGGTATTATGAGCGCCACCCTCGGCGCCATGCTGCGTGAGCTCGAGCCCAGCTGGACCCAGATGGTCTTCGAGCGCCTGGATGGCCCTGCGCTTGAGTCCTCCTCCCCGTGGAATAACGCTGGTACTGGCCACTCCGCGTTGTGCGAGTTGAACTACACCCCGGAGAAGAACGGCCGCATTGATGTTTCCAAGGCCATGAACATTAATGAGAAGTTCCAGATCTCGCGCCAGTTCTGGTCCCACCAGCTCAACAACGGCATTCTTACTGACCCGAAGGCCTTCATCAACCCAGTTCCGCATGTGTCCTTTGCGCAGGGTTCCATCCAGGTTGACTACCTGAAGCGCCGCTTCGATGCGCTGAAGGACAATCACATGTTCCCAAACATGCAGTTCAGCGATGATGACGCTACCTTCCAGGAAAAGCTTCCCCTGATGTCGCAGGGCCGCGACTTCAACGCCCAGAAGGTCGCCATTTCCTGGACTGAGGTTGGTACCGACGTCAACTTTGGTGCCCTGGCCAAGCAGTTCTTCACTGCGGCTAAGGCAGCAGGCACCGAGATCCGCTACGGCCACGAGGTCGTTGATATCAAGCGCGATGGTTCCAAGTGGCGCGTGGTGGCAAAGAACCTGCACACCGGTGACTACGAGGCTATCCACGCCAAGTTCGTCTTTGTGGGCGCAGGCGGCTACGCGCTTGACCTGCTGCGCAAGGCTGGGGTCCGTGAGGTCTCTGGTTTCGCAGGCTTCCCGGTTTCCGGTCTGTGGCTGCGCTCTAAGAACCCGGATCTGATTAAGCAGCACCACGCCAAGGTTTATGGCAAGGCTGCCGTGGGCGCTCCGCCGATGTCCGTGCCGCACCTGGATACCCGCGTCATCGATGGCGAGCAAGGCCTGCTGTTTGGCCCGTATGGCGGCTGGTCCCCGAAGTTCCTCAAGAAGGGCTCCTACCTGGACCTGTTTAAGTCCATTCGCCCGGATAACATCACCTCTTACCTGGGCGTTGCTGCACAGGAGTTCGGCCTGACCAAGTACCTGGTTACTGAGGTCCTCAAGGACTTTGACAAGCGCGTCGAGACCTTGAAGGAGTACGTCCCGAGCGCAGATCCGGCAGATTGGGAGACCGTCATCGCCGGCCAGCGCGTCCAGGTGATTAAGCCGGCGGGTGCACCGCAGTTCGGCTCCTTGGAGTTCGGTACCACCCTCATCAATAACCCTGAGGGCAACATCGCCGGCCTGCTCGGCGCTTCCCCGGGAGCGTCCATCACCCCGGCCATCATGGTGGAGCTGCTGGAGCGCTGCTTCGGTGAGCACATGATCCAGTGGGGCGATAAGATTCAGGAGATGATTCCTTCCTACGGCACCAAGCTCTCCAAGGACAAGAAGCTCTACAACGAGATGTGGGAGTACACGCAGAAGACCCTGCAGCTTGCGTCCAAGTAATTTCTCCTTTCGGCTCGTAGGTGCTTGCCTCGCAGGTAATTCTCAGCAACTGGCAGGGAGCGTCCAGTGCACCGGAACGCTCCACCAAGGAGAGCGCCCCATAATAATGGTGTGCGTTTGAGAGAGCGCATGCGAGAGAGATAGAGAGAACCCCAGCCGCGCGGGGCGGTCGGCCCGAGAAACCGACTGGGAGCGTGGCAGTGAAAGATAGAGACGCACCGCCGCCCCGAGACTCCGTTTCCTTTCCTACGGAGGCCTCGGGGCGGCGGTGTGTTTTCCTTTTCTTCTCTTACGTTCCGCAGTAGGTGAGGTAGCCTTCCGTGCCACCCGGTTGCTCGTATTCTGGCGCGGCAGTAAAGGGATGCGTGGTGGCGTGAAGCAAGCGGGGGAATTCTTCAGCATCGCTGAGTGCGGCCTCGACCAGACGCGGGCGGGGAATCACGCGGGGCACAGTTTGCTCGAGGGACTCGGCGTTGGGGCTACTAGCACGGTAGACATCAACGAAACGGGCGTCACCAAACATCTCATAGGCTACTGCCGGTTCACCCGCCGCAGCGCTGACGAGACTGCGGTTGGCTTGTGTGAGATCCGGAGCGGACTGTGCAAGGGCCGCACTATAGTCCTGGAAGAGCTCATCGGGAATCTGCAAACGGCTCGCGGCTTCGCGGCGGCGCGCCTTTTCATAGCGCTCGCCAAAGGAATTGATGGCCTCCTGAGCCCAGGTGAGGGCGGCGTTGGGGGAGACGTCGAAAAGCGGCAGCAGTGATTCCGCCAACCGCGCTAGGTTCCATCCCAGCATGTCGGGCTGGCGCCCAAAGCGGTAGCGCCCCTGCGTATCGATGGAGCTAAACCAGGTATTGAGGTCATAGCTCTCCAAGAACGCGCACGGCCCGTAGTCAATCGTCTCACCCGATAGCGTGGTGTTATCGGTGTTCATCACGCCGTGGATGAAACCCACCTGCATCCACCCGGCAACCGTCGCTGCCTGTGCGTCCATGACGCGGGTAAACAGCTCCCGGTAGTCGGCGCCAGGGTAGTGGCGTTCACTGGTGTAATCGGCGAGCTGTTGGAGCAGTCCGGGCACCTGCGAGTGCGCGGCGAAGTGGAAGGAGCCGACACGAATGTGGCTCGCGGCAACGCGTACAAGCACGCCTGCTTCCTCCACCATCTGCCGTTGGATCGGGCGGCCGGTGGCAATGACCGCCAGCGACCGCGTGGTGGGCACACCGAGGGCATGCATCGATTCGGAGAAGAGGTACTCACGCAGCATTGAGCGCAGCGTGCCACGCCCGTCAGAGCCATAACGTGAGTAGGGCGTCAGCCCCGTTCCCTTGGCATGCAGATCCCAGAGTCCCGTGGGATTGTGTGTTGTAGTTGGGCCGGTGACTTCGCCCAAGAGAAGGGCGCGTCCATCACCCATTGCTGGGTTGTACTGGCCGAATTGGAAGCCGGCATAGGCCATTGCGTGGGGAGTAATTGGTCCGCGGCCTAGAAGGAATGCTAGTCCGGCTTCGCTGCGCAACCAGTCCGGATCGAGTCCTAATTCGGCGGCTAGGTGCTCATTGAGAATTAGGATTCGTGGCGCTGGCTGTTCTTCCCCGCGGCTCGCTGAGACCATGTGGGGCAGGCGTTGTGCAAAATCATTGTGCAGCTCGAAGGGGAGGGAATGATCAGTCATCCCTGGGACTCCAGGGTTCCGCGAACGCGTACGTGGACGTTGCCGCCGACCCAGATGTCTTCGCCATCGTCATCGATATAGACGCGGCCATTGCGTCCTACCTGGCCGCCCTGTGCAGCGGTATAGCGGGCAGGTACAACGCCCTTGGCGCGGAGGAATTGGGCCGCTCCGCCGTTGAAAGAACCTGTGACGGGATCCTCGAATTGCCCGGTGATGGCGCGGACTTCGTATGCCGGATCTTCGGCTTCGGTGAGGCCGACCACGCCTACCTTGACGCCCGGGGTGGGCTTGGGGTTAAGCCCGCGCACGGCCTCGGCAGACTCGAGTTGGACTAGGCGCCAGCCAGGACCGTTGTCCACCCAGCCGGAGTCAACGATGCTCTCTTGGCCGATTCCGAGGACAGCTGCCGCTTCGGCCTGCTCCGCGTCGTTGAGCGCCCCGTCACGCACCAAGGGCGGGGTAGCGAAGGCGAAGCGGCCCTCTTCCTGGCGTACGGTGACCAACCCAACTCCGCATTCCTGAATCAGGGTGCCGTTCTTTCCGAGCAGTTCCGCCGCCACGCGCGCGCTGCCCAGCGTCGGGTGGCCGGCGAAAGGAAACTCCTCGTACGGGGTAAAAATCCTCACTCGGTAGTCTGCACGTGGATCCGTAGGCGAGCACAGGAAGGTTGTCTCCGAAAAGTTTGTCCAGTGTGCGATGCGCTGCATCTCTTCGGTGCTCAAGCCGTCGGCATCCGCCACCACAGCAAGGGGATTTCCCGTAAACGGCCCAGTGGCAAAGACATCTACTTCAAAGAATCGGTGCTGCATGAGGCTTAAGTCTAGTCGCACCGGTGAGCAGGGAGGTCTACGCTGGGCTGCATGAGCGAAGCACTCTTTAGCCGCGTCGAACCTATCCAGACCATGGCGGATGGGACCGTCAAACAGGTCAACCCTTTCTCCGGAACGGAGGTGTGGACGGTGCCGGGACGTGGAAACCGTCCGCTCTCGCGTCCAGCGAAGGATCCGCAGCCCCTGACGGCCGACGCCTTGACGCACAGCTGTGCTTTTTGCTCCGGGCGCATGCTGGACACCCCGCCGGAAAAGTCCCGCATCCTGGCCTCGGGGGAGATCCAGCGCGGGCTCCTTCCGCACGAGCTGGACACAACCCAGCCGGTGTTTCGCCGGGTTCCTAACCTTTTTGAGATCGTGTCTTATGACTACTGGCATGAGAACTATGGCTTCACCATGGACCCAGACCTAGCTCAGCACAAGGAGAAATATGAAGCCGATGAGGCCGGGCGCCTGCACGTACTCAACGTGGTGCGCACCAAGCTCAAGGCGGCGGGCAAGGACGCCGCGCTGGACGACGACTCCCTCCTCGCCCTCGCCGATGGCTTCTTCGGCGGTGGGCACGATGTCATCATTTCTTCGCGCCACTTCGTGGAAGGTGCGGTCGACGACAGTCAGCTGGCTTCCTCCGGCACGCTGAGCCCCGATGAGCACTTCCTGCTCACCACGTTTACTGCGGAATCAACGCGCGAGCTCTACCAGCGAAACCGCTATGCCTCTTATGTCGCCGTGTTCCAGAACTGGCTGGCACCGGCGGGCGCGTCCTTCGACCACCTGCACAAGCAGCTCGTCGCAATTGATGCTCTGGGCATGGCAGCCCAGCAAGAAAATGCGATTCTGCGCGCACACCCCAACATGTACAACGATTGGGCAGTTGGGTATGCGGCAAAGCGCAACCTCGTTATCGCAGAGAATGACTATGCGGTGCTCTTCGCTGGTTTTGGCCACAGGTATCCCACCCTGGAGATCTTCTCCAAGTCGCCCCGCTGCGAACCATGGGCACAAACACCTGGCGAAGTCCGCGGGATGTCGGATCTGATCCATGCAGCACACGCCGCAGTGGGGCCGGATGTGGCATGCAATGAAGAGTGGCACCACCGCCCACCCAGCGTGGATCTGCCGCAGCCGTGGCGCGTGATGATCAAGCTCAGGGTATCGACCTTGGCCGGCTTTGAAGGCGGCACGAAGGTCTACATCAACACCATCGATCCATGGGGCTTGCGTGATCGCGTCGTGGACGCCATGTTCCGCCTTCGTGAGCGCGGAAAGATTGCCTCCGGCATCTCTATCGCCACTGAGTGCGAGCTCAAACGCAATAGTTTGCGTTATAACCCGCTGGTGTAATCAGTAACGTTTAGTCCACGTAGGTTTGTTCGCCGCCTGCGTGAAGATAATCGCGGAGGTACGGCAGGGCGAGAGCAACCGTGCCGTGCCGTGGGGCATCGATAAGCCCCTGCTCTAGCAAACGCGCGCGCACTTCACTGAGAGACGTCGTCGTTGTCTTCAGCTCGTGAGCGATAGCGCCAGATGTGGCCGTCCCCGCCTCATCTGCGATATCAGCCAGCGCGTGAAGGTACTCAAGTTGTCGTTGGCTGAGCGCACGTACCGCAGGATCGTGCACTTGGGTTCCCATTGTCGTGATTGCCTCACCAAGAACTGCGTCGACGGTTGTTGAGGAAATGGTCGTCTCACTGGCTTGGGATGCAGCGTTCCAGGCCAAGTACCCGATGAGCTGGATGAGGAAGGGATAACCGTGGCTCGCTTCAGTAGCGCGGTCGGCGGCTTCGTCGTTGAAAGCAATCGAAGTCAAAGCTGCCGTATCTTTGAAAGCGCTGGTCGTAGCTTGCGGGTTAACAGGTCCTAGGTGAAATCTGCGGGCACGGCGCAGAAACGTTGTTCCCGGCAGGTGTAGAAGCTTGTCAACACCGGCAGTAAGCCCTGCCATCACGATGGAAACGTCGAGTTCATCGCGAACAAGATGCTGGAATGCGACTGCGATTATCTCAAGGTCATGAGGATCGGCGTCCTGAATCTCATCGATAGTAAGTAGAATTCCGCTGTCTCGGAGATGAGCGGAGAGTTCGCGCAAGCGCGATTCTAATGTTGGCACTGGTGGCGTACCAATCTCTTCAGTACCAATGCCACCGAGGCCCGCTATACGTATGTCTTTGATTCGACGGGTTGATGGAGAAGCCAGCTGGTTGATCTTTTCTGGGATGATGGAGTCGATGAGCTGAGTGACTGAATTGCTTCGACCACTGACTCGAATAACAGCCCATCCTTGTTGGGCTGCGATGTCCTCGAGCTCAGTCAACAGGACCGTTTTGCCCATCCCACGATGACCGCTAATAAGCATTGCGCGATTAGGGTTGCCAACTCCGCCGTCGAGCCCAACCGTGAAGTCATTGAGGACCGCACTGCGGCCAGCCCACTTAAGTGGGCTGGCACCAAAGGTTGGGCGAAAAGGGTTTCCAGTCATGCTGGAAGTATATAGCAGGCAGATAAATTGATAAATAGATAAATCGGCGGGCGTAGATAAATTGATAAATAGATAAATCAGACCACGAGCACCAGCTCGCTGCCGCGCAGTTCGGTGCTTATGCCCGCCTCGTGGGCTACGCGGGCGGCATCCTCGAGGGTGGAGACGCTCTCGCCCTGGAGGGCGAGTACGCGAGCGAGCTCCCCCTTGTAGTGCTTGTTGAAGTGAGAGACCACCTTGCGGGAGCCGTCCTCTTGCACTGACTCCACGCGCACCGTGGAGGCTTCTTTGAGCTTGCCCAGCTGCTGGTAGGTGCCCGAGCGCATATCGATGAGGAACTCGCCAGCGTCGACAAGCGCGCGCAGCTCATCCGTGATGGCCGTACCCCAGCGTGACTTCAGCGTGCGCCCACCCAGCTTCGTGCCACCAGAAAGACGGTAGTGCGGGATGGAGTCATCGGCGCGCAGCAACCCAAAGAGCGCATCACCCACAGCGAGGTGTTGACGCGCGGCTGGGGGAAGGGAGGGGGAATCGAGGGCGTCGTACAGCACGCCCGTAAATCGCTCAAGGGCGGGCATGGTGGGGGAGGACGCCAACTCGCGGTTGGACTCGGCTTCCCCGCGCAGCTTCTCCGAGAGCTTGAGCACCTTTTGCGCCTCGTCGAGGTCCAAAGAAGACAATTCAGCAGCGATTTCTTGGCGTATCGGATTCAGCGCGGGGAAAGAGAGCTCTTCCCAGTTGAGGGGCGCGCCGCTGCCGCCGTGTGCTTTGGTCTCAGAAGGAGGGAGGATGATCAGCATGGCTACATGCTAGCGATGTAGACTGAACAACCATGATTACACGTCTTTCTGAGCTTTTCCTCCGCACTCTTCGTGAGGATCCGGCTGATGCCGAAGTCCCCAGCCACAAGCTTCTCGTCCGCGCAGGCTATGTGCGCCGCGTCGCGCCGGGTGTGTACACCTGGTTGCCATTGGGACTGCGCGCCATGCGCAAGATCGAAGACGTTATCCGCCAGGAAATGAACGCCATCGGTGGCCAGGAGATGCTCTTCCCGGCGCTGCTGCCGCGCGATCCTTATGAGCAGTCGAACCGCTGGACGGAATACGGCGATAACTTGTTCAGGCTTAAGGATCGCAAGGGCGCGGACATGCTGCTGGGCCCGACCCATGAGGAGATGTTCGCCACCGCGGTGAAGGATATGTATTCCTCCTACAAGGACTTCCCGGTCACGCTCTACCAGATTCAGACGAAGTACCGCGATGAGGAGCGCCCGCGCGCTGGCGTGCTGCGCGGCCGCGAGTTCACCATGAAGGACTCCTATTCCTTCGACATGACGGACGAGGGGCTCGATGAGTCCTATGCCCGCCACCGCAAGGCCTACCAGAACATCTTTGACCGCCTAGAGATCGATTACGCGATCTGTAAGGCCACCTCCGGTGCGATGGGGGGCTCGGCCTCCGAGGAGTTCCTTGCCGTGTCCGAGGTGGGTGAAGATACCTTCGTCCGCGCCACGGAGGGCGATTACGCTGCCAACGTGGAAGCAGTAGTGACCCAGGCGCCGGAGGAGATTCCCTTCGACGGTCTGCCGGAGGCCCAGGAGCACGAGACTCCGAATTCCGAGACCATCGAGTCCCTGGTGGAGTGGGCTAACAGCGCCGGCATTACTGTCGACGGCCACGAGGTCACCGCCGCAGACACCCTCAAGTGCATGATGATCAAGGTGGCTGCGCCCGCGGCCGCTGAGGAAGAGAAGGAATGGGAGCTGGCCGCCGTTCTCATTCCGGGTGACCGCGAGCTGGATGAAAAGCGCCTCGAAGCGTCGCTGGAGCCAGTCGAGTTTGAGCTCGCCGGTGAAGGTGACTTCAAGAAGAATTCCTTCCTGGTCAAGGGCTACGTTGGCCCGCGTGTCCTGAATGCCCACGACGTGAAGGTTTATGCCGACCCGCGCGTAGTTTCCGGGTCGTCCTGGATTACCGGCGCGGATGCCCCGCAGCGTCACGTCGTCGGCTTGGTGGCCGGCCGTGATTTCACCGTGGATGAGTTCATCGAGGCCGCGGAGGTCAAGGAGGGTGACCCGGCGCCGAACGGTCAGGGCACTCTGACCCTGGAGCGCGGCATTGAGTTGGGCCACATCTTCCAGCTGGGCCGCAAGTACACCGAAGCATTCGACGTCCAGATTCTGGATGAGAACGGCAAGCGTGCCGTGCCGACCATGGGCTCCTATGGCATTGGTGTCACGCGCATGCTCGCCGTGCTGGCGGAGCAGCGCCACGATGAGAAGGGCCTCAACTGGCCGGTGGCCGTGGCCCCGTACCAGGTGCACGTGGCCGTGGCCAACAAGGACGCCGCTGCCCTCGAGGCCGGTCAGAAGCTGGTGGAGGACCTAGATCGCGCTGGCATCGAGGTGCTTTTCGACGACCGCCCCAAGGTCTCCCCGGGCGTGAAGTTCAAGGATGCGGAGCTGCTGGGTATGCCCTTTATCGCCATCCTGGGCCGCTCCTTCAAGGACGGCATCATTGAGTTGCGCATCCGTGGCGGCGAAACGCGTGAGGTCCCCGCAGACTCCATCGTGGACACCTTAACGGAGCTCATCCGCGGCTAGGTGCGTTAAGCGCGTAGGCTCGCGGGTATGAGTTCTCACCACCCCGCACTGGCATATTCAATGGCTGCAGCACTCTCTGCCATGGGAGTGCTGCATTTTGCTAAGCCGAAGCCCTTCGAGTCCATCATCCCGCCACAACTTCCAGGGTCGGCTCGCTTCTACAACTTCACCTCTGGCGCCTGGGAAGTGGTTACCGGTGCGCTCCTGGCGAACCCATCGACGCGGCCTGCAGGCGGCCTTTCAGCCCTAGCTTTGCTCGCCGCCGTGTGGCCGGCGAACTTCTACCAGGCCTACAGGGACTTAGAAAGCGGCAAGGCATCAACCGGCAAGAAGATCTACCACGCGGTGCGTCTGCCGTTGCAGATTCCGGTCATGCGCTATGCCTGGTCGCTGTACGCCGAAAAGAACGCCAAACGTCGGTAGCTCAGGAAAATCGAGCCCGCGAGGGAGGAATTAAGCTGCACTGATGCGGTGAGATTGGGCGGCTACAGAAATAAGCCAGCTTCGCCATTCAGCATTGGGTGCCGCTTGGTTGGGCGCCTCCTGTGAGGCGGCGAAGGCCCATGTCACCGTGTCACTATGCGCGACGTCGTCAAGGAACGCGCGCGCTGAGGCGGCGTCTACGGGCAGCTCACCGGAGGACGAGGTGTAGGCCGCTGCGGGCTGTGGCACTGGTCCGATTTTGGCTACTGCTTCTTGGAGTGCGAGGACGCGGCTCTCGTGCAGAGCGAGGCGCTCATCAACCAGCTCTTCGACGTCAGGTGTGACATAGGAACGAGCAAAGTCCAAGGCATACACCTGCTGGTATTCCCAGTCCAAGAGTTCGGTGGCGAGGTCAGCGTCACCCTCCGTCAGCTCCGGCACAGCGCCCGGTTCATCGGTGGAGCGGGCCTCCATTGCGATGGCTTGGGCGACGAGCAAGGGCCGAGATTCCGGGGAGACCGCGTCAAGCTGCTCCTCAGTCGATGAAGAAGCTGCGGCAAGCACGGCAGCCGCATCGGTGGCCTCGTGTGCTTCACCCTCACGATTCACTTCGCAGGAGCGCGGAACGTGTCCTTCCTCGTCGCGGCCGCAGAGGCGCTCAATTTCGGAGTAAAGCTCGTCTGCGTGCTGCGCGCGCAGGGACGCGGCATCGGGATCGAGTTTCTGCAGTGCGTGGGCGTCGGCGCTGGCATCGTGAGCCAGAGAGGTCAACGTAGGGTCTGCATGGGGGCCAAAATAATCCACGATCGCGTCGGTGGCTTGGCAGCCGCCCAGCCAGGGGGCGGCGCAGACTAAGAGGGTGGGCACAACTACTCGGCGGTTCACGCGATAGACCCTACCCGGGTGTCCTAGTCTAGAGCGCATGGCATTCCCAACACCCGCGCAACTAACCGAAATCCTGCAGCCTGTCGCCGCCGCGCGCGGCCTCGACATCGAGGACGTGAAGACCACTCGTGCAGGAAAGAAATCTCAGGTCATCATCCGTGTTGACGGTGACGAACGCCCAAGTTCCGATCTCATTGAGGAGCTCTCGCAGGAGATTTCGGCGCTCTTTGATGCACAGGAAGAGGCGGGCACCCTCAACTTTGGCGCGGGTTACACCCTGGAGGTGTCGACGCCGGGGGTGGACTTTCCGCTGAGTGCCCCGCGCCACTGGCGCCGCAACCAAGGGAGGCTCGTGGGCTACGCGCTCACCGAGGAACCTGGCACGACCCGCGTCGCCCGTATCGGAGCGCTGTCCGAGGATGAAGAATCCGTGGCGCTCATCACCACTGTGAAAAAGGAGGTGCGCTATCAGGTTGAGCGATTGGAAAATCTAAGCCGCGCAGTGGTAGAAATTGAATTTGCCCAACCTTCAGCCATGGAGCTGGAGGCGGCACAGCAGACGTTCGACTTCGCCGAGCAGAACTCGGCAACCCGAGAGGACTAACAAGTGAATATTGACCTAGAGGCACTTCGCACGATTCAGCGCGAGCGCGGCGTCCCGGTAAAGGACCTGCTCGAAGCGATTGCGGGTGCCCTTTTGTATTCCTACCTGGATCACCGTGCCGAGTCAGCCGAGACCAAGGCGGAAGGTACGAAGTCTCGCGTCGACATCGACGCCGATAGCGGTGCTGTCACCGTCGTCGTGACCGAGAGTGATCCGGAGACTGGAGAGGTCATCAGTGAATACGACGACACTCCCGACAACTTTGGGCGCATCGGCGCGCAGGCGGTCCGCGATGCCATCCTGCGTAAGCTGCGCGAGAATGAGGCGGAACGAACCTACGATTCCTATTCGGAGCTCACCGGAACGGTTGTGTCGGGCGTCGTCCAGCGCGATATTCACGCGAACAAGCGCGGCGTCGTCGTGGTGCAGCTGGGTACCGAACACGACTCGCAGGATGCTTTCCTGCTGCCCGCCGAGCAGCTGCCGGGGGAGAAGCTCGAGCATGGCGACCGCGTTAAGGCCTACGTCGTGGGCGTGAACCGCACCGGAGCCAAGGTGCAGATCACGTTGTCGCGCACTCACCCTGAGCTGGTGCGTGGCCTGTTCGAGCTGGAGGTCCCAGAGGTTGCTGATGGCTCGGTTGAGCTCATTGCTATTGCCCGCGAGGCTGGCCACCGCTCGAAGGTATCCGTGCGCGGTCACGTTAAGGGGCTCAATGCCAAGGGCGCGTGCATCGGCCCGAAGGGTTCGCGCGTGAGCAACGTGATGCGTGAACTTGGTGGTGAGAAGATTGACATCATCGATTTCAACGAAGATCCTGCCGTCTATGTGGGCAACGCTCTTGCTCCGTCAAAGGTCGTGCGCGTAGAGATCCTCGACTCGGAGGCGCAAGTGGCCAAGGTGACTGTGCCGGATTACCAGCTCTCGCTCGCAATCGGTAAGGAAGGCCAGAATGCCCGCCTCGCGGCGCGCCTGACTGGATGGAAGATTGATATTCACTCTGATGCCGCTCGCGATTAGCTTTCCGACGGGCCTGCGGTGGGATTAAAGGTTTGGCCCGTTTTCGCGTAGAGTAGACAACGGCCCACATGCAGGAATGCTGTGGCGCAGGAATAGTGGCGATACGACGTAAGGAGTTGGATGTCTCAAGGACAGCGGCTCCGCACGTGTATTGCTACGCGTCAAAAGCATCCCGACACGGAACTGCTCAGGGTGGTCGCCGATAGGGACGATCCTTCAGGACGCCGTGTTGTTCCGGATCCAGGCCGCCGCCTTCCCGGGAGGGGAGCGTGGATTAGACCGGATCTGGAAGCAGTAGAGCTGGCGGAGCGAACCCGTGCCTTCAGGCGCGCGCTCCGATTGTCCACAGACGTGGACACAGGTCACGTACGTGAGTACCTCGCTGCTCAGCAGCAGGTGCAGTCGGCGGGCAATCGCCCGTGCGGCCCAGAGTTAAAAAGGAAGACCGAACACTGATGAGCGCACAACGATGAAGCAGCATCAGCGATGAAAGTCCATAGCCATTAACTAGGGGTCAAGCCGTGTTCCGCGGCCTTGGCTCCTAGAAAGATTAAAGAGGAGACAAGTGCCCGGAAAGCTACGCGTACACGAGTTGGCAAAGCAGCTCGGTGTAACCAGCAAGGAACTGCTCGCCACGCTGAAGGAACAAGGCGAGTTCGTCAAGACCGCATCCTCGACCATCGAACCGCCGGTGATCAAGAAGATGCGCGCACACTATGAAGCAAAGGGTGGCAACGACAAGCCCGCAGACAAGAACACGTCTGCAGCCACCCCTGCTTCCGCTGCCAAGAAATCTGCTGCCAAGAAGACTGCAGAGAAGAAGCCGGCAGAAACGAAGCCAGCAGCCACACCAAAACCTGGCCCCAAGCCAGGTGGTGCCCCGAAGCCAGGTGCTGCTCCGACGCAGAGCGGCGCCCCCAAGCCGGGTGCCGCTCCCAAGCCGGGCGGTGCCCCGAAGCCGGGCGGCGCTCCAAAGCCCGGAGCACAGCGCAAGGGTGGCGAACGCGCAGTTACCCCGCGTTCTATGCCGAAGCCTGGCGGTACCCGCCGCGTGGCCAATAACCCGTTCTCCACGGGTAGCTCCAGTGATCGACCCAGCCCAGGGCCGCGCCCGGGCGGAAGCAAGGGTCAGCGCTCTGGCGGCAAGCCGGGAGATAACCGCGGCGGTAAGGGCGGCGCACGCCCGCAAGGCGATGGCAACCGTGGCGGTGGACGTCGTCCTTCGCCAGCGATGATGCCTTCGCATCCTAATCCGGCCAGCATGCCGTCGAAGGCCGCAGGTAGCGGCGGCGGCGGTCGCGGTCGTGGCGGCCGCGGTGGTGGTCCAGGCCACGGCGGTCCAGGCCACGGAGGTTTCCGTGGTGGACGCGGCGGACGCCGCGGTGGCACCGCTGGTGCATTCGGACGTCCCGGTGGCGCACCGCGTCGCGGCAAGAAGTCGAAGCGTCAGAAGCGCCATGAGTTTGAAGAGCAGCAGAAGCATGAGGTAGGCGGCGTACGCTTGCCTGATGGCGGCGGTAAGGTTGTTCGCCTTCGCCGCGGTGCTTCCCTGGCTGACTTCGCTGAGAAGATTGGTGCGGATCCCGCAGCATTGGTGCAGGCGCTCTTTAACCTCGGTGAGATGGTGACCGCTACGGCCTCCGTATCTGAGGACACCCTGCAGCTCTTGGGCTCGGAGATCAATTACGAGGTCCAGGTTGTCTCCCCTGAGGATGAGGACCGCGAGCTGCTCGAGTCCTTCGACCTGCAATTTGGTGAGGACGAGGGCGGCGAAGAAGCCCTTGAGAAGCGCCCGCCAGTCGTGACCGTGATGGGTCACGTTGACCACGGTAAGACCCGCCTTCTGGATACCATCCGTAAGACCAACGAAGGTGCGGGCGAGGCCGGCGGCATTACGCAGGGCATCGGTGCTTACCAAACCACGGTGGACGTTGAAGACGGTCCGCGAACCATCACCTTCTTGGATACCCCGGGTCACGAGGCGTTTACCGCCATGCGTGCCCGCGGTGCTAAGTCCACCGACTTGGCCATCCTGGTGGTTGCTGCTGATGACGGCGTGATGCCGCAGACCATCGAGGCAATCAACCACGCGAAGGCAGCGGATATCCCTGTGGTCGTCGCGGTTAACAAGATTGATAAGCCGGAAGCTTCCCCGGACAAGATTCGTGGTCAGCTCACTGAGTACGGACTTGTTCCGGAGGAGTACGGCGGCGACACGATGTTCGTGGATATTTCTGCGAAGAACAACATCAACATCGACGACCTGCTCGAGGCTGTCATCCTGACCGCGGACGCTTCCCTAGAGCTCACCGCTAACCCGGACATGGACGCGCAGGGCTCTGCCATCGAGGCTCACCTCGACCGCGGTCGAGGCCCGGTGGCTACGGTCATCATCCAGCGCGGTACGCTGCGCATCGGTGATTCCATCGTGGTCGGCGATGCCCATGGCCGCGTGCGTCGTATGCTCGATGAATTCGGTAACGATGTGGAAGAAGCCGGTCCGTCCCGCCCGGTCCAGGTGCAGGGTCTCAATGGCGTACCAGGTGCCGGCGATAACCTCTTGGTTGTTGAGGACGACCGCGTGGCTCGCCAGATTGCAGCACAGCGCGATGCCCGCAAGCGTTCCGCTCTGCAGGCGAAGGCGCGCAAGCGCGTCTCCCTCGAGGATCTGGATGCAGTGCTCAAGGAAACCTCGACGCTCAACCTCATCCTTAAGGGCGACAACGCCGGTTCCGTCGAGGCACTGGAAGACGCCCTCTTGGATATCGAGGTCGACGACGAGGTACAGCTCAACATCATCGACCGTGGTGTTGGTGCGGTGACGCAGACTAACGTCACCTTGGCTGCTGCCTCCGACGCCGTCATCATCGCCTTCAACGTCCGCGCTGAGGGTAAGGCAACTGAGGAAGCTAACGCTGAGGGCGTTGATATCCGCTACTACACGGTGATTTACCGTGCTATCGAAGAGGTCGAGGCAGCGCTGAAGGGCATGCTCAAGCCCATCTACGAGGAGCGCGACACCGGTGCAGCGGAGATCCGCGCGCTGTTCAAGTCCTCCGCGGTCGGCACCATTGCCGGTTGTATGGTTACCGAGGGCAAGGTCAAGCGCAACGGCAAGGTGCGCCTCGTGCGCGACGGAAACGTCATTACCTCCGATGCCAAGATCGAGTCCCTGCGCCACGAGAAGGATGACGCCAACGAGATTAATGCCGGCTATGAGTGCGGTATGGTTCTGTCCTACCCGGATATCCAGGTAGGCGATATCATTCAGGCCTTCGAAGAAGTCGAGGTCCCGCGCGACTAGCCGCACCTGAGTTCTTCACTCAGTAACAGAGCTCAGATACTAAAGCCCAGCCAGTAAATATTCTGGCTGGGCTTTAGTCGTTTCGGCCGAACGGCGGCGAATCGGTATCCTAGACTAGTTGCCAGTAACCGTACGCAAAGGAGCTTCACCATGGTTGATCACGCACGCGCCGCACGCATGGCTAAGCGCATTCAGACAATCGTTGCGAGTGCGATTGAACGCCAGATTAAGGATCGCCGCCTTGAACTGGTTACCATCACAGATGCCCGCGTTACGGGTGACCTGCATGATGCCACCGTGTATTACACGGTGCGCGGAACGGATATTGATTCCGAGCCGAATTTTGACCAGGCGGCCGAAGCTCTCACAAGGGCCAAGGGCCAATTGCGCAAGATCGTGGGTGATGAGCTGTCCGTTCGCTTTACCCCGACGTTGTCTTTTGAGCTCGATACCGTCCCTGAAGCCTCCGCTCACATGGAGGATGTGCTTGCACGCGCACGTGCACGCGATGCAGAACTGGCCAAGCTGAAGGAAGGCGCGAAGCCGGCTGGGGATGCGAACCCGTATAAGACCTCGGATGAGGAAGAAGACTAAGTGTCACGAACCAACTACGAAGCCGCAGTTGATGCGCTGGTCCAGGCCAGCAGCATTTGCATCATTACCCACTTGCGCCCTGACGCCGACGCCGTTGGCTCTGCGGCCGCCCTCACCTTGGCGCTTCGTCAGCGCGGTAAGCAGACCCGCACCGTGATTGGCCAGCGCCGAGACATTTCCGCCAACCTGTTTTCCATTCCCACCGTGGATGAAATCGAGTTGGTGGATGAGCTCCCGCAGGGCTATGACCTTTATGTCACTGTGGACTGCGGATCGATCGACCGGACTGGGTCGGTAGCACGGGGCATTGAGGAGATGGCGGCCGTTGGGCGCGTCCTGTGCATCGATCACCACGCTTCTAACGATGGCTTTGGTGCGATCAATGTTGTGGATCCGGTATGTGAGTCCACCACGGTGGTGTTGCTCGATATCTTAGATAGGCTGTCCATTCAGATTGATCGCGTCATCGCGCACTGTCTGTACGCCGGGCTAGTGACCGACACAGGTAACTTCCGGTGGGGCCGCCCAGCGATGCACGATATTGCCGCGCGCCTGATGCTCTATGGGCTTGATACCAAGCAGATCGCGTTGGAGCTTATGGACGCCAGCACCGCCGATGACCTGCAGATGATCGGTCGCGTCCTCTCGGGCCTCAGGATCGAAGCAGCAGGAGAGCACCGCCTCGCTGTCCTCTTCGTGCCGCATGAGGAAGTCAGTACGCACGCAGATTCCGCGATCGAGTCCTTCGTCGACTATGTCCGCGCCCTGAAAGGCACAGACATCGGGGTTGTGTTCAAGGAACAGGCCCCTGAAGTGTGGGCGGTGTCTCTGCGCTCCTCAGCAGTGAACTGTGCCGAGGTGGCCCTCACCTTTGGCGGAGGAGGCCATATTCCAGCCGCCGGCTATACCGCGCACGGCACGCCTGAGGAGGTTATTGCGCAGCTGGTAGGTGTGTTGTCTTAAATGGCTTCCGAGCAACCCGTCAAGGTTTCTGCGGCGGAAGTCTTCCGCCTTGCCGTGCCCGCTTTGGGTGTCTTAGCGGCCATGCCGCTGTATTTGCTTCTGGACACCGCGGTAGTGGGACGGTTGGGCGCGCAGGATCTGGCCTCGCTGGGGGCTGCGGCCACGATCCATTCGGTGGTCACTACCCAGCTGACCTTCTTGTCCTATGGCACAACCGCGCGTGCTTCGCGTTTGTTCGGTGCAGGCAAACGTGAGGAAGCTGTAGCCGAAGGCGTTCAGGCCACGTGGGTTGCGGTCGGCGTCGGCCTGGTCCTAGCGGTCCTTATGTGGCTCTTCGCCGGGGTCTTTGCCTCCTGGTTGACCGGCAACCCCGAAACAGCGAAGGGGACCGCACAGTGGCTGCGCATCGCCGCCATCGCGATTCCCTTTACCCTCATCACGATGGCTGGTAACGGTTGGATGCGAGGCGTACAAGACACCCGCAAGCCCTTGTATTTCACACTTGCCGGTATGATTCCTGGCGCTAGTGCAGTGCCTATTTTCGTGCACTTGTGGGGGCTGCAGGGGTCAGCCTTAGCCACGGTGTTGGGGATGGGAATCATCGCGGCATTCTTCCTCAGGGAACTGCGCCGCGAGCATACCGGCTCGTGGGAAGTCCGCTGGCGCGTCGTACGCCGGCAGCTCGTGCTGGGGCGCGATCTCATTGTGCGCTCGTTGAGTTTCCAAGTGGCCTTTTTATCCGCAGCAGCTGTGGCTTCGCGCATCGGAACCGCACAACTGGCCGCGCATCAAATCTTGATGCAGTTGTGGAACTTCTTGTCCCTTGTGCTGGATTCACTGGCAATTGCCGCCCAGGCCTTGACCGGCGCGGCACTGGGTGCAGGCTCAGCGCGCTACGCCCGCACGGTGGGTACTAAGGTGACGCTCTATTCGACGTCCTTCTCCCTTGGACTTGCTGTGATTCTTGCGCTTGGTTCCGGGATCATCCCGCGGATCTTCACCACGAGCCCGGAAGTCCTCGAGGTGATCTCCGGACCTTGGTGGGTTATGACTTTCCTCGTCATCATCGGCGGGGTGGTCTTCGCCTTGGACGGCGTTCTCCTCGGCGCTGGGGATGCAGCTTTTCTTCGCACGCTGACCTTGGCGGCGGTACTTCTAGGCTTCCTTCCCGGCGTCTGGTTGGCTTTTGCTCTTGGCACCGGGCTTAGCGGAGTATGGGGCGGGATCGCCGCGTTCATCTTCATCCGCATGGTAGGCGTCGTCTGGCGCTTTCGCTCGATGCGGTGGGCGCGGGTCTAAGCCTGTGGTAGAAGTAGAGGGAGTGTTCGTGTGAAGGAGGCATTATGACCACTCTGTGGGCCGTCTCCGATCTCCACGCGGCGGTGCGAGTCAACGGTGAGCGCATCGATGAACTCGTACCGCCGAATCCCCATGACTGGTTGATCGTCGCAGGGGACGTCGCCGAGCGCATTGACCTAGTGATCAACACCTTGGCGCGGCTGAAGAACCGCTATGCCACCGTCATTTGGGTGCCCGGCAACCATGAGCTGTTTTCTCGGGGACAGGACGCATTTAAGGGGCGCGCAAAATACGACCGGCTTGTTGAAGGCTGCCGTGAGATCGGCGTGATTACCCCAGAGGATCCTTATCCGGTCTTCGGAGGGGTGACCGTCGTCCCGCTGTTTACGCTGTACGATTACAGCTTTCGCCCGCCGGGGACCACGGTCGAACAAGAGCTTGCGAGCGCAAAGCAAAAGCAAATCGTCATGACCGATGAATTCGCCATTGCCCCCTTCGTCGATGTGCGTGCTTGGTGCTGGGACCGGCTGGCCTATTCAATTAAGCGCCTGTCCCGGGTGGAAGGGGAGACCGTCCTCATCAATCACTGGCCATTGGTCCAGGAGCCGACCCTCTACTTGCGCTGGCCCGAAGTGGCCTTGTGGTGCGGTACCCGCCACACGCGTTCGTGGCCGCGGCGCTACAACGCCAAAGCCGTGGTCTATGGGCATCTTCACATGCCAAACCGAGCCAATATCGACGGTGTGGACCACATCGAGGTTTCGCTAGGGTATCCGCGTGAATGGCAGGCACACGGTGGCCTCCAGCAGTGGCCGTATCCGGTGCTCACCATCGATGAGACGACGGGGAGGGCCGAGCATGCTTGAGCCTTCCCTCTTCCCAGAGTCTGCGCGCTACTGCTACGTGCGCACGGAAGAGTCGATGACTAATCTCCTCAATTTCCATCACCTATCCCCTGAGGAGCGCGCTGTGGTCTCGCAGGCCGTGGACGTCCGCAAGTCGGAATTTGGGGATGCCCGCTGGTGCGCTCACCGCGCGCTGAAGGAGCTTAACTACACCGGCGACGAACCTATTCTGCGCGGTGAGCGGGGCATGCCGCTGTGGCCGGAAGGCTACACGGGATCGATGACGCACACCGAGGGGTTGCGCGCAGCGGTGGCAGCGCCCACCACACACGTGCGCTCGATGGGACTCGACGCCGAGCCAGCGGAGCCCTTGCCGGAACACGTGTTGACGATGATCGCCCGGCCAGGGGAGATGCCGCAGTTGTCCCGCCTCCGCGCGGCGGGCATCTCCTGCCCGGACCGCCTGTTGTTTTGTGCGAAGGAAGCCACCTACAAGACGTGGTTCCCCATGACGCGGCGGTGGCTCGATTTCGATCAGGCCGAAATTGACTTGCGCCTCGACGGAACTTTAGTCTCCTACCTCCTAGCGCGACCGACCCCGGTGCCGTTCATTACCGGCCACTGGATCATTCGGGACGGCTATGTCATCGTCGCCGCCGCCGTCCCGGCGCTCAACTTTGAGAACTAAAGAGTGGAGGGGCGAGCGACAAAAACCGTGGCCAGGCGCTTGCCCTTCTCTTTGATTAGGGCGACGGATCGGCCCTGCGGATCGACGGCCGCGTAGGTGCCTTTCAACCCACGCGGCTCCAGCCACTTACCCATGGCCAAGGCCTGAGCCTCGTCATCGGTGACCTCCAAGACCGGATAGCTACGAGCGAGCGCCTCGTCGAGGCTCAAGGACAGCCTCGGGGAGGTCTCGAGGGCGTCGAGGGGGAGGGCGTCGTCAAGCGTAAAAGGCCCTACCTCCGTGCGGCGCAGCGCGGTGAGATGCCCGCCGACGCCAAGCGCTTCCCCCAAATCCCGAGCCAGCGAGCGGATGTAGGTGCCTGAAGAACAGGCCACCGACACGTCCAGATCAATGAACTCTCCGGTGCGCCGCGTATCGAGGATATCGAAGCGGCTGACCGTTACCGGGCGAGCTGGAATCTCAACCTCTTCGCCCGCCCGCACCCGTTCGTGGGCACGCTTGCCATCGATTTTGATCGCGGACACCGCTGCCGGACGCTGCATAATATCGCCGGTCAAGGCATCAACTTCCTGCGCAATGGCTGAATCTTCCACAGCGGTTGCCGGTTCGCCCCACGTGCTTTCCCCCTCCGCGTCGTCGGTGTGGGTCGCCATGCCGAGGCGAATCGTCGCGTCGTAAGCCTTGGTAGAGGCCACCATGTGGGCGAGGAACTTGGTGCCGCGCTCAATGCCCACGATGAGCACCCCCGTGGCCATGGGATCTAGCGTGCCTGCGTGCCCCACCTTGCGGGTGTGGAAGAAGCGCCGCAGTTTTCCCACGACATCGTGCGAGGTCATGCCGGCGGGCTTGTCGACGACCACGAGGCCAGAACGTTCGAGCGGATCAGTCATGCCCTGCAGTCTAGGGCACCGTCTGCTGTGGGATAGCATGGTGCCCGTGGATATTTGGTACGGAATCGATAGCATCCCCGCTGACCTCGGTCCGACGTCGGTGACAATTGGCGTCTTCGACGGCCTGCACCGCGGCCACCAGCAGCTCGTGACGAAGGCCGTCGAGCACGCGCGCGAACACGGTCATAGTGCGGTCATGGTGACCTTCGATCCGCACCCAGTTTCGGTGTTCCTTCCGGAGCGCGCGCCGTTGTCCGTCATTACATTTGAGCGCCGCATGCAACTGGCGGAAGAAATGGGCATCGAGGCCGTGCTCGTCATCGACTTTACTGAGGAGCTCCGGGGCGTCGAGCCGCGCGAGTACGTGACGGACCTCCTTGTGGGGCGCTTGCATGCGGAACACGTCGTGGTGGGGGAGAACTTCACCTTTGGCGCGGGCGCGGCTGGTACGGCGGCGGCGCTGGCGGAGTTCGGAGCCGAGTTCGGCTTCGGCGTTGACATCGTGCCCTTGCTTGACGACGACGGCGAGCGCATCTGCTCCACCAACATCCGCGCCGCTCTTGCCAAGGGCGATATTGCACGCGCGAATTGGGCGCTGGGCCGTCATTTCACGGTGACTGGGCCCGTCGTGCGTGGTGCGGGGCGCGGCGGAAAGGAACTTGGTTTCCCGACCGCCAACCAGTACTTCCCGGAATCCGTTGCCATCCCAGCCGATGGCGTCTACGCGGGCTGGTTCGTGGTCGAGCCCACCGGCGCCCCTTTGGAAGGAGACATGGAACCCGGCGTTCCTTATCCAGCGGCCATTTCGGTGGGCACGAACCCCACCTTCGGCGACGAGGAGCGCTCTGTGGAGTCCTTCGTGCTGGACCGCGACGCCGACCTCTACGGCCACGAGGCCACCGTGCATTTTGTCGATCACGTGCGCGACATGGAGAAATTCAACTCCGTTGAGGAGCTCCTAGCGGCTATGGAGCGCGACGTCGCCCGAGTTCGTGAGATTCTTGCCCGTGAGGCCTAAATGAAGATCATCCTCGACCTCGACACAGGAATCGACGACGCCCTCGCGCTCGCCTATGCCGTTGCGCACCCTGACCTCGAGCTGATCGGGGTCACCGGCACCTATGGCAACGTGCCGGTGGCCTTGGGAGTGCGCAACTCGCTGGCGTTGCTCGAGCTTCTCGACGCCTCGGACGTCCCCGTCTTTTCCGGCCCGACGCGGCCGGGCTTTAGCGTGGCTCCCATTTCGGCGTTCATTCATGGACGCAATGGCCTCGGCGAGGTTCTCTTGCCTCCGCCGCGGCGCAAAGCCTACGAGGATGCGGTGGGCTTTCTTGTCCGTTCGGTCCGCGAGCATGGCGAGGACCTGGTTATAGTGCCGACGGGGCCGTCGACAAGCATTGCAGCCGCCATGCGCGAGGACCCGGACTTTGCCCGCAACGCCCGCATCGTCATGATGGGCGGCGCGCTAACCGTGCCCGGAAACGTCACTCCTTATGCCGAGGCCAACGTCTTCCAAGATCCCCAAGCCACGGACTATGTCTTCCGTCATGCACAGAACCTCACGATGGTGGGGCTCGACGTCACGTTGCGCACGTTGCTCACCAGGGAGCATACGAAGCAGTGGCGAGGCACGCGGACGGGCCGGATCTACGCGGACATCGTGGACTACTACATCCGCGCCTACAAAACGACGTCTCCGCACCTCGGCGGTTGTGGGCTCCACGATCCCTTGGCGGTGGCAGTGGCAGCGGATCCTTCGCTGGTCACATGCCTCGACCTCAATCTGCGGTGTGAGGAGAACGGACGCACCATCGGTGACCCTGAGCGCCTAAACAATCCCACCACCCGCGTGGCCGTTGCTGTCGACGACGCGCGCTTCGTCGAGGATTTGATGTCGAAGCTGGGCAGCCTCTATACTTCTACTTCGGCTTGCTGACTGCGGTCCACAGTAGTCACGGGCAGCGTCTTTCAGGCGCAACATTTCATGTGGACTGAAATACAATAGGAGATTTTTCCATGGCTTTGAGCACCGAGAAGAAGGCTGAAATCCTCAAGGAGTACGGCCTGCACGAGACCGACACCGGTTCCCCGGAGGCACAGGTTGCGCTGCTGACTTCCCGCATCAACAACCTGACCGAGCACCTCAAGGATCACAAGCACGATCACCACTCCCGTCGTGGTCTGCTGCTCATGGTTGGTCGCCGTCGTGGCCTGCTGAAGTACCTGGCCGCTAACGACGTTGACCGTTACCGCGACCTGATTTCTCGTCTGGGTCTGCGCCGCTAAGCGCTCGACTTTTTAGCCCCCGCACCAAGTGTGCGGGGGTTTTCTTGTCCCATCTGCTAAAATCCTTGGGCGTTGTCAGAAAACATCGAAGAAGAGGCGGCACCGAAGATCGCCATGACAGCTCCAAGGAGAGTTTCATACATGAGCGCTAAGAACGCTAAGAATCAAACGAACAACTCCGTCGAGTTCGCAATCGACGAGGACTACGGCATTACCGAGGCCATCGCCACCCTGGATAACGGCGATTTCGGCACCCGTACTATCCGTTTTGAGACGGGCCAGCTTGCCCGACAGGCTGGTGGCTCCGTGACCACCTACCTGGACGAGGACACTATGCTGCTGTCCACGACCACCGCTTCCAACCAGCCGCGTGAGGGCTTCGACTTCTTCCCGCTGACCGTGGATGTGGAAGAGCGCATGTACGCCGCGGGTAAGATCCCGGGCTCCTTCTTCCGCCGCGAGGGCCGTCCCTCTACCGAGGCGATTTTGGCTTGCCGCCTCATTGACCGTCCGCTGCGTCCGACCTTCGTGAAGGGGTTGCGCAACGAGGTTCAGGTCGTTGTCACGGTCCTCTCCATGGACCCGGAGGAGTACTACGACGTCGTTGCCATCAACGGCGCTTCTGCCTCCACTCAGCTCTCCGGTCTGCCGGTTTCTGGCCCGGTGGGTGGCGTGCGCATGGCATTGATTGCCGATGACAAGCACCCGAAGGGACAGTGGGTGGCCTTCCCGAACAACGAGCAGCACGAGCGTGCTCTCTTCGAGATGGTCGTTGCCGGCCGCATCGTGAAGAAGGGCCGCAAGGACGACGTCGCCATCATGATGGTGGAGGCGGGTGCCGGCGTGAACGTGGCCGAGCGCATCAAGGAAGGTGCCCCGGCTCCGCAGGAATCCACCGTGGCTGAGGGCCTTGAGGCTGCCAAGCCTTTCATTAAGACCCTGTGCGAAGCGCAGGCAGGCCTGGCCGAGCGCGCCGCCAAGGAGACCCAGGAATTCCCGCTCTTCCCGGCCTATGGGGATGATGTCTACGCTGCTGTCGAAAAGGCTGCCTCCAAGAAGCTGGAGAAGCTGCTTACTATCCCGGGCAAGCAGGACCGCGACGATGCTACCAATGACTACATGGAGCAGGTTGAGGCACAGCTCATCGAGGACTTTGATGACCTCGATGAGGCCGATGCCTCCAAGCAGATCCGCAATGCTTTCAACGCCGTGATGAAGGCCATCGTCCGCAACAAGATCCTCACTGAAGGGTTCCGCATCGATGGCCGCGGCGTCACCGATATCCGCGACCTCGGCGTTGAGGTCGATCTCGTTCCGCGCGCCCATGGTTCCTCCCTCTTTGAGCGTGGCGAGACCCAGATTCTGGGTGTGACCACCCTGGACATGCTGAAGATGGAGCAGCAGATCGACTCCCTGACCCCAGTGGAGTCCAAGCGCTACATGCACCACTACAACTTCCCGCCGTATTCCACCGGTGAGACCGGCCGTGTGGGCTCCCCGAAGCGCCGCGAAATCGGCCACGGTGCTCTGGCTGAGCGTGCCTTGCTGCCGGTTATCCCGTCCCGCGAGGATTTCCCTTATGCCATCCGCCAGGTTTCTGAGGCCCTCGGCTCCAACGGTTCCACCTCCATGGGTTCCGTCTGTGCATCCACCCTGTCCCTCTACAACGCGGGCGTTCCGCTGAAGGCACCGGTGGCAGGTATCGCCATGGGCCTTGTTTCCGGTGAGGTCAATGGCAAGGAAAAGTTCGTGGCGCTCACCGATATTCTCGGCGCTGAGGACGCTTTCGGCGATATGGACTTCAAGGTCGCCGGCACCTCCGAGTTCATCACTGCACTGCAGCTGGATACCAAATTGGACGGCATTCCTTCGCACGTGCTTGCCGACGCCCTCGAGCAAGCCCGCGACGCCCGTGCCGCCATCCTTGACACCATGGCTGAGGTCATCGAAGGCCCTGATGAGATGTCTGGCCTGGCTCCGCGCATTACCTCTGTGACCATTCCGGTGAACAAGATTGGTGAGCTCATTGGCCCGAAGGGCAAGACCATCAACGCCATCACCGAGGAGACCGGTGCCGATGTCTCCATTGAGGAAGACGGCACGGTGTATATCTCTGCCGCTACCGGCGAAGCCGCTGAGGCAGCCATTGAGCGAGTAAATGGCATCGCTAACCCGCAGCTACCCAAGGTTGGCGAGCGTTTCCTTGGCACCGTAGTTAAGACCGTGGCCTTTGGTGCCTTCGTCTCCCTGACCCCGGGCCGCGATGGCTTGGTGCACATCTCGAAGCTGGGCGGCGACGAGCGCATCGAAAAGGTCGAGGACGTCGTCAACGTTGGTGACAAGATCCAGGTTGAAATCGCGGACATTGATAACCGCGGCAAGATTTCCCTGGTTCCGGTTGAGGAGGACTAATCCTCAGATCGCCTAGGAACTACTAGGACGAGGGCCCTGCCACCCAGCTCTTAAGTAGCTGAGGCAGGGCCCTTAGCGTTGCTGCGGCCGCTATTCTTGGAAATCGAGTACCAAGCGCTAGGGGTGCTCAAGGAAAGTCGCCGAATACGGCGTCTTCTTGTTCAGGCCAATGACCAGTTGGGTTTGTGCCTCGAATGAGGTGGTGTATACGACTTCGCTCACCACGCCGGCACCAGGTGTATTTCCCGGCTTCATATATTTTTCTTCAAGCTGGGGAGTGGAAGGCCACGGGGTGCCTTCGATTCCCAGGTTGAGAAAAGCGCTTCCTTAAAAGCAGCGGCATTGGCTACCTGCCGGGAAGGAGGTGCTTGCGTGTCACTGGACTGCTGCGGTGCATCGGCGGTGCCTGTGCTCGACGGAATCGTGCTGACCAGCGGCGCCGGTAAAGTATCCGCGACGCGATCCGCGCATCCGCCCAGCGGCATGATACATACAGCGGTGATGATTGCGACGATGGAAGCGGAAGAAACTAGGCGCGACAATTTCGCTATCTCTTAAGCTGTACCAGTTGGATGAGGTTTCCTACGGTGTCATCGAAGACAGCGATGATAGAGGGGCCGACGTCGGTGGGCTCCATAGTGAAATCCACGCCCTTTTCAGTGAGCTCCCTATATTCCTTCTCCACGTCTGCGGACAAGAACTGGGTGGCAGGAATGCCATCGGCCTTGAGCGCTGCTGCGTAGTCCTTGGACGCCGGGTGGGCCTTTGGCTCGAGGAGGGGCTCCGTATTTCCCTGACCTTCAGCATTGGTCACCGTGAGCCATCGAAAGTCTCCGTGGGTCACATCGACCTTGACTCGAAAGCCGAGCGTATTGACATAGAAGTCGTGCGCGCGAGCAACGTCATCGACAGGTACTGAAGCAATGTAGATCTGCATTCGCCCCATATAAACGAGCATGACGAAACCACGCCGACGGCCCTGCCTGCAGCAGGGGAGACCTGACTAGGGCTGAGTGATACAGTCGTCGTTCTTTTCGACGGTGGGTGTGTTCTTGGGTTCTTGTCCTTTCGGTTGTTTGGAGTGGTGTCGTCGTTTGATTCGACGAGGGCTAGGCCCCTGTTCTTCGTCATCGTCGTCGTTTGAATCGACGGGTGTTTTCGCCTTTTTCGTCGTTTGATTCGACGACCCAGGTTTTAGAAGGGGATGTCCTCGTCGCCGGTGTTGGTGTTGGTTTGGGTTTCGGCTTTGGTTTCGGCCTTGGCTTTGGCTTGTTGTTGTGCGTGGTAGTCGTCGAGTTCTTGTTTGAGCTGTTGGGCTTCTTCACGCACGCGTTTTCTGGTGGCGGTGATGTGTTGGGCTACGGTTTGTGCCCACCGTTTTTGCTTGGGCGCCAGGGGTCCTTCTGCTTCGTTGATGGTCCAGGTACCGTCAGCGAAAAGCCAGATAACATCCCCACTGTAGGGGTCCAGCAAGTATTTGAGGGTGCCATCGGTTTTCATGTTGTGATGTCCTTGGCATAAACATGCCAGGTTCTTCGGGTGTGTTGGCCCGCCTTCAGCCCAGTTATGTCGGTGGTCTAACTGGGTGAGGAAAGCTGGTTTGTTGCATCCGCCGACTCGGCAGGTCCCGTCGCGGCCTTCGACGTGTTTGCGCATGACAACACCTGGTTGGTAGCCGTCTGCTTCGGCTACCTCGCCGGTTAAATCCCGGGTTTTATCATGCGGCATGGGCGTTTGGCGCCAGCCGAAGCCTTCGATGAAGGTCGGGGCATCATCTATATCGCAGGCTTGGTAGGTGTGTAAGACTACGGTGGCTGGTGGCTCAATCTCACCGGAAAGCAGTTTTTTGACAGCATCCGGAATCGTCAGATCATGCTTGGCAGCGGTGTGGTGGATGAAGGCATCGAGTTTAATGCCGGTATCTTCAGTAACTTGGAGTTCTAGCCAGGCGGAGGTTCCGTTGGAGGAGAAGCGGTAGGCATCCTTGGGGCGGGTGTCGCGATATGCGATGGAATCATCCAGGGTTTTACATATATCGCGGACTTTGCGTCTGATTTGGCTGCGGGTGGGAAAAGCCTGATTCGCCTTAGTGGGGGTGAAGA